>NZ_AP014821.1:2400000-2750036 GCF_001548115.1 Geminocystis sp. NIES-3709 | reverse complement strand
TTTGCCTTTAGATGCGGGAAGATGTAAATCTAGCCCACGAGAGGCATAAGCAATAATGCGGCCAAACCAAGGCTGATGATGGCAACATAGACCTTCAGTATCATATAGCTGGGAAAAGCGAAGACTACAAAATAATCCCTCTTTTCGCTTCATGCCCCATTCTAAGATTTGTTCTGCTTGGGCTTTTGATAACCCATAAGAACTCAATAAGTTGGTAGCCTCTAATCTGGGATAAGATGACATTGAACCGGCATAGACCACGTGAACACATTCCAGTTGTTGCATTAACTTAAGTACATTTAATGAACCAATTGTGTTAGTGAGAAAATTTGTTTGTGTGCCTTCAAAAGTATCATCACCAAATGCTGAAGCACAATGAAAAATAACATCGGCTTTATAATTAGCACAAATACTATAATGGAAAGGTTTTACAAGGTCTAATATAATATCATTGTTTTTAGACCTTCCCACACTGATAACAGTGATACCTTGTTGCCCTAATTGTACAGCAAGCGTTTTGCCTAGCATAGAATTGGCACCGACAATGGCAACTGTTTTCATTCAGGAATAATCTCCATCAGTAAACCAACGCAAAGATCAGGAAAGTTGATCCCTACTTTCAACATAGCATCAAGATTCGCTTGAAAATCAGGTAAAGTTTTTAACACAGCAAGAGGAAGAGGTTTGAGATAAATTCCTTCTTCATAAGTGACATGATAGCCATTTTTTTTTAGTCTGGTGTGCAAGGTATCTCGACAGAATTGTCTCTTGTGGCCAAGGGCTATATCATTATCATTGAGAGAATAAATATCATCAATAAGTCCCAATTCAAGACCGAGCCTACGATTGAGTGACTTAGCATTGGGTACAGCTATATAAATCTTGCCACCGGGCTTTAGAAATTCACGATATCGAACTAAAATCAAATCTGGATCATCTACGTGTTCAAGGACAAAACCCATTATTATAACGTCGAAAGGCTCTTCTGGAGTATATGTTTCAAAGTAACTTAATACAATTTCACCCTGAAAAGTGGGATGATTCCCTTTAAATTGATCAATAACTGCGGAGGCACCATCGACAATGACGTGTCTTGAACAAGACTTAGCAAATAGTTCGGCTGTAAAACCATGACCTAGTCCAAGTTCTAAAAGTGATTCAGCCCAACCAAAACGAGTGCAGATTCTCTTGGGATACCAGTGCAATATAAGATCATTTTCTAAGTGGGTGGCTGCATTTGGTTGAGTATATTCTGAAGATTCCATATTAAAATCTCGTCTCATTATTCCTCCTGCTTAATATCTTTTTGACTATTCATAAAATCTTTCCAATATAGTGTTGATGAATTAATGTATTTTATTCCTTCCTTACCGAGATTAGCAATTAAGTCTAACACTGAAACATAAGGTGTAAAGTTTCCATACAATTGATCGTAATGCAATTTTTGATAATTCATATATTCAACTCTAATCCCCTCTTTTTCAAATAATTGATGATCTAAATAATTACTAGCTCCATGACCAGTAATATAAATATCGCCATTAAAATTTTTGACGATTTCTAGTAATTTCATTGAACTTTGAGCTTCTATCTGTAAATAAGATGATTGTTGAAACTGAGTATCAATATCAAAATAGTTAGCTATTTTTTCTATTGTTAGGATATTCAATACAGATAAATTGTCAATATCTAATTTATAAATATTATTAACAAGATCAAACATTTCTTTAAAAAAAGGAGTTTTTGAATAATTATGTTTTAATATATTCAAATGTTTTTTACGCCAATCTTGACTACTATCAATAACAACATTATTTATTAGTTGTTTTCCATTCCTTTTAATGGGAACTGATAGCCATTTTATTCCATCATAAGTTTTTACTTGTACCCTAGTTATAAAACTTCTACCTAAAGGTAATTGAACATCATCATAATGAATGTAAGTATCAGCTAATTTAATCTGTTCAAATAATCCCACCCAGGGAAAAAACATTGGTTGAGAAATAACAATTTTTTTCATAACAACTTTACCCCCATTCCCATGTGTAAAGCCCCTGTACAACTAGAAGTGGCAATCGCATATTTAACTCCTAAATGTTGTTTGAAAGCCTCCTCAAAGCGATTGATATATTCGTAACAGCGATCGTTCCAACCGTTTCTAGAGGCATCCGCAGCATATTCAACTTCTAACTCGGTAATTGATGGTTTGGTATAATAAATTTTCAGTTTGACCATATTTTAATTATTGACTCATCCTAAAATGATTTCAGCAGGAGAAAATTAAGATGAGTTAATTCTTTGAATCTATCGTTTCTATAAAGAATCTTATCTTATTAACATAATTCTTTTAATTAAGATTATTTAACTAAGTGATCACATCCTCGAAACATTGAAAATTTAAGATACTTTTTCCTAACGATTCTAATTGTCCAATTGATAGGTTGTTAATACAGATAATGACACCACGCAAGAAGTTACATATAATTTGATGGAAAATAAATAAATCCTTCTCTGTGTTATCCTGTATTGTTTCTACCGACAAAAAGCTATGTGAATTTTATTAGGGTTTATTATGTTAAAACAACGAAAACTATTTTCTTATAGCTAACAAAACCCTCAAGGATTCATATTTTGTCTGAATTACGATCGTTTTTTCATTTAAGTAACAAAGTCCTCTTAAGAGCTTTAGAGATTTTTTGTAGGAAAAATGATATTATGGATCTCCGTGACTAATAATTGAATTGCATATTAAATTATAAGCTAACGGAATATAATTAAAGGGTTGAGTAAGCTCGGAAATCGCATGAATCATCAACAAGAGAGACAGTTCGACTACGTTAAAATTGGCATTGCATCCCCCGATCGTATTCGAGAATGGGGACAAAGAACACTACCTAATGGCATTGTGGTAGGAGAAGTAACCACTCCAGAAACTATTAACTATCGTACCCAAAAGCCAGAAATGGACGGGTTATTTTGTGAGAAAATTTTTGGTCCTTCTAAGGATTGGGAATGTTGGTGTGGAAAATACAAAAGAGTACGTCACAGAGGTATCGTATGTGAGCGTTGCGGTGTAGAAGTAACCGAATCAAGAGTTCGTCGTCATCGTATGGGTTATATTAAATTAGCCGCCCCTGTCACCCATGTTTGGTATTTAAAAGGTATTCCTAGCTATCTCAGTATTTTGTTAGATATGCCTTTGCGGGATGTAGAGCAAGTAGTTTATTTTAACTCTCATGTAGTTCTTGATCCAGGTAATGCTACTAACTTGAGCTATCGTCAATTACTATCTGAAGATCAATGGATGGAAATTGAAGAACAAATTTATGCAGAAGATTCAGAGTTAGAAGGGATTGAAGTTGGTATCGGTGCAGAAGCAGTTGAACGTCTTTTACAAGAAATACAGCTTGAAGAGGAAGCAGAAAAATTAAGAGAAGAAATTAATGGTAGTAAAGGGCAAAAAAGAGCGAAATTAATCAAAAGATTACGCTTAATTGATAATTTTATTGCTACAGGATCTAAACCGGAATGGATGGTATTAAGTGTTATTCCTGTCATTCCGCCTGATTTGCGCCCGATGGTGCAGTTAGATGGTGGACGTTTTGCTACTTCTGACTTAAATGATTTATACCGTCGTGTTATTAATAGAAATAACCGTTTAAATCGTTTACAAGAAATTCTCGCTCCTGAAATCATTATCCGTAACGAAAAACGAATGTTACAGGAAGCCGTTGACGCTTTAATTGATAATGGCAGGCGTGGGAGAACTGTCGTTGGTGGTAATAGTCGCCCTCTCAAATCCCTTTCTGATATTATTGAAGGTAAACAAGGACGTTTCCGTCAAAACTTACTGGGTAAACGGGTTGATTACTCTGGACGATCGGTAATTGTAGTAGGCCCTAATCTTCAGATATATCAATGTGGATTACCTAGAGAAATGGCGATCGAGCTTTTCCAACCTTTTGTTATCAATCGTTTAATTCGTTTAGGTATTGTAAATAATATCAAAGCGGCGAAAAAAATGATCCAAAAAGCAGATCCCAGTATTTGGAAGGTTTTAGAAGAAGTTATTGCAGGACACCCAGTACTTTTAAATCGTGCGCCTACTCTCCACCGTCTTGGTATTCAGGCTTTTGAACCTGTACTGGTGGAGGGAAGAGCAATTCAATTACATCCTTTAGTTTGTCCTCCTTTCAATGCTGACTTTGACGGAGATCAAATGGCTGTCCATGTTCCTCTTTCGATCGAAGCACAATCGGAAGCAAGATTATTAATGATGGCTTGTCATAACATTTTATCTCCAGCTACAGGCAAACCAATTATTGCACCATCTCAAGATATGGTTTTAGGTTGTTATTACTTAACGGCAGAGAATCCTGCCGCAGTCAAAGGAAAAGATACCTATTATGGCAACCTTGATGATGCTTTACGCGCCTATGAACAAGGTTTAGTCGATTTACATGCCTATATCTGGGTACGCTTTGAGGGAGAAGTAGATAGCGGTAAAGGTGGCAATGAATTGCAAAAAGAAGAAACCTTAAGCGATGGTAGTGTTTGGAAATATTACCAAGGACATAAAGTTCGTGAAACCGCCGAAGGTGAACAAATTGCTCAATATGTACATACTACTCCTGGACGTATCATTTACAATAAAACCATCATCGATGCTTTAGACTTCGATTTAGTTCACTAAATTAATTAGGAATTAGTAATTTGAGTAATGGTGAATATAGCAATTCTCTGATTTATAAATTAGATTTCAATGCTACTAAATCCCTCTATCCTCTTGCTTAAGGGCATTTCCTTTAATAAGCGACATGGGGCTAGGTAGGATCAAAATAGTTTATTGATTCTCAGAAATCGTCTAAATTAACACTCAGAATATTTATTGACTCATCATTAAATTATTAATTACTAATTTCTAATTCCTAATTATCATGTTGATTCCACTGAAACAAGAAGCTATTAACGACTTGATTCCTCCCATTGCAACGGGGAGTCAATATAGTTACTATTGGGCAAATTTTGCAACTCTTTTAAAGAATTTATTTATCTCCCTTGTGGGAGTTTTATTTTTTTGGTTGTTGGGATCATTTTTTGGTAGAGCAGGAGATAATTTATCTTTAATATTTAGAATGATTGCAGGTTTATATTGGTTGTGGAGTCCGATATATTGGGCAAGTGTTCGCAACGGCAAATTTCGCCGTTATCGTTATATTAGTTTTTGGCGTGGTAAAGTTTTAGATGTTTACTTGACAGAAGAATTAGTTAAGGAAGAATCGGCGATCGATAAGTTAGGTAGAGCTATTATTGTAGAAAATCGTCGTAAACTATTCAATATGGAAATAGGAGATAAAAGCGGATTTCGGGCAACCATTACCACCCCAAGACAAAGAATTCATAAAGTAGTCGATCGAGGTCAAGCAGTGGAAGGGTTATTATTATCAAATGATCCAGATTTTATGCGTATTGCACAAATTACAGATGTTTATATACCTCGTCATAAACTGTGGTTAGGGGATTATCCTTATATTCGCCGTGATATTTTCCTAGATTTGCGAATTCAATTAATGAAAATATACGGTAGATAATCTCATTTTTTTAAGAATCTTCCCGATCAATAATTTTAAGTTATATTTATTTGTTACTTCACCTGAGCGAGCTGTAAGAAACTTTGAAAAATAAGGGTTTAAGAAGCAATAGTTGATCTAAATTTCCCCACCAAAAAGAATTAAATTTAATAAATAAGTGTGTAAAATTAATTTGACTATAACTATATTTTAAATCAATTATTATTACTTTTCCCTGTTCTCTATCTTCACCGATAATTTTATAATTCATTCAGGTGACTTCGAGGAACTGTAAAACTAAAAGTTGAACCTTTACCAACTTCTGAGTTAACCCAAATCTTCCCACCGTTTTTCTCTACAAATTCTTGACATAATAATAAGCCTAATCCCGTACCCGTTTCTCCACAAGTTCCTTCTCGACTACTGCAAGATTCGATTTTAAAAAGTTGATCTATTTGTTTGGATGTCATTCCTACTCCCGTATCGGTAATATCCACTTGGACTAAATCTTTTTTTTGTTCAAGGATTTTGATCTCAATTTCTCCCCTTTCACGGGTAAATTTTATGGCATTAGAAATTAAATTTTGAATAGTGGAAGTTAACATATTATTATCGCCGTAAACTTTAGGAGAAAATTCACTACAGAATATATTTAACTTAATAGATTTTTCTTTAGCTGTAGATAAAAAAATAGCTACTATAGTTTGTACAAGATTATAAATATCAATGCTTTGAGGTTGACATTTCATTTTTCCTGTTTCTAGCATCGACCATTGTAAAAGATTTTTTAGTAACTTAAAGTTTTGTTGTCCAGAACTATGAATATCATTGGCTAAATCTTCTATTTCTTCAAATGTCATGGTTTTAACATTATCTTTTAGTATTTCCGTAAAACCTAAAAGAGTGTTAAAGGGTGCTTTTAAATCATGAGAAATAATAGAGAAAAATTTATCTTTACTAGCGTTTAATTCTTTCAATTCCTCGGAATACTTTTGCAACTTTTTGAAAGCAATTCTCAATTCTAATTGAGTGATAATTTGTTTCGCTAAAATTTTTAAAGCGTTTAATTGTTGGGAAGTTAATTTTTTAGGTTCCGAATCAATAGTACAAAGAGTACCTAAAGCATAACCATCGGGAGTGATTAATGGTGCGCCAGCATAAAAACGAATGTGGGGAGGATTTTCCGTTACAAGAGGGTTATCAAAAAATCGATCGTCTTGAGTAGCATCTTCTATTAATAAAATGTCATCATCAAGAATAGCATGGGCACAAAAAGCCAAATCTCGAGGAGTTTCTGTTCCGGAAATCCCCATACTAGATTTAAACCATTGACGATCAGTATCAATCAAACTCATAAGTGCGATCGGAGTTCCACATATAGAGGCGGCTAACTGAGTAATTTCATCATAAGTTTGTTCAAATTCTGTATCCAAGATGTCATATCTCATCAAAGCCTTAATTCGCTCTTGTTCATTTTCAGGTAATGGGGCAACTTTCATAAGCGATCTTTCTTTAAATAATCCTTTTTACCTATTTAACGGTAACTTTATTTTACAAGATTTAATCATGTCATTGACAAGTAACATCAAAGGTTCCTAAACTCAAAATTAAATCATCATCATAAGTATCATAAAGTCCTCCTTGAGTAAAAAGAATTGTATTAGTTGCACTATCACGTTGTTGATTTTTTCCGAAAAACACTATCTGAATATAACATCTTCCCCCCGGAGCATTAATACTGTCGTAATCATAAATTGAGTTAAAAGGTATCTTATTTTGAGTACTAATGGGAAAACAATTAATTCCAGAAGGTCTATTATTACGATTTACATCGGGCGGAAATACTTGTCTTTCAAAATGATAACTTCTCAATTCATCAGCTACACAATCCATGGCTAAAATAGCTTCTGTATAACGTGCTTTATCTATTTGTCTGAGTAAATTAGGATATGCGATCGCAGCTAAAATGCCAATAATAACAGTAACAATTAAAATTTCCAATAAAGTAAATGCTTTTTCTTGACAATCTGAACGAAAATACAAAAAAAAAGTTTTCTGCCATAGATTAATAATATCTTTGTGTTTACTATCCATAACTCTTAATTCTTTTGAAAAACCCTGTTATTGAGTAAGATTACCCAAATGAAAAGGAGATAATAACAAAAGAGACTCTTAGATTTACTTAAGTTGAATGAAGTTGCAGAAAAATATTAATTGGGTTATGATGGATAAGGTTTTAAACGGGATGTAGCGCAGCTTGGTAGCGCGCCTGCTTTGGGAGCAGGATGTCGCAGGTTCAAATCCTGTCATCCCGATTTGTTCCGAAAAAATTCCCCCTAACGCTTTCCCTAAATTATTAAAATTTTTGATGTTTTTTGTTTTTACGGTCGTTATTTTTACTCTAATCTAGTGAGATAATAAACAGTTCTATTATGAAACAGGTTATTATTATTTGATTTTTGGGTTAAGATTATTATAACAAACTACACTCAAAATGTAGCGACTTCGGTTCTGCTAGTTCGGGTCTCGTTCCGCCCATTCTCTACATTTATTGACCTGTAATTGTAATTGTCATCAGATGATTAAAAAAATATTGAATAAGTTTTTTTCGTTATTTTCAACTAAGAATATCCAAAATAGAACTTTATTTGTCTCTTATCTTTTAGTGAAGGATATGTGATTTTTTTTACTTTACAAAAAATTAGTTTAAAGTGTATTAATCTCATTTTAAACGATGCAACTAGGAGACAGGGGAAATTTTGTGTTTAAATAGTTACATTGTAATATCAGATTATGATCTCAATGAGTATAATTCATTCCAAACTGAGAAAATAAAGATATAATTTGTAACAAAAGCGTTAAGAAATATTGCAAATGAGTAACCCATTAACAGAAGCATTTATTCTCGGTAAAGCCTTCGCCGAAGTTGTCACAGAAAAAGTAGAAGACAGCTTAACCCATATCCTCAGCGATATTGGTAAATTTGACGCGGAAACTAGACAAAGATTAGAGGAGTTTGCTAGAGAGGTAAAAGCTAGAGCTGAAGCTCAAAAACAAAAAACTGATAACCCGACTACTATCACGGTAACGGCTGATACCACTGTTGATTTACAAGAATTATTAGACGAGTTAAGGGCGGAAATTGCCCGTTTAAAAGCAGAATTAAACAATTATCGTCAAAAATCATAGTAAAGAGAAT
The DNA here is from genome assembly GCF_001548115.1 of Geminocystis sp. NIES-3709. Classification (GTDB taxonomy): domain Bacteria; phylum Cyanobacteriota; class Cyanobacteriia; order Cyanobacteriales; family Cyanobacteriaceae; genus Geminocystis. The sequence continues at coordinate 2,741,267 of NZ_AP014821.1, read as the reverse complement.
CAACAATTAACAATTAAAAAATAAGCAATAATATCAACTTTTTCACTAAATCACATTAAAAAAATATCAGTGTCATCAGCATATTCTAATCCGCAAAAATATTTACCCTCTAATCCAGATTTTACTCCTATGCCCTTAAATAATAAACCAGAGGCGGGGAAAAAAGTTTATCGTTGGAATCGGGAAAATTATTCTCGTTTTCGTCGTCGTGTAGATATTTGGACTTTTGTTTTAATTCTTCTATTCAAACTCTGGCGTAATAGTAAAAAATGGACTTATGCTAATGGTTATACCGAGGAAAAACGATCGAATCGTCGTCGTATTCAGGCTGGATGGATTCGAGAAAATTTATTGGAATTAGGGCCTACTTTTATTAAGGTAGGTCAACTTTTCTCTACTCGTGCGGATATTTTTCCCGTGGAATATGTAGAAGAATTATCAAAGTTACAAGATCGAGTTCCAGCTTTTAGTTTTGAACAAGTTACTGCTATTATTGAAAAAGATTTAAGTAAATCCGTTAATAAATTATTTCGTAGTTTTGATCCCACTCCTTTAGCCGCCGCCAGTTTAGGACAAGTCCACAAAGCACAATTATACTCAGGGGAAGAAGTTGTCGTTAAAATTCAACGCCCGGGATTACCACAGTTATTTACTATTGATTTAGCCATCCTTAAACAAATTACTCGCTATTTTCAAAATCATCCTCGTTGGGGAAAAGGTAGAGACTGGTTAGGTATTTATGAGGAATGTTGTCGTATTTTGTGGGAGGAAACAGATTATTTAAAAGAAGGACGTAATGCAGATACTTTTCGCCGTAATTTTCGGAGTGCTGATTGGGTGAAAGTACCAAAAGTTTATTGGCGTTATACTTCTCCTAGAGTTCTTACTTTAGAATATATGCCGGGTATCAAAATTAGTCACTATGAAGCCTTAGAAGCGGCAGGACTTGATCGAAAAATATTAGCGAAGTTGGGGGCGAGGGCTTATTTACAACAGTTGCTCAACGATGGTTTTTTCCATGCGGATCCTCATCCAGGTAACTTAGCTGTCGCGGTCGATGGTGCTTTAATTTTCTATGATTTTGGCATGATGGGACAGTTAAAAAGTAACGTCAAAGAAAAACTTATCGAGATGTTATTCGGTATTACGGAAAAGAATGCAGATCGAGTAGTTTCTGCTTTAATAGACTTAGAAGCCTTAGCGGTAATGGATGATCCAGGCCCTGTGCGCCGATCGGTACAATTTATGTTAGACAACTTCATGGATAAACCTTTTGAGGAACAATCCATTAGTCAAATTAGCGAAGATTTGTACGAAATAGCCTATGATCAACCCTTTCGTTTTCCTGCGACATTTACCTTCGTAATGCGGGCTTTTTCGACTTTAGAAGGAGTTGGAAAGGGTTTAGATCCAGAATTTAACTTTATGGAGGTGGCACAACCTTTTGCCTTACAAGTAATGAATGATTTTAATAATAACGGTGTTGGAAAGTCAATTTTTGATGAGATTAGTCGTCAGGCATTTCAAGTAAGTAACACTGCTTTAAGCCTTCCAAGACGTTTAGAGGATACAATAGATAAACTAGAACGGGGTGATCTCCGTTTACGAGTTCGATCGTTGGAGTCGGAGCGGTTATTGCGTCGTGTAGCAAGTATGCAAATGACAACGAATTATAGTTTATTTATGAGTGCTTTAATTCTATCTAGTACTATACTGGTTGTTAATGGACTTTGGCAATTAGCGATCGCTGTAGCTATTCTCAGTATTTTTCCGGCTTTTTCCTTATTCCGTTTACTGAGACAATTAGACAAATTCGATCGCAAACTATAATAAAATATTGCAACTAAAAATTAGATTAACTTTATGAAATTTGCATCTACTGGTTTAACCGACCCCGGATTAGTTAGACCTTATAATCAAGATAATCATTACATTGACCCAGAGGGTAGATTTTTTATTTTAGCCGATGGTATGGGTGGTCATGCTGGAGGAGAAGAAGCCAGTCGCATCGCCACACAAGTAATTAAAGACTATTTAGAGGCTAATTGGGACGCACCGATCGAATCCTACGATTTGATCGAAAAAGCCATTTATCAAGCTAATGAGGGGATTTTAGAAGATCAAAGTACTCATCCGGCTAGGGCAGATATGGGGACTACTCTTGTAATGATTGTATTTCGCAATGAAGAAACTTGGAGAGCTCATGTCGGAGACTCTCGTCTTTATCGTCTAAGAGACGGAAAATTAGAACAAGTCACTCTCGATCATACATGGATTTCTCAGGCAATTCGAGCGGGGGAAATCACCCCCGAAGATGCGAAACATCACCCTTGGCGCCATGTTTTATCTCAATGTTTAGGCAGACGAGATTTATACGAAGGTATTGATATTCAACAAATTGAAGAAACTCTCTCTGGCGATCGCTTTTTATTATGTAGTGATGGTTTAACGGAGGAAGTTTCCGATGAATTAATTAGTAAATCTTTAGGTGAACCTGAAAACCTTGAAGAAGCGGCTAGTACCCTCGTGCAAAATGCTAAAGACGGAGGCGGTTCGGATAATATTACCGTTGTTTTAGTCGCAGTGGAATAATGAATAAAAAGTAATAAGTAAGAAGTAAAAAAATTAGAGTGTTCATTCTCAATTCTCCATTTTCAATTCTCTGTTATGTCCAGCCAAATTATCGAAATATTATCGGCAGACGAAATACGTCGTACTTTAACTCGTTTAGCATCTCAAATTGTTGAGGAGGCCTCGGATTTATCTCAAGTAGTGTTACTAGGGATTTATACAAGAGGTGTTCCTCTAGCTTCTTTAATTGCTAATCAAATTGAGGTTATTGAACAGGTTAAAGTACCCGTAGGTGCGATCGATATTACCTTTTATCGAGATGACTTAGATAAAATTAAAACTCGTACCCCAGAAAGAACCCAAATTCCCTTTGATTTGACAGGAAAAATTGTCATCCTCATCGATGATGTTATTTATAAAGGTAGAACTATTCGTGCCGCTTTAAATGCTGTTAGTGAATATGGGCGCCCCGAAATTATTAAATTAGTAGTATTAGTTGATCGAGGTCATCGACAACTACCGATACATCCAGATTTCATCGGTAAATCGTTACCCACGGCTAAAGAAGAACAAGTAAAAGTTTATTTAGAATCGATCGACGGTAGAGATGCCGTAGAATTGATTAAATAATGGTTCATTTGTCAATTTTTGATGTTCATAGGGGTTGAATATTATTGAACCCTATAAGGTTTTAAGCCTTATTTTAACCATTTTTAAAAGAGTCAAAGCTATAGCTATCAAAGTTTATATTAATTATTTTCTATTAATTTGTCATAACTACTGTAGGAGAGCCAAAAAGATAAAATGTAAAGAATAATAAAACATTTAAATATTTTTGTGATTTATTCAGTAAATTCTAATTACTTATTATTTCAGGTTTGACTTTTTCTAAAAAGTTGACTAACATAACCGTTAAAATACCTTCAATTATTCCTTGGATACTATAACCAATTAAAGAAGTTAAAATTGCGGTTTTTTCTGTATCAATATTAAAGTCTGAAGAGATTGTATTTAGTGTAATAAAGACAAAGATTAGTGCGGAAAGAAAGACAGCGATCGAGCCTACAAAAAAAGTCAATATATTTTGAGTAATAGGATTATTAAATAAAGATAATTTTCTTAATGACCAAAGAGAATAAGCCACTAAAGAAGGAATACCCATAATAATAGCATTAATACCGAGAGTCGATAAGCCACCATGTTGAAAAAATACTGCTTGAAAAAATAAGCCGATAAGAATGGCAGGAAAAGCAAAATAACCTAATACCAAACCCATAATACCATTTAATACTAAGTGAATACTAAAAGGTGGAATGGGAATATGAATCAGGGAGGAAACAAAAAAAGCGGCAGTTAATAAAGAGGCTTTCGGTATTTGTTCTTGATAGTCTGGCTGTTTACTAATTTGCCGTAAAGAAAACCAAGTTATTCCCCCTGTAATGGCATAACCAGAAATAGAAATGGCTGGAGGTAAAATTCCATCGGGAATGTGCATGATTATAAATTAGGAATTAATTTTCTATTACTTCTAACTAGCGATCGCAAGATCTGGGAATACTTGTTGTACAGCAGGATGTACTAAACGATGATATTGTACATTTAATCCTTGTGCTAAACTGACATCTTGTTTTAATGCTCCAATACCTTGATTAGCTAATTTTATGATATAAGGTAAAGTATTATTGTTCAATGCTTGAGTAGCAGTACGAGGTACAGCACCCGGAAGATTGGGAATACCTAAATGAATCACTCCTTCTTCAACATAACTGGGATCACTATGGGAAGTTGTGCGTAAAGTTTCAATACAACCACCTTGATCCACTGCTACATCCATAATAACCGATCCATGGGCCATTTGTTGTACTAATTCCCTAGATACTAGAATGGGTGCTTTTCTACCGGTAATTAACACTGCACCAATAAGTAGATCAGCACTTTTGACACTTTGGGCAATATATTGAGAATTGCTGTATAACAACTCTACTCTTGATCCAAAGAGGGTTTCGAGATAAGATAATCGATCGATATTAACATCTAAAATAGTTACTTTTGCTCCCATTCCTACGGCAATTTTAGCCGCTTCTGTACCAACTATTCCCCCCCCTAAAATGACAACGTTTCCCCGTGTTACCCCCGGCATTCCACCTAATAAGATACCTTTCCCTCCTTGTTGTTTTTCTAGGTATCTTGCCCCGATTTGTACCGATAATCGCCCGGCAATGATACTCATAGGAGTTAATAATGGTAGTCGGCCATCGGATAATTGTACTGTTTCGTAAGCGATACCCGTAACACCACTTTTAAGCAAAAATTCTGTTAAAGTACGATCGGCGGCTAAATGAAGATAGGTGAATAAGATTTGTCCAGAGTAGATATACTGATATTCAGAACTCAGAGGTTCTTTAACTTTAATGATTAACTCTTGATTCCATGCCGTTTGAGCATCTACAATGTTAGCCCCTACTTTTTCGTAATCCTCATTCGTAAAACCAGAACCTAAACCGCCATTATCTTCGATAAATACCTGATGATTTTGTTCAATTAGAACTTTTGTACTAGCTGGAGTTAACCCAACCCGAAATTCTCGATCTTTAATTTCTTTAGGGACACCTATTTTCATCTTAATTTTGTGTGAGAATCTTTGACTAATATTCAATTATATAGTGTTTAAGTTAGCAGACAGGTAGAGCAATGGAAAATTGAGAATGTAAAATTCAAAAGAAGACTTACGAGAATTTTAAACTCTCGTTTTATTTAAGTCATCTATATATTATTTAGATCTTGCACCTCTATCATAAATTCTCGGTAACGAGAGGGAAAAGTGACAAGAATTGATTTTTATGATCTCTGTTCGATCGGAATATATACTTGATCATGATCTCCGATATATACTTGAGTAGGACGGAAAATTCTATTAACCACTAATTGTTCTTTCCAGTGTGCTAACCAACCGGCAACCCTAGAAATCGCAAACATGGGCGTAAATAAATCCGATTTAATACCTAATTTGCGATAAACCAAACCAGAGTAAAAATCTACATTAGCATAAATACCTTTATGTCCTAAATTCTCAGCTACGACTTTTTCAACTTCTAAGGCAATCTCATAATACTCGTCATAACCTGTTAATTCAAACAAACGTTCAGCTAACTGTTGTAAGATTTTAGCACGGGGATCTTTTACTTTATAAACCCGATGACCAAAACCCATAATTTTCTTTTTATTTTTGATGCAATCCTCTATGTAAGGACGAACTTTTTCGACACTGCCAATGTCTTCTAACATTGATAAAACTTCTTCATTAGCACCACCATGTAAAGGTCCAGCTAATGTTCCGACGGCGGAAGCTACTACTGCATAAGGATCTGTTAAAGTGGAAGCCGTCACCATTGCGGAAAAAGTGGAAGCATTCATGGTATGTTCGGCATGAAGCATCAAGCAGACATCGAAAATTCGGGCTTCTAAGGGTTCAGGTTCTTTTTCTGTTAACATATAGAGAAAGTTAGCAGAATAATTTAACTGATCACTGGGTTTAATGGGATCATTTCCGTTACGCATTTGAGCAAATGCCGCAACCATCGTCGGAATTTTAGCTAATAATCTAATGACAGCATCTCTAATATATTCTTCTTTGGCTAAGGCACGACGGGAATAAAACAATCCTAAAGCGGCGGCAGAAGTTTGTAAGGCATCCATCGGATGTCCACTTTCTGGAAAACACTTCATCATATCCCGAATATGGTATTTAATTCGACGGTGACGGGTAATGTCATCTTGAAAAGTTGCTAATTCTTCTTTAGTGGGCAATTTACCCCAAATTAATAAATAAGCAGTTTCGAGAAAGGTACTTTTTTGGGCTAATTCTTCAATATTAATGCCCCTATATTCTAAAATGCCGTTTTTTCCATCGACAAAACTGATACTCGATTGAGCAACGGGAATTCCCTCTAATCCGGGTTGATATTCACAGGCTGGTTGTGTCATTTTTATACCTCTACGATCGAATTATAATATTAATTAAAAATAAGTACTCTTTTGGATAAATTGTATATTGTGATTTCAGTTGTTTAAAATTTGATTCAACCTATTTCTTAATGTAAGAGTGCTGTTCATTAAATATACAATTAATTTGCTCCGTTACCCAGTAATGAAAGTAATTGATTCAGGTAAGAACAAAAGTTGTATAAGATACGAAACTGTTAGGAGTTAGCTATTAGCAGTTAGCCGTTAGCCGTTAAGGATTAACCAATAACTCACCTTGGAATAAATTTTAAGGAAACCAATAGCAAAAGTTTCTCTTAGCAACTAAACTAAATTACCCATTACCCATTCCTCATTAAATTATGACGTGGGTAAGTATATTTTCTTACTGAGTATAAATAATTGAAACAAATAAAAAATTCAGACAGTGCATTTTGATACAATTACCAGTGTTAAGAAATTAGAATTAATAAAATTATGAATAAAACTGTTGCTGAGGTGATGACACCTAGTCCTATTACCGTTACACCTCAAACTCCTTTAAAAGAAGCGATCGCCATTTTAGCGGAAAATAAAATAAGTGGATTACCGGTGATTGATGATGATGGGGAATTAGTGGGAGTAATTTCCGAGAGTGATTTAATGTGGCAAGAAACAGGAGTTGAGCCTCCTCCGTATATCATGATTTTAGATAGTATCATCTATTTAGAAAATCCCGGACGTTACGAAAAAGAAATTCATAAAGCATTAGGGCAAACTGTCGGTGAGGTTATGAATGATAAGGTAATTACGATCGAAAGTAATCAACCTGTAAAAAAAGCGGCTCAGTTGCTTCATGATAAACCAGTGCGTCGCCTTCCAGTAGTTAATGATGAAGGTAGAGTAATTGGCATTATTACTCAAGGAGATATTATTCGAGCAATGGCTATGGATTAAACTGTTTAACCATTGACACAGAAAAATATTAATTTTAATCATTATTAACTATTCCCTATTAATTAAATATGAGTATTACACCAGAATCAGTAAGTACATTAATAAATTCCGATAATTTTGGCGATCGTATTCGAGGTATCAATGAATTAAGACAACTAGACAAAGAAAAAGCCTATGAATTACTAATGTCGATCGTGAATGATGCTAATGTGAGAATTCGTTATGCAGCCATTTCTCAGCTAGACACTCTTGGAGATGTTAACCTTGAACAATCCTTAGAAATTCTCTTAGACCGATTATATAACGATTCAGAATCGGATGTTCGAGCCGCTGCCGCCGATGCGATCGCAGGATTAAAAATTACAAAAGCCTTTCCAGACTTAAAAAAAGTATATTATGAGACTGAAGATTGGCTAATTCAATTTAGTATTGTAGCCGCTTTGGGTGAGTTGGGACACCGTGATGGATTTGATTTATTAAAAGATGCTTTACACTCTGACAACGAACTCCTTCAAACTGCTTCTATCAGTGCATTAGGGGAATTGGGAGACGATCGCGCGATCGATTTATTAATTCCTTTTGTGAATAATGATGATTGGCAAATTCGCCACCGTTTAGCACAGGCATTAGGCAGATTTGGAGGGGAAAAAGTACGAGAAATTTTAATGATATTATCTGAAGATAAATCTCTCGCTGTCTCGGAAGAAGCCAAACATTATCTTCTTTTTTAATAAGAGAAAATAATTAATAATTAACAATGTTAGTTTTTATAAAACTTAGATCATTACTTAATAGCTAATCCTAGTAAAAATATAACAAAATTTACTATTTGAAAGTTTATCAATAATTTATGATGGTTATAATGTGAAAAATATAAAAAAGTAACTACTAGAAATAAACTTTATCTTAATTTGTTTTATACATCAAATTTATATCATTTCCAGTTGACACTTAGCCGTTAATCGTTAAGATAGATGATCAATAAATAAATTTATTATTAATTGTCGATCGATAATCGCACATTTGCTCAAATGGAATCTTTAATTGCTGGACGTTATCAAATTGTTAATACTTTAGCTCAAGGAGGTTTTGGGGAGACTTTTTTAGCTAGAGATACTCATATGCCTTCTCAACGGTTAATTGTTATTAAGCGTCTTAAACCGATTAATTCTAACCATCGGGTATCAGCAGAAGTCATTGAAGATTTATTCCGAAAAGAAGCCCAAGTATTAGAAGATTTAGGGCAACATTGCACAGAAATCCCTACTTTATACGCTTATTTTGTGGATAACGATAGATTTTACCTTGTGCAAGAATATGTGGAAGGTAAAAGTTTAGCACAGTTAGGTATTGTTGATTCTTCTCAATGTCACGATATTTTATCCTCTTTGCTTAAAACCCTTCAATACATTCACAGCAAAAAAATCATTCACCGAGATATTAAACCTGAAAATATTATAGTCCGTAGTCGAGACAATAAGCCTGTCTTAATCGACTTTGGTGCGGTTAAAGAAACAATGGGGACTGTTGCCCTAGGTTCAGGATCAATGGTAAGCTCTGTAATCGTTGGTACAAGAGGCTTTATGCCACCAGAACAAAGTACAGGACGTACTATCTATAGTAGTGACTTGTTTGCTCTAGGATTGACCATGATTTACAGTTTAACAGGTAAATACCCGATCGAATTTTCAAGTAATTCATTAAATGGTCAACTAGAATGGGCTGATCATGTGGCTAACTTAGATCCATTATTGCAAAGAGTACTAGAAAAAGCAACGAAAATTGACTTAAGTCAACGTTACACTACCGCAGAACAGATGTATCAAGACTTATATTTAAGTGAAATTAAAACTGTTGCTGTCATTCCTCAAGGTAAAAATATTCCTGTTGCTTTGCCTTTCACAGGGAGAGAATCTCCTACAGTAGCCGTAACAAAGGATCAAATTTATCAAAAACCTCAGTTATCCTCAACACCTAAACCAGTTTATACTCCCAACCCAGTATCATCAAGAAATTATAATTCTCAAGAAACTTCCGTTAGTAAACGACAAAAATCACCATCTCGTAATACTTCTGGACGAGTATCAAAACCTATTCAAGAAAATAGCAATATTGAAGAAAATAAAAATAGTTGGCTACCCTTAATTTTAAGTGCCATGATAGCGGGAGTTACTTTATCTGGGGGATTTATTTTTCTACAATATGTTAAACAAACCCAAGCCGAATTAGCTAATATCGAAAAATTAAAGGTAGAAACAGAAGCTAGATTAGCCCAGCAGAAGCAGAAACTTGAAGAAGAAGCGAGTAAACGTTTAGAAGCGGAAAGATTAAGAAAAAGAGCTGAATCTGAAAGAATTATGGCAGAGGAATTGAGAAGACAGGCAGAAGAAAAAGCTCAAAATAACTCAGAAACTCAACCTGTAACTGATACTCCTAATCCTGAATCTAATCCCGAATCTATTAGTGAATCTAACCCTGAATCTAATCCCGAAGACAATGTGATTCTTGATGAAACGCCACCTATTAACGGTAATGATGCGATCGCAACAATACAACAATTATATAATTTAGTATCTCAAAAACAGTATGACCAAGCTAGAACTATATTTGCTAATCCTGATAACTTAGATCCCAAATTTTTTAATCAATTTAGTCAAATAACCGTAGAAAACTTACAAATTATTAAAGAAGATGAAAAATCGATAACTTTATTAGGGAATAACACTTATTATTATCCCGATGGTTCAACTCAGAAAGAAGAAAGAAACTTTACCGTAGAAAAAATTGATGATTCTTTTAAAATTAGTCATTCTGAATTTATTAAAGTAATAGAAGCTAGAAAGCAATAACTGGTAATAGCACTCGCCAATTGAGAGCCGTTTAAAATTTTGTATTAATTTAAGTTACTTTTTAAAATTTTAAGATAAGTTAAGAATAATTACAAAAACAGTGTAAAATTTAACATGGATGGTTGACTATCCGTTAAATTTAATTATAAGAGGTTAATAATATGCCATATACCACTGAAGACGGTGGGAGAATCAATAATTTCGCCAATGAACCAAAAGTTTATCAAGCTGAACCACCAACCAAAAAAGAACAAAGAAATTATCTTATTTTGGGCATTCTTGGGTTTATTCTAGTAGGGGGAGTAATTGCGATCGCCTTTTTTGCCTCTAATGCCTAGCAAGTAATGGACAATTGATAGTTGACAATTGACAATTAATACAAAAACGATAATATTCCTTATTTTTTGACTTTGTAATATAGTTTAATCTCAGTTGAAAAAACCTTCCATTTACTAAGCTGACTTTAAATAAGATTTTTAAAATTTTTAAGTGGATATTTTCCTAACAATAAGAATAATTATCAATTGTTCAGTTTAGTAAAATTAAGCTATCACGAGGTTTTAACCTTAAAGATAGGATATAATGTTCTGGTATTTTATCGATCAAAAATGAGCCTTCTCCCCAGATAATTTTATTAACATTTTCTTCTAACTCTAAAGTAATTTCTTGTGATTTATTACCTATATTAATTGCTATTATTATCTTTTCTTTATCTAATTCACGACTAAAAATATAAATATTTTCTTGTGCTTTTAATACTTGATATTTACCTCTTCTTAAAGCGGGATATTGATGTCTTAATTTAATTAGTTTTTTGTGGTAATTCCACAAATGTTGATTCCCTTCTTGAAACTCAGGAAAACTACGTCGTGAATCTGGATCTAAACCTCCTTGTAAGCCTAATTCATCTCCATAATAAATACTAGGGGCACCCGGAAACGTAAATAGTAGTAGTGTACATAATTCTACAGTTTTAATGTCATTTCCAGCGATCGTTAATAATCTTGCAGTATCATGACTTGCTAATAAGTTAAGTTGAGTTAAGGTAATTTCCCAATCATAAAGACTTAATAAATATTCTATTTTTTTCTGATATTGTTGAGCATTAATAGCCGGATAAGGATCATAAGGGGGTTTTTCTACATACTCTTTTAAAATACGATCGCCACCACAAAAAGCCATCGTTGCACCCGTAAAAAGATAATTCATTACTCCGTCAAATTGACTACCGTCTAACCATTGACGAGCATCCGTCCAAATTTCTCCGACAATATAAGCATTAGGATTAATGGCTTTAACCCGTGTACGAAATTCCTGCCAAAAACCTTCCTCTTTCACTTCATTTGGCACATCTAACCGCCATCCGTCAATACCTTGATGAAGCCAATATTCTGCCACTTGCATGATATATTCTCTCACCTGTGGATTACGATGATTAAATTGGGGTAAAGCACGGTTATCAATCCAACTCTCATAATTAGCAGGAAAAAAGCCATCATAAGCAGATAAAGGCCATCCTTTAATGTTAAACCAATCTAACCAAGGAGAATTAGGGCCATTTTCAAGAATATCATTAAAAAAGAAGAATCCTCGCCCCACATGATTAAAAACCCCGTCTAAGACTACTTTAATATCTCTTTGATGGGCTTGTTTCAAAAATTCCTTAAAGCTATGATTCCCCCCTAAAAGAGGATCAATTTGGTAGTAATCATGGGTATGATAACGATGGTTACAGGTAGATTGAAAAATAGGAGTAAAATAAATGGCGTTGATGCCTAAATCTTGAAGATAATCTAGTTTTTCGATAATTCCCCAAAAGTTGCCACCTTTATATTTTTGTGGAGTTGGTATAGTTTCCCATGATTCGAGGTTGGAGGATTGCCAATAGTTATTATAAGGGTAAGGGGGATTTCCTTTAGCAAATCGATCGGGAAATATTTGATAAAAAATAGCGTCTTTAACCCAATCCGGAGTATTAATATTCATCAGAATTATTATAAAAAAAGTGTTAGATGTTAGATTTTAGGTGTTAGGTAGCAGGTTAAATTAAAACGGTATAATTAACAGGAAAATTGATTGCTATTATATTAACTAATGAGTAATTTTGACATAGTAATATTATCTAACGGCCCAGGAGAAATAACCACATGGGTTTTACCTGTTATTAAGCAAATTAGAGCAAAATTAGGGAATATTAATGATCAGATTCGCATCTCTTTAATTTTATCACCTTGTCCTCACGCTACGGGTAATGAGGTTAACATTGCTAGTAAGTGGCAAGAAATCGATCGTATTCAGTCAGCAAATAATTTTTTTAGCTTTTTATTATGGGGAAAAACAGCGAATAATTGGGATTGGTATTCGAGGGGTTTAGTTATCTTTTTAGGTGGGGATCAATTTTTTACTTTAGTTATTGCAAAAAGACTGGGTTTTCAAAGTTTAATTTATGCTGAATGGGATGCTCGTTGGTATCGATATATTGATTATTTTGCCGTTATGAATGACGCTGTTATTGAGAAAATACCTGATAAATTTCATCAAAAATGCACTATTGTGGGAGATTTAATGGCAGATATAAGTATTTTAAAAGAAGAAGAAAATAAGACTATTCAAAATAGTATAAAAATTGGATTATTACCCGGTTCTAAGGCTAGTAAATTAACTCAAGGTATTCCTTTTTTAAGCTCGATCGCACAATATATTAATAACAAAAATAGCAATATTGACTTTATTATTCCTCTTGCTCCGACAATTTCTCCAGAAAATTTAGCTAGTTATGGTAATATAAAAAATAATTCTTTAATCGAAAAACTAGGGAATATAACAGTAGAATTAATTGAAGAAGAACAACAACTTTATTTACAAACATCCCAAGGTTTAAAAATTAAATTAATTACTAAATTTCCTGCTTATGAAGAATTAATGAATTGTAATCTTTGTTTAACAACAGTAGGGGCAAATACTGCTCAATTAGGAGCGTTAGCAATTCCGATGATAGTATTAATTCCTTTATATCAATTAGAGGCAATGAAATCATGGGATGGCTTACCCGGAATTTTAGCTAATTTACCCATTATAGGAAATTATTTTGCTAAGTTAATAAACTCGATCGTGGTAAGATTTGCTATAAAAAATAAAAAATTATATGCTTGGCCAAATATTTGGGCAAAAAAAGAAATTGTCCCTGAATTAATCGGTTATTTAACAGTAGAAGAAGTAGGAAATTTAGTATTAGATTTGTTAGAAAATAGAGAAAAGTTAGTTATGATGCAAAAAAATTTACAAGCTGTTAGAGGGAATTCTGGGGCAAGTATAAAAATAGCAGAAATAGTCAGGCAAATTATATTATTAACAGATACTTTTCCCATAATATAGATACTGAAGAAAAGTTTTTGAGAAATTTAACAGTTAATTATTTTACTTCTTCGTGATATTCTAATTAAGGCTCGTTGACAAGTGTCTTCAGGAAATATCATCAATGGAACAAATAGCAGAAAAAGAACAAGATTTAACGAAAAATACTCCGATAACCTTTTCTGTCACGGAAATTCAAGAATTATTACCCCATCGTTATCCTTTTGCTTTAGTCGATCGAATTATAGACTATACAGAAGGAAAAAAAGCTACAGGTATTAAAAATGTCACCATCAATGAACCTTTTTTCCCCGGGCATATTCCGGGAAAACCTTTAATGCCGGGGGTATTGCAATTAGAGGCGATGGCACAAGTGGGAGGAGTGATTTTAACTCTTTTACCCGGTATGAAAGGTAAGTTTTTTGCCTATGCAGGAGTTGATAAAGCGAGGTTTCGTCGCCCTGTTATTCCTGGAGATCAATTAATTATTACAGTAGAGTTACTGTCTTTTAAACGTAATCGTATTGCTAAAATGCAAGGTCAAGGGTTAGTTGATGGACAATTAGTTGTAGAAGCAGAAATGCTATTTTCTCTTATCGATTAATTTTTAATACCTGAATGAGATAAATTGTATATTTAAAAATCCCTTGATTTTTTTTGTCCATTCTCGATTACTAATTTCATCAAATATACCATTAATTTATTTTACGAACTGTGATACATCCTACTGCTATTATTGATCCTAACGCTGAATTAGATCCTACTGTGGAAATTGGGCCTAATGTGGTAATTGGTGCTGATGTAAAAATTGGTGCTAATACAGTTGTCGGTGCAAATGTTGTTATTTCTGGAGCTATTGAAATTGGTTGCGATAATCAAATTTTTCCCGGTGCGGCTTTAGGTTTATCGCCTCAAGATCTAAAATATAAAGGTGCGAAAAGTTTTGTTAAAATTGGCGATCGCAATACCATCCGAGAATATGTTACCGTTAATCGTGCGACGGGAGAAGGAGAAGAAACTGTCATCGGCAATGATAATCTTTTGATGGCTTATGTTCATGTTGCCCATAATTGTATTTTAGGCGATCGTATTGTTATTGCCAATTCTGTTGCCTTAGCAGGTCATGTGGAAGTAGAATCAAAAGCAGTCATCGGTGGTATGTTAGGTATTCACCAATTCGTAAAAGTTGGTAGAATGGCAATGTTAGGCGGTATGAGTAGGATCGATCGAGATGTACCACCTTATATGTTAGTCGAAGGCAACCCCTCCCATGTACGATCGTTAAATCTTGTAGCATTAAAACGTAATAATTTTGAAATCCAAGAAATTTCTTTGATGAAAAAAGCCTACAAAATCCTTTATCGATCAGGCTTAACAATTAATCAAGCATTGAAAGAATTAGAATATTTGTGCGACAACGAACACATAAATCATCTTGTCAAATTTATGGAAACATCTGTTAATGATAAAAATAGACGAGGGTTAATCAACGGTACTAAATAATTTTTATTAAAGTAACTAAATATAGCAATTTTTACCCTTATGAGGTACGCTTAAATCTTTTAATCAGCGAAACTTTAATTTTATTTTTGTACCCCGTAACCATGAAAAACGCTATATTTTAATTTAAGAAATTCTTACTAATGAAGAATGGATAAATAGAATTGCTTTTCTTCCTCTTTAATTTCCATCTGTTGATACCGTCAAAATTTGGGGAGGAGTCGCATCAGGAGGATAAAGAAAATCAACGGATACTAATTTTTGAGTTTGTGGTGGCATTGTTAAAGTAACTAAATTTTCCCCTTTTTCTCCTCTTTTTTGCACTAAATGAAAATATTGTAAGCGAGGTATATTATTATCATCATTATATTTTACCTGTACTAAACCTCGAAAAAATGTCTGAGTAGGTAGATGATTTAAAAAATTAACTCCCGGAGTATCTTGTTTAACAGGGGTAGAAATGGCAATATTAACGGTTTTGGTTTCGTTACTAGGATTAAACAAAGGTAAAGTTAAACTATACTGTAAGCCATAATTACCGTGAGCACTATAAGCTGTGTCAGGGTATCTTACTAAAAGAGGAGCAGTCTGAATTTGATTTGTTCCTAATGTACCACCGATAAGGGTACTTAAACCATAGGAAAAAGCCTCTCCAGAGTTAGGAATCGTCAATAATTGAGTTGAAGGGGAATCGGTTAAATCTGTTTTCCACATATTACCTTGAGATACACCAGCTACTCTACCATAAATTCTTTGTCCTTGTGCTTCTGGAGGTGTCGGAGTTTTATCTCTAGGGGTGGATAAAGAAGCATTTTGTAAAAGATTTTGCCATTGAGATAGACTAGGAGGCTTGTTATCTTCGTCTTGATACATTGCCAGACTTGCCACATAGACTTTTCCACTACTATATAGTCTCAGATAAGTCGATCGACCGTTTATAGGTGGTGTTAAACTATGGATAGGAATGGGTGCATTTAATAACATCCGACTTTCTCCTGCTGGAATAATGACATTGGGGGGGAAGATTTCTTGACGTTTGCCTTGTAAAATTTCTCCCATAACTCTACTACCCGGCCCTGCATAAATATTACTTCCTTCTACTTGTGACGGAAGGGTAATAAAAGGTGCATCAGGTTGACTTAAGTAACTTGCTCCCTCTAAAATGTCGATCGAGATACTTTCTTGACTAGGATTATGAACAATAATACCTAAGTACAAAGTTCTTTGATCATCTTCTGTGGGTGGTTTGGATACATGATGAGCAAAAATATCGAATCTACCCTCAAAGGGAAAGTTTAAATGGGCTGTTGCATCAGTTTTGTTGTCTTGAGGAAAAGTAGAGAGTAAAATTCCTTCACCTAAAACTAATTCTGGACTATTACTATTAAATACTGATATTTTATTTAATTGTCCCGATAGAGGGCGCACTGTCTGATTTTCAGTGACGATTTCACTATTTTGAGGGTTTTGACTATAGATTATAGAAGGATTAATAGGTAAAAAAAGAGGTAGTAATTCCAGCATAATAATAATTAAAGTAAAAATGTTTTAGCGAAAAAAATTAAATATAGTAGTTTTAGATAGGTATGAACCATTTAATAATAGTACATAAAGTATCAAAACATTGAGAATAATCATTTTTAAGTCTCAATATTTTCACCAAAATCCTCACTATTCAAATAAAATTATAATCAAACAGGTTCGATATTTAAAGACTTAATCTATTAATTATTTGTTCCCTTATAATTAAAATTCCTAACTAACAATAGCAATATCTAATCAAGTGATAAATCGACTAAATATTTTATGTTTTCGAGATAGTGGTGCATTTTTACTTCAAATAGGTAAAAAACAAGATATTTTCAAAAGATATTCCCTAGAAGTTTCGATCAAATTTACTAAAAATGCAGATCAAACCCACGATATGTTACTTACAAATACTTCTAATTATGATATTATATTAATGTCCTATGATGATTATTTATTTTGTAAAGATCAAGCGAAAATGTCTTCGCAAAATTTACAATCTCCTTTAGTTTTAATACCTATTCATGATGGTTTTTTAAGCCTTGTAACTTCTCATAAAAATATCAATTCCTTTTCTGATTTGAAGGGAACAAAAATTGCTATTGATACTTCTACTGGTTATGCAAGTTTTCTGTTTAAAATTCTTGAAGAAAATGAAATAAATATTAATGATATAGATATTGTATTTGCAGGAGCTACAGATTTACGTTATGAAAAGTTATTGAATAAAGAATTTGATGCTACTTTATTAGGAGTTCCCTTTACTTATATGGCACAAGAAAAAGGTTGTAAAATTATTTCTAATTTAAGTGAAAATAGAAAATATGCAGGACAGGTTGCAACTATTAATGCTTTGATATTTTCTGAAAAATTTAATAGTATTATGGCATTTAAAAAAGCATTTAATGATATATTAGTATATCTGTGGGATCATCAAAATAAAGATAATATAAAAACTTATTTAACAGATATATTTGGTTCTTTATCTTCCCAAATACAAGAAAATATTTACGAAAGACTGACAGATAAAAAAAATGGCTATTGTTGGAATGGATTTTTTGATAATGATGCTTTAATTCTTACTCAAATTCTTTATGATCAAAATAAATGTTAAGATATTGTTCTAATATAGAACCCATTTGAGATCTATTGTATAACCCTTATGAAATAAATCTTGCCGTCAATTTCAATATTTTGCTACAATATTGACTGAATAATGATTCTAAGGAAGATATTAAATAGGTTCTATACATTTATCATGAGTATCAATTATAAATTTTAATCAAAAATAATAATATTAATTATTGAATATGAATAGCGAAGATTTAGCTAAATATATCGAAAATACTAACGGGATTTCTAAACCTTGGTTATTGGTGCAATTACGATTGAAAAAGTTACAGGAAAATAAACCTTTTCTGTCTCCTGAAGAATATTTGATTCAATTGGCAGATATTCACCAAGATGCTATGAATTTGGGAGAGTGGTGGATTGGTAGAGAGAAAGAAGTTTTTTAAATCTTTTTCAATAATTACTTAATGATATTTGAAATCATTAAAGATAATAAAAGTTAATTATTATTTATTTTATGTTTCCTATTTAGTGTTTAAAGTAGATAGAAATATTTTTGTTGTTGAAAAAATTAAATACTTCCCACTGTGCAAATTTTATGAAAAGTTTAATTATAGATAATTATGATTCTTTTACCTATAATATTTATCAGTTATTAGCGGAAGTAAATGATATAAAACCTATTGTTATTAAAAATAATGAGTTATCTTGGCAAGAGATACAAAACTTTGATTTTGATAATATTATCATTTCTCCTGGTCCTGGTAATCCAAAAAATAGAGAAGATTTTGGGATATGTAGAGAGGTTTTATTAAATTCAAATATTCCCGTTTTAGGTATCTGTTTAGGACATCAAGGTTTAGGTTATTTTTATGGTGCAAAAGTTAAGAAATCGATCGAACCTTTTCACGGTAGAATTAGTCAGATTTATCATGAACAAAACAGTCTTTTTTTTAATATTCCTTCTCCTTTTAAAGTTGTACGTTATCACTCTTTAATTATTGATTATCCTCTCTCTTCAGATTTAGAAATTATCGCAAAAACGGAAGATAATTTAATTATGGGAATTAAACATAAATTTAAGCCTTTTTGGGGTGTTCAATTTCATCCTGAATCTATTTGTTCTGAATATGGAAAAGAATTATTTATTAATTTTCAAAACTTGACTAAAAATTATTATAAAAATTTTTCTCAATCACAAATTATTAAAACTAGATCGAGCTTTTTAACTAATTCTAATAATGTAAAAAAACATAATTATCAAGAAAATAAAACAAATATTAAGCAAAATAAAGAGTATAAAGTTTACAGTAAAAAGTTAGATATATTTTTAGATTCTGCTCAAGTTTTTAAGGAAATTTATAGTAAATCTAGTCATAGTTTTTGGTTAGATAGCAGTATGATTGAGGAAGGTTTGTCAAGATTTTCTTATATGGGAGATGGTGAAGGAAACAATAGTTTTTTAATAGAATATGATGTTAATAGACAAGAAATTAAAGTTAAGAAAAAAAACAAAATTGAAATTTTAAACGGCGATATTTTTCCGTTTTTACAGAATATATTAGATAAATATATTTATGAAAATAAAGATTTACCTTTTAATTTTAATGCTGGTTTAGTTGGCTATTTAGCTTATGAATTAAAGGCGTTGTGCGGTCATCAAAATAAACATAAATCTTGTTTTCCTGATGCACAATTTATTTTTGTCGATCGAGCCATTATTTTTGACCATATTGATCAGGAAATTTACCTAATATTTTTTGATAAAATTAATCAAGAAACTAATGCTAATAATTGGTTTAAAGATATAGAAAAGCAACTTAATTTATTGACAAATAAAAAAATTAGTTATAAAAAAATTAATCAAAATAATTATCAATTAAGTAGAGATGAGAAAAAATATTTAGAGAATATTGAAACTTGTTTAGAAAAAATAAAAGAAGGAGAAAGTTATGAAATTTGTTTAACAAATCATCTGCATTTATCTACTATAAAAGAGCCATTAAATTATTATTTACAGTTAAGAAAAAAAAATCCAGTACCTTATAGTGCTTTTTTCCAATGGGATAAAATGACAGTAGTTTGTTCTTCTCCTGAGAGATTTTTGTTATTAGGAAAAGATGGTATTTTAGAATCAAAACCGATTAAAGGTACTGTAAAAAGAGGTAGAAATAAAGAAGAAGATATACAATTTAAAAACAACTTACAAATTAGCGAAAAAGAGAAAGCTGAAAATTTGATGATTGTGGATTTATTGCGTAATGATTTAGGCAGAGTTTGCGAAACGGGTACAATAACAGTTCCAAAATTAATGTCGATCGAAAGTTATAGCACAGTACATCAAATGGTGTCAACAGTGAAGGGAAAAATTAGGAAAGGTATAAAACCAGTAGATTGTATTAAGGCTTGTTTCCCCGGTGGTTCAATGACAGGGGCGCCAAAAAAGAGGACATTAGAGATTATAGACGAGTTAGAAACGGAGGCAAGGGGCATTTATTCAGGGAGTATTGGATTTTTAGCCCTTAATGGTACGATGGACTTAAATATTGTTATCCGAACAGCTATTATAACTCCTCATCAGACTTCCATCGGAGTTGGGGGTGCAATAACTATTTTGTCTGAAAAAGATAAAGAATTTGAGGAAATAATACTCAAAGCCAAAGCCTTGCTAGAATCGTTATAAAAATAATTATCTTTTTGCGTCTTTGCGTCTTTGCGAGAGAAAATACAAATTTTGATTTAAAATCTAAGGCTTAAAACTAATAAATGATAACAGAAAACATTTTACCAACCTATGAACAATTGTGGAAAAAAACAACTAATTGGACACCATCAGCAGAAAACTTAAAATTATGGCAGGAATTATATAACGAAATATTAGAAGCTAATAAATACTTAAATTTAACAAGAATTACAACTCCAGAAGAATTTTGGGAAAAAAATTTATGGGATTCTTTAGCACCCATTTTAGAATACGATTTGAAGGATAAAAAAATAATTGATATTGGCACAGGAGGAGGTTTTCCCGGATTACCTATTTCGATCGTATTTCCTGATGCTAAATTAACTTTAATGGACTCTGTAGCAAAAAAAATTAACTTTATTAAAGAAGTAGCTAAAAAACTTAACTTAACTAATATTGACACATTAGTCGATCGAGCAGAAGTTATAGGACAAGATCAAAATTATAGAAAACAATATGATTTTGCTTTAATTAGAGCAGTAGCAGAAATTTCAGTATGTTTAGAATATAGTTTACCTTTATTAAAAATTGGAGGAATAACTATTTTATATCGAGGAAATTTAACAGAAGAAGAAAAAATAAAAATTGATGAAATAACTCATAAACTAGGAGGAAAAGTAGTTAAAATCACGAATCAAAATACTCCGATTCAAAATCATCATCGCCACTGCATTTATATTGAAAAAGTAAAACTTACTTCTAAAAAATATCCTAGAGAAGTAGGAAAACCAACTAAATTTCCCTTATAATACCCTGTAACAACAACTGCTCTATTTTCACATATTATACCCTAACGATCGACGGTTGCCCGTAGTTGTCCACAAGCCGCATCCGCTTCTAAACCACGAGAATAACGAACACTAACCGCAATATTTTCTTGTTTTAATCGGTTTAAAAAATCATTAACTCTTTCTTGAGAAGGGCGTTGATAATCCACTTCGGAAATAGGGTTATAGGGAATAAGATTAACATGGGTTTGAAATCCTCGCAAATGTTGTACTAACTCTTTAGCGTGTTGAGGTAAATCGTTAACTCCTGCTAATAAAATATATTCAAATGTCACTCTTCTTCCTGTTATTTTCACATATTCCCGACATTCTGCTAAGAGTTGGGATAAGGGATAATGATTGGCGCTAGGAATCAGTTTTTCTCTTATGTGTTGATTGGAAGCATGAAGACTGACAGCAAAGGTAATTTGTAGTTGATGATGTGCTAATTCTAAGATTTTTTGCGGTAATCCTACGGTAGATATTGTAATCGATCGTTGTCCAATACCAATATCTTCATTAATGGATTTTATGGCAGGAATAACTTCAGGTAAATTCAATAAAGGCTCACCCATTCCCATAAATACCACATTAGAAACTCTTTCCCCAAAATCATTTTGTACTGTCAAAATTTGATCGATAATCTCATGGGTTTTAAGATTACGAGTAAAACCACCTTTACCAGTGGCACAAAAATCACACCCCATAATGCAACCCACTTGAGAAGATACACAAACCGTTAATCTTTTATGGGTAGGAATACCAACGGCTTCGATAATTAAACCATCGGCTAATTTTAGTAAATATTTACGAGTTCGATCGGGTGCTGTACTATAATGATAGATGCTCGATCGACCAATAATAGTATTTTCTTGATTTTGTCGCCATTTTTGAGGGAAAACAGTAATATCAGCTAAAGAAGTTGCACCCTTTTCGTATAACCACTGATAAAGTTGTTTTCCTCGGTAAGCTGGTTGTCCTTGTTGTGTAATCCACTCCGTTAATTCTGGTAAGGATTTTCCTAATAATACTTCTGGGCTTGACATAATTAATAATTTGACGGTTGAAAAAGAGAAAATTTAATCATAAAACATCTTTACATTATATTAGATTCAAAGATAATGTCGTTTTACAAATAATGATTAAATACTGTTATTAGCATTTTTTAAGTTGTCCTAATAATAGAATAATTTGATCGATCGAGCTTCTTAAAACAGCAGAACTAGCGGTAGAATTATTAACAATGATAGAAAAGACTAAATCCTCATAATTATCATTTTTTAGGTATCCAGATAAAGAAGCTGAACCTGTTAATGTACCTGTTTTACCATATAAATTATTGGTTATATTACTGTCTTTAAATCGATTTTCCAATGTGCCATTAACTCCAGCGATGCTAAGGGAATTTGCAAAAATATTTTGATATTTACTATTATTTATTCCTTTTAAAATAGTAACTAAAGCAGAGGGAGTAATTAAATTATGACGGGATAAACCTGAACCATCTTTGAGTTTATAATCTCTTTCTGATACTCCTAAATCATTCATCATTTTATTTAAAGATTCCCATTCTGTTAGTTCATCTTTAAGCAAATATTTTAATAAAATTTCTGCGTATAAATTATTGCTTTCTTGGTTAGTTACTTTAATTAATTCAGCTAAAGTCGGAGAGTTGATTTCCAGAAAAAGTTGTCGATTTTGATCTAAGTTATTATTGCGATCAATAATTTGACTATTTTTTACTTCAATATCATAATTATTTAAAACTTGAATAAGAGATTCTTCAAAATATTTAGCAGGATTTGGAATTGATAATTGCCAAGTATTTGATTCTTCATTTATTGATAAATCTCCAATTATTTCTAAGCTCGATCGAGCAAAAATAGGAAAAATATTGATATTATTTTCTATATCTGAATCTCTGGTATAAACACTATTTTCGATCGACCATTGTTTGCCCGCTAATTCATCAGACCATTTTAAAGAAGATTTCTCATTAATATTAGTAGGATTTAAGGTTAAACTAACAGTATTATTCTCTAAAATTAAACTGTTAATAGGCACTGCAAAATAAAAATAAATATCCTCAAATTCCCATGTATAATTAGTACTTGGTGATGATAAATAACCATCAATTAACACTAAAGAGTTGATTTGTTTTACTCCTTTTTGTTGGAGTTTTTGAGCAATTATTTCTAATTGTTTTTTAGAAAATGTAGGATCACCTTTGCCCTCAATAATTAAACTATCTAAAGAGTTCGATCGAATAGTATCATTTATAGAAATATTTTTAATATAAACAGGAGTTTTGATCCTAAAATCTGCACCAAATTTAAGTAAAGCACCAGCAGTAGTTAATAACTTAAGATTAGAAGCAGGAACAAAAAATTTACTTTTATTTAACTGATATAAAACTTGATTATTATTAAGATTCTCAATCAAAATACCCCAAGTTTCTTGTTGTCTTGAAGGTTCATTTACGATCGATTCTATTTTCTGATTAAGATTACTTTCACAAATTTTTTCATCAAGTTTAACAGATTCTTGAGCGGTTATCGGAAAAGAAATCAAGGAAAAAATAGAACTAAAAATTAAACATAAGTAAAGTTTCATATATAGCCTAAAAATAAGGTGAAAATCTCACATTGCGTTCTAAAGTCGAGCCACATTAGTAACATATCTGCCGTAAGGGAACTCACCAAACAAACGAAGTTATTACTGCTGAAAACAAATCTCCGATAAATCAAGGTTGATGTTAAATAATGATAAAATCTTGATTCGTCAAAGATAATCGAGGCGTGACAGTTGCAATCTGGGTTTGTGCATTACTACCAACACCATCATTGTCAAAGAACAAATTACCTGTATTTCGATCGAACACTAAACGATGATTCACCGTAGTAGCACTGGCACCGATGACAAACTGATTAGATGCCAATACCCCTGTCGTTAAATTGAAACCCGAACTCACTAAATAGATAGTGTCATCAATCACGTTAAAATCCATAATTCTGTCAATACCATCCGTAGGAGAGTTAAAACGAAAATAGTCATTTCCACTATTTCCTGTTAAAGTATCATTACCAATACCACTCACTAGGGTATCATTACCACTACCACCCTTGATGTTATCATTACCGTCTCCCCCCTTCAAGAGATCATCCCCACTACCACCGTCAAGAAGATCATTTTCTTCAAAGCCTTTAAGGGTATCATTACCACTACCACCGCTTAAGGTATCCTCTAGCACATTCCCCGTAATGGAATCATTACCACCACCACCACCAATGATGTTAAATCCAATGCCCCCCACAAGAGTATCACTGCCACCTGTCGAGTCAGTTACCAAAGTTTGTAACTGTTGAATCTGGATGTCAAAGGTATCACTGACGAATAAATTACCCGTATCCGTTGCCGTCACCTTAATCGAAATTGTGCCAATATCACCATTAGTGGGTGTGCCTGAAAACGTTTGATTAGTAGGATTAAAAGTTAACCAGCTAGGTAAAGGATCATCATTAGCTAAAATGGCGCTATAGGTAAGAGTATCCCCCACATCAGGATCGTTAAAAGTATTATTGGGTACAGTAAAATTAAAGACAATCTGCTCAAAGGTATTTTGATCAACAATGGGATTATTTACTATGGGAGATTCATTAACATCGGTAACATTAATGGTAAAGTTTTGAGTACTGGTTGAGGTATCACTGCTAGTGGCTAATACCGTAATGTTATGACTGGTGGCATTTTCATAGTTGAGTAGGCTACCATCGGCTACGATAACGATTCCCGTTGTTGTATCAATGGTAAATCTTCCCCCGGCATTGTCTGTCAAACTATAGGCAATAGTGTTATTCGTACCATCCAAATCCTGTGCAAAAGCCGTAATTCCTACTGTTGTACTATTAGGAGGGTTTTCTGCTACGGAATTTCCGTTATTATCATTATCGATGGGAGTGGTGACATCAAACTCGTCCACATCGGTAACATTGATAGTAAAAGTTTGACTACTGGTTGAAGTATCACTGCTAGTCGCTAATACCGTAATGTTATGACTGGTGGCATTTTCATAGTTGAGTAGGCTACCATCGGCTACGGTGACGATTCCCGTTGTTGTATCAATGGTAAATCTTCCATTGGCATTGTCTGTCAAACTATAAGTAACAGTGTTATTAGTACCATCCAAATCCTGTGCAAATGCTGTAATCCCTACTAAACTACCATTACTTGCATTTTCTGCTATGGAATTAGCTGTGTTATCCGTATCTGTGGGAGTTGTGACATCAAATTCATCCACATCAGTTATGGTTAATGTATAGTTAGTTAATACATCTGGAGTAGCTCCCACAGTAGAATCATTCACATTGACGGTGATATTGTAAGAGGTTTTGCTTTCAAAGTCCAAAGAGGTATTAGCTTTGAGGAAAAGTTCTGTGCCATCTACTTCAAAGAAAGCATTATCTGTACCGCTTAAAGAGATATTATTTGTTCCTAAACCGTCATCGGTGATCACTATATCTCCTACCTTGATTCTTGTAGTTGTATTAGTATTTTCTGGTAAGGTGATAGTCGTATTATTCAACGTGACTGCTGTGGGAGGAGTATTCATGGTTAAAGTAGTGGTAGCTACCGCACTGGTATTGGAATGTGAGCCTCCATCGTCCACGACAAACTCAATAATTCGGCTCGTAGTGTTATAGTTGCTGTTGACATTGTTATAAGTTATGGTGCGTAATACCTGTTGATATTGAGCTTTGGTAGCACTACCACTGAGGGTCAAAACTCCATTGCTATAGTTAGCAGTGATGGGAGTATCCGTAGTTGTGGCGCTTAAAACTTCATTATTGCCGTCTAAAAGATTGGTAATGGTGACGGTAGCTCCCACCATATTGGAGGAGTTGGCATCCACTAGGGTTAAGTCTGAGTCCACAATTACTTTAGGAGTGCCTACAAATGCAGTAGCGAAATTGATACCATCTCCTGTGCTACCGACAATGTTACTTAATTCCAGTACCCCATCGGCACCAATACCCACAGCACCAAACACCACATAACTCTGTCCCGAAGCACTATTGCCATTGGGATCCGCACCATCGGCACCGATAATGAGGTCATCAATACCATCGCCGTTGATGTCCCCCCCATTACTCACACTAAAGCCCGATCGATCATCAAAATTAATACCATTAAGACGGAAGCCATTACTACCATCTAGGGTGGAGAGATTGAAGTTACTGGTAAAACCGCTACGGCTACCAAACACCACATAAGTCTGTCCCGAATAACTGCCATTGGGATCTGCTGAGTCTGCACCGATAAGGAGGTCATCGATACCATCCCCGTTGATGTCCCCCCCATTACTCACACTTCTTCCCGAAAGGTCATTTGCATTAATACCATTAAGACGGAAGCCATTACTACCATCTAGGGTGGAGAGATTGAAGTTACTGGTAAAACCGCTACGGCTACCAAACACCACATAACTCTGTCCCGAATTACTATTGCCATTGGGATCTGCAGTAAATGCACCGATAATGAGGTCATCGATACCATCCCCGTTGATGTCCCCCCCATTACTCACACTTCTTCCCGAAAAGTCACTTGCATTAATACCATTGAGACGGAAGCCATTACTACCATTGAGGGTGGAGAGATTGAAGTTACTGGTAAAACCGCTACGACTACCAAACACCACATAAGACTGTCCCGAAGCACTGCCATTGGGATCTGCAGTAAATGCACCGATAATGAGGTCATCGATACCATCCCCGTTGATGTCCCCTGCATTACTCACACTTCTTCCCGAATAGTCATTTGCATTAATACCATTAAGACGGAAGCCATTACTACCATTGAGGGTGGAGAGATTGAAGTTACTGGTAAAACCGCTACGGCTACCAAACACCACATAAGACTGTCCCGAATTACTACCTGCACGATCAGCACCGATAATGAGGTCATCGATACCATCTCCGTTGATGTCCCCCCCATTACTCACACTGAAGCCCGATCGATCACCAACATTAATACCATTAAGACGGAAGCCATTACTACCATCTAGGTTCGACAGATTGAAGTTACTGGTAAAAGAGCTACGGCTACCAAACACCACATAAGACTGTCCCGAATCAACATTGCCATTGGGATCGGCACCATAAGCACCGATAATGAGGTCATCGATACCATCCCCGTTGATGTCCCCCCCATTACTCACACTTACGCCCAATCGATCATCCGCATTAATACCATTAAGACGAAAGCCATTACTACCATCTAGGGTGGAGAGATTGAAGTTACTGGTAAAACCGCTACGGCTACCAAACACCACATAAGACTGTCCTGAAGCACTAATGCCATTGGGATCGGCACCATAAGCACCGATAATCAGGTCATCAATACCATCGCCGTTGATGTCCCCCCCATTACTCACACTAAAGCCCGATCGATCATCAACATTAATACCATTAAGACGGAAGCCTAGTACTTGTCCAGTAGTACCGTTGAGGTCGAGAATGGGGGCTGAGTTGCCGTACACCACATAAGACTGTCCCGAATTACTATTGCTATTGGGATCGGCAAAATTTGCACCGATAAGGAGGTCATCAATACCATCGCCGTTGATGTCCTCCCCATTACTCACACTCACGCCCGAATTGTAACCCACATTAATGCCATTAAGACGGAAGCCATTACTGCCATCTAAAGTGGATAGATTGAAGTTACTAGCAAAACCGCTACGACTACCAAACACCACATAAGTCTGTCCCGAATCAACGCCATTGGGATCGGCACCATTAGCACCGATAATCAGGTCATCGATACCATCGCCGTTGATGTCCCCCCCATTACTCACACTCACGCCCGATCGATCATTTGCATTAATACCATTAAGACGGAAGCCATTACTGCCATCTAAAGTGGATAGATTGAAGTTACTACCAAAACCGCTACGACTACCAAACACCACATAAGTCTGTCCCGAATCCGTGCCATTGGGGTCGGCAAAAGAAGCACCGATAAGGAGATCATCAATGCCATCGCCGTTGATGTCCCCCCCATTACTCACACTAAAGCCCGATCGATCATTTGCATTAATACCATTAAGACGGAAGCCATTACTGCCATCTAAAGTGGATAGATTGAAGTTACTAGCAAAACCGCTACGACTGCCAAACACCACATAAGTCTGTCCCGAACCACTAATACTAATACCATTGGGATCGGCAAAATAGGCACCGATAAGGAGGTCATCGATACCATCACCGTTGATGTCCCCCCCATTACTCACACTTCTACCCGAATAGTCAACAATATTAATACCATTAAGACGGAAGCCATTACTGCCATTGAGAGTAGAAAGATTCAAGTTACTGGCGAAACCGCTACGGCTACCAAACACCACATAATTCTGTCCCGAGCTAATGCCATTGGGGTCGGCACCAAATGCACCGATAATGAGGTCATCAATACCATCACCGTTGATGTCCCCCCCATTACTCACACTTCTTCCCGAATAGTCACGAATATTAATACCATTAAGACGGAAGCCATTACTACCATTGAGGGTAGAAAGATTCAAGTTACTGGCGAAACCGCTACGGCTACCAAACACCACATAAGTCTGTCCCGAATCAACGCCATTGGGATCGGCACCATAGGCACCGATAATGAGGTCATTAATACCATCACCGTTGATGTCCCCCCCATTACTCACACTCACGCCCGATCGATCATAAGCAGTAATACCATTAAGACGAAAGCCATTACTGCCATCTAAAGTAGATAGATTGAAGCTACTACTAAAACCGCTACGACTACCAAACACCACATAAGTCTGTCCCGAATTACTGCCATTGGGATCTGCATTTCTTGCACCGATAAGGAGGTCATCAATACCATCGCCGTTGATGTCTCCCCCATTACTCACACTCACGCCCGAATAGTCACCAGGAGTAATACCATTGAGAATAAAGCCATTATTACCATTGAGGTTTGAGAGATTAAAGGTGGAGTTTGCCATGGTGATTGACTTCTAAATTTTGTTGATGGGGAGGTTAATTAAATTTTATTAATCCTACCATAAAAATTATCAATTAACTCTCACCCCCTAGCCATGACAATCAAGTTTTCACAGTCATTCCGAGGGATAGCGAAGGAATCCCATACCCTCATCACAAAATAACGATAAGATGGCTTCGGGGAAATTTAAGGACGTTCGATCATATAAAAATACAAGTATATATAATGAGAGAATAAAATATTGACAATGTCAATAAAAAGTTGATTATAATTAAATGGATGTCACATTTATTCTCAATGGTATAACTTTTATTTGGAATGAAGAAAAAGCCAAGTAAAACCCCATCAAACATAAGGGCATTACCTTTGAAAGAGCTACCGAAGTATTTTTCGATCCCTTTTTAGTGGTAGTGAATGCTAGTCGTAATTATGAAGCTAGAGATGCTGTTATCGGTATGGACAAAAATAATTACCTCTTATTTGTGGTTCATATTCAACAAGAAAATGACATGATTCGCATTATTTCAGCCCGTCAAGCCACTTGTCAAGAGCGTATATACTATGAAAATTGAAATTTTAAAACAAAGATTAAACAGCGATCGTCCGATGAAAAGCGTGACTCTGCGTATGCCTGAAGATGTCGTAGAAGAATTAAAAACGATCGCTCCCCTTTTAGGATTTTCTGGTTATCAACCTCTAATCAGGGCTTATATAGGGCAAGGATTACGGCAAGATTTAGAAAAACTAGAACAAAGTAACTTTCTGGAGTTGATTGATAGTTTAAAACGTCAGGGAGTGGCAGAAACGGTTATTAATAATGCCCTTGCAGAAATTACTCATTGATATTTTTCTACACAAAGAGATTTTCTTTTTTCCCATTGAAAGTTCGATCGAGTCAGTAAAGAATGAGTCGCCGTAGTGACACTCGCATCAATAATTTTAAATTTATTTTTATGGTAAAATGATAAATGAATGTATTGATATTTAGAGTCATATAATGTCGAAGAATGCAGTCATAAAAGCAGTAACTGATGCGGAATTAAAAACAAAAGTTGAACAAATATTTATTGATATTGGTATGACTCCTGATGAGGCAGTAAATCTCTTTTATGCACAGGTTTTATTACATAATGGACTGCCTTTTGATGTGAAAATACTAAATAAAATAACAATTTCAGCTATGAATGATACAGAGAAAAAAATTGGTGAAACATTTAATTCTGTAGATCAGCTTTTTGAGGATTTGAATGATTAACTCAAAATGCTTAAAATACATAGAACATCCCAATTTAAAAAGGATTTTAAAAAAGCAGTAAAATCAGGAAAAGAAATCAAATTATTAGTAGAAATCATTGAAAAACTTGTCAGAAAAGAACCTTTACCCTTTACCAACGAAAAATAGAGATCATAATCTTTCAGGAAATTATGCCGATTTTAGAGAATGTCATATACAACCCGACTAGCTTTTAATATATAAATATGATGAAGAAACCTTATTTTTGACTAGAATGGGAAGTCATTCAGATTTGTTTTAAGTTGATCGGTTTTGTGGGTTGAGATGATAAAAATCGATCGAATATCATCATCATAGCTTCTTCAAAATCTTGTACCCATTTATCGGTGTCAAAGAGGGGGAGATGATATTTATGGTTATGTAAATGTTGTTTCAAGGCTTGTAATTGTGCAGGATTTTGGGCTAATTCTATGGCTTTTTTAATAAACTCTTGAGGAGATGTACAAATTAATTGCGGTAAATGGGAGGATGTGAGTAAACTTGCCCCTACCCTCGAAGCAAAAGTTTTCCCTTGACAGGTTAAAACGGGCAATTCTCCCCAAAGGGCATCGGTGGCGGTGGTGTGGGCATTACAGATAAAAGAGTCTAAAAACAAATCTCCTAGTTGTAATCTTTGAAGATGCTCTGGTAAAGGTTTATGTAAAGCTCGAATTATTCTACTGGGGGCAATACCTGCTTTTTGGGCTTTCGAGTGCATATTTTCTAACCCTTCAGAAGTATCCACTAATATCCACAAGACACTATTAGGAATGGCTTTGAGAATTTGTAACCATGCGTTATAAGTACTTCGATCAATCTTGGCATTATTATTAAAAGAGCAAAACACGATGGCATCTTCTGGTAATCCTTCTCGTTTACGCTCTGTAGCTCGATTTAGTGTTTTAAGAGGAGGTAGTTGACGATGATTATTAACTTGATAGGTGTGGGGAAGACGAATGACGGTTTCCGTATAAAAACGATCGAACTGTGGGGGTACAATAATTTCATCGGCGATGAGATAATCAATATAGTCTGCTCCCGTAGTACCTGCAAAAGCTAACCATGTAACTTGAATAGGTGCGGGTTTAAAAGCAAATACCCCTTGACGATGATTGCTGGTATAACCATCAAGATCGATTAAAATATCAATACCATCCTCAAAAATCATTTCTGCAATGGCTAGGTTAGATAAATTATCCACTAGACGAAAATGCTCGATCGATTTCTCAATCTCTTGTCGATAAACACTTCCATCACTTTTTGAGATAGCATAACCATAAACTTCAAAGCGATTTCGATCGTATCTTTCAAACATTCCTTGAGTTAGTTGCCCAGTGGGATGATTAAGAAAACCTGCGCATACATAACCAATCTTAATTTTGCGATTCGATGATCTATGGGGAGAAACGTGCTTAAAATAATTATCAGGAGTAGTCTGGTTGACTAAATTTGACAAGGCTTGAGCGTGACTGGCACAAACTTCTTGAAACTCCTGTAAAGATAGAGGTAAAAAACAGGCAACGAAGGGATTAATAGGGGAGATTTTTCCTAATTCTAGTTGACGGGCGGAGGCTTGGAGTAAAGTCATAGTAAGATATTCTTCCACAGACCAACGACATATTTTTCGTACAGCAAAATTCCAATCGCTAAGAATTTCGATATGATTAGGATCTAAAGGTAAGGCTACTTGATAACAGGATACCGCTTCTTCCCATCGATCGAGATAACGTAGTGTGTTGCCTAAATTAAACCAAGCGATACTTAATTGTGGATTGATTTGTATGGCACGGCGTAAATGTTGTACTGCTTTCTCATATTCTCCCGTGCAACTGAGAAAAAACCCATAATTACTATGATTGGTTGCGTGATTCGGTTGTAATTGTAAAGAATAATGAAAAGCTCGATCGGCTTCCTCTCTTTGGGCGTTGTAAGATAAAGCCATAGCTAAATTCGCATAAGCATCAGCAAAATCAGGGTTTTGAAGGATTACTTGTCGATAAAGTTCGATCGCTTTGGGTAAATTGCTTTTTTGATGGGCAATGAGAGCTTCTTGCCATATATTTAGGGCTTTTATCGGGGTGCTAGATATATTTTCATTAATCATCTTTAGACTTATGATTTTTTCTATATATTACTTCATTGTGAGGCGATCGTTGTTGTGAGGTAACGAAGCAATCTTTTTTCAGAAATATTAAATATTAAGCCAATTAAAAACATCATTAACCGTCAATTTCAGTTCTATTTTATTTAATACAGGCAAAATATCATCATCACGATAAATCTTAACTTTTTGATCACTAAATACAACGACAATTGTCTCATCTTCGGGATTAATTAACCAACCTAAATTAGTACCATTTTCAGAACAAAAAAGCAAATTATCTAACACTTTTAGAACACTTTGATCTGGTGATAAAATTTCAATACTCCAATCAGGAAATCCATCAAATCTATTAGCTATTCTTCCTTTTTCTGTGCGCGGTATTCTACCCCAAAGAAACACCGCTACATCTGGCACGATCGATCTATTAGTAGAACTACAACGCAATTCAGGAAAAGCATAAGCAATTTTAGTTGATTCCGTAATTTGATTAATAACAGTAGAAAGTTTTATTTGTAAACGGCTATGTTGTCCTTGAGGCATGGGCTTCGTGGTAATAATTCCATTAATAAATTCTTGAGCGGGTTTTGTTTCTGGTTGTTGTAAAAATTCTTCTAAGGTGATGGTTTTTTCGATGGTAGCAATCATAACTTTTGCTCAAAGATTATTTAATAATTCTCGTAATTCGATCGACTGATTTAGGCTAGAAAAAATATTGTATCCTTTTTGGGCTATGGCTTCTCGGTTTGATCGATCTCCTTTTATTAAGTTAACACAAGTTTCTACTAAGTTGTCATAATCGGCGAAAGCAATACCTTCTTGAAAAGCAATTTCTAAGGATTTATCCAATCCTGTTTCTGAAACGATACAAACTTTATTGGCTAACAAATAAGACAATCTCACTAACTCTAAAACTTGTGCTGAATAATAGTGTATGTTAATTACCAATTTCGATCGAGCAATCCAATCATCCCGCATTTGACCATATACCCCTGACAAAATTTTGACATTTAACCCTTTCTCTTTCAATCCCTCTAATATACTTTGTCTTCTTTCATTAATAGAACCATAAAACAACACATCAATATCAGGCTCATCAGCAAGACTCAATCTCGTCATTTGTGGTACATAACCTATAGAACATTTTTTCACTCCCGATATACCAAAAAATCGTTTTAAATTATCGATATTTCGATCGCTATAATCCCACACTTGATAACTTTTGAGTAAATCAATATACTGGGGAGTAAACCACGATGATCCTTGTTCTACCTGTTCTAAGTTAAAAATAATGCTATTATTTGGCAATTGAACATTCTCAACATAAGTTAATAAATTACCTCCCAAGACGATCGGTATTCCGACAATATTATCAAAATTACGGGCGATGCCAAAGGCACGTTGTGCGAACACCGAAGGTGCGGCTACGCCGAGCGACACACCATAACCCAAATTCTGAAAGCCATAATAAAGAGTTAAGGCAAATTCGTCAAAAGCATGGCAATGACTATAACCTTCAGGAGATACTATATAGATGGTATAGTGGTTTTTTTTTCTCCAATAGTAATCACCCTTCTAATTTCATCGCTACGAAATCCCAACGCCATCGGGCAACGTATGTTCGGTAACACAGCAATATCATACAATTCATTAACAACCCCTTCAATATTGAGAGAATGAACAATATCCCCGGTTTTCAGATCAATTACCAAGATTCCACAACGGGCTTGAGCGTCTTTTTGTGCTAATTTTTGATCCAGAGGTAAACCCCCTAAAGTTTTACTGTGTCGAGATTCTGATATACCAATGAGGGCAAAATTATTATGAAAGGCTAAACCCCTTTGATAACCGGGGCAAAATGTAATGGGTTCAAAAGTACCTGATTTTAAATTACCATAACCAAATTCCCCCGTGCCTGAATTGAGTAACCATAGTTTATTTTGATACCAACGAGGAGAATGGGGCATCGATAAACCTTCTAAAATAACCTCATTACTTTCAATATCCATAATGCAACCCCCATCAATTCTTTTTTGTCGCCATCCTTCCGCTATATCGGATTTACTCACCATAGTTACATATTTTGGTTTTCCGTCTTTCAAAGCTAAACCGTTGAGATGACAACGATCTTCCGCCGCTAATTTCGTAATAAAAGGGGGTTGCCATAGAGGTATAAAACTATGGGTTTCGCTAACGGTGGCAAGGCAACTAAACAGGGTATTGACAAAAACTAATTGTTGATTATAGTCAACAACGACATCGTGAATATCCAAATCTCCTGTAATATAACCTACTTGGGGAGCATAAAGGGCATCATAATTATTGTTGGTTTCTCCTTCGGGTAAAATATTCTCAAAGCGCCACAGTTGATATAAAGTACTGATATATAGACTACTATTATGGGCATATAAACCCATACATCGATCGAGAGTACGTTCAAAGATGGATAGTTTACCGTTAGGATTTAAACCGATAAGAAAAACTTTTCCCGCTTGATAAGTGGTAAAAACAAGACTTAAGTTTTGTTCGTATAACCACGAAATAAATTGACGAGAAGCAGTGATTTCTAATTGGGGGGATGTTGTATTCAAATTAATAATACCTCACTTGTAAATTTAGCCTGTTGCCATTGCGAGACATATTAGCAATCTACCATTACGATCGAATTTTTGACTGTCATTCCGAGCGATAGGGAAGGAACTCCAGCCTTCACGACAAGATAACGATGAGATGCCTTCGGAGAAATGAGGAAATATTAATAAATTGAGAGATAAATCAATCCCCTCCCCATGACAATCGAGTTTTCTATCAAACTACTGAAGTACGAAGAAATCTTTTTTTTCGGAAATATTAAATAGGGTTTGCACATGGGAATCAGAAGATTATTAAAATTAAGGGTTTATACATACTACATTAACAAAAAACTGCACAATTTTAGCAATTATTACTCAAAAACCTAACATTTTTCACTTATTTTTTAAACAACCAGCTTATTTGTACATATGTTACACAAAATATCAAAACCTTTATTTTTGATTATTTTACGTAAAAGCTAACACCTTCCCTCATCAAAATACTTTTTCAGCAACCCCTAAATATTAAGCCAATTAAAAACATCCTTAACTGTCTATTTCAGTTCTATTTTATTTAATACGGGCAAAATATCATCATCAGGATAAATCTTAACTTGAGGATAAATCTTAACTTGAGGATAAATATTAGATGACGATAAAATCTTGATTCGTCAAAGATAATCGAGGCATGACAGTTGCAATCTGGGTTTGTGCATTACCACCAACACCATCATTGTCAAAGAACAAATTACCTGTATTTCGATCGAACACTAAACGATGATTCACCGTAGTAGCACTGGCACCGATAACAAAGTGATTAGATGCCAATACCCCTGTCGTTAAATTGAAACCCGAACTCCCTAAATAGATAGTGTCATCAATCACGTTAAAATCCATAATTCTGTCAATACCATCCGTAGGAGAGTTAAAACGAAAATAGTCATTGCCACTATTTCCTGTTAAAGTATCATTACCAATACCACCCACTAGGGTATCATTACCACTACCACCTTTGATGTTATCATTACCGTCTCCGCCCTTTAACAGATCATCCCCACTACCACCGTCAAGAAGATCATTTCCTTCAAAGCCTTTAAGGGTATCATTACCACTACCACCGCTTAAGGTATCCTCCAGCACATTCCCCGTAATGAAATCATTCCCACCTCCGCCATTGATGATATTAAACCCAATATCCCCCACAATAGTATCATTTCCTCCCGTAGAGTTACCTATCAAAGTTTGCAAGGGTTGAATCTGGATGTCAAAAATATCACTTATGAATAAATTGCTCGTATCCGTTACCGTTACCTTCACGGAAATCGTGCCAATATCACCATTGCTAGGAGTGCCTGAAAATGTTTGAGTAGTGGGATTAAAAGTTAACCAACTAGGTAAAGGATCATCATTAGCTAAAATGGCGCTATAGGTAAGAGTATCCCCCACATCAGGATCGTTAAAGGTGTTATTGGGTACAGTAAAATTAAAGACAATCTGCTCAAAGGTATTTTGATCAACAATAGGATTATTTACTATGGGAGATTCATTGACATCGGTAACATTAATGGTAAAGTTTTGAGTACTGGTTGAGGTATCACTGCTAGTGGCTAATACCGTAATGTTATGAGTAATATTATTTTCATAGTTGAGTAGGCTACCATCGGCTACGGTAATGATTCCCGTTGTTGTATCAATGGTAAATCTTCCCCCTGCATTGTTTGTCAAACTATAGGTGACAGTATTATTTGTACCATCGTTATCCACGGCAAAAGCCGTAATTCCTACCACACTGCCATTACTTGCATTCTCCTCGATCGAATTTTCATTATTATTAGTGTCTATGGGAGTAGTGACATCAAACTCATCCACATCAGTAACAGTTATGGTAAAGTTTTGACTACTGGTTGACGTGTCACTGCCAGTGGCTAATACCGTAATGCTATGACTGGTGGCATTTTCAAAATTGAGTAGGCTACCATCGGCTACCGTGACGACTCCCGTGATGGCATCAATGGTAAATCTTCCCCCGGCATTGTCTGTCAAACTATAAGTAACAGTGTTATTCGTACCATCGTTATCCACGGCAAAAGCCGTAATTCCTACCACACTGCCATTACTTGCATTCTCCTCGATCGAATTTAGGTTATTATCAGTGTCTATGGGAGTGGTAACATCAAACTCATCTACATCATTAACAGTTATGGTAAAGTTTTGACTACTGGTTGACGTGTCACTGCCAGTGGCTAATATCGTAATGCTATGACTGGTGGCATTTTCAAAATTGAGTAGGCTACCATCGGCTACCGTGACAACTCCCGTGATGGCATCAATGGTAAATCTTCCATTGGCATTGTCTGTCAAACTATAGGTGACAGTATTATTTGTACCATCGTTATCCACGGCAAAAGCCGTAATTCCTACCACACTGCCATTACTAGCATTTTCGGCTACGGAATTTTCGTTATTATTAGTGTCTATGGGAGTAGTGACATCAAACTCATCCACATCAGTAACAGTTATGGTAAAGTTTTGACTACTGGTTGACGTGTCACTGCCAGTGGCTAATATCGTAATGCTATGACTGGTGGCATTTTCAAAATTGAGTAGGCTACCATCGGCTACCGTGACAACTCCCGTGATGGCATCAATGGTAAATCTTCCATTGGCATTGTCTGTCAAACTATAGGTGACAGTATTATTTGTACCATCGTTATCCACGGCAAAAGCCGTAATTCCTACCACACTGCCATTACTAGCATTCTCCTCGATCGAATTTTCGTTATTATTAGTGTCTATGGGAGTAGTGACATCAAACTCATCCACATCAGTAATAGTTATAGTAAATATTTGACTATTAGTCGAACCATCGCTACTATTTGCTTGAATAATAATGTTATGAGTAATATTATTTTCATAGTTGAGTAGGCTACCATCGGCTACGGTAACGATTCCCGTTGTTGTATCAATGGTAAATCTTCCATTGGCATTGTCTGTAAGACTATAAGTAACAGTGTTATTTGTACCATCGTTATCCACGGCAAAAGCCGTAATTCCTACCACACTGCCATTACTAGCATTCTCCTCGATCGAATTTTCGTTATTATTAGTGTCTATGGGAGTAGTGACATCAAACTCATCCACATCAGTAACAGTTATGGTAAAGTTTTGACTACTGGTTGAACTATCACTGCTAGTAGCTAATACCGTAATGCTATGACTGGTGGCATTTTCAAAATTGAGTAGGCTACCATCGGCTACCGTGACAACTCCCGTGATGGCATCAATGGCAAATCTTCCATTGGCATTGTCTGTCAAACTATAGGTAACAGTGTTATTTGTACCATCGTTATCCACTGCAAAAGCCGTAATTCCTACCACACTGCCATTACTTGGATTCTCCTCGATCGAATTTTCATCACTATCATTATCGGTAGGTATGGTGACATCAAACTCATCCACATCAGTAACAGTAATAGCAATATTTTGAGACGCTGTTAAAAAACCATCGGTAGCACTAACTATAATGTTGTAAATTCGATCGAAATTGCTGTCATCAGGAATTTCAAAATTGGGCGTTGCTTTAAAAGTAATTTCTCCCGTTGGGCTTAAGTTGAATAAATCAACATCGACTCCTGTTAAAGTATAAGTTAAAGTAATATTTTCTGGGTCTGTTGCCGTTGCGGTATAAACTATACCAGTGCCATTTTCAGCAAAATTCAGAGAAACTGAAGGAGGATTGAAAATAGGGGCTTGATTATCCGTGATATTAATATTTTGAGAAGTGGTAGTACCCAAAAGCAATCCACTAGAACCTGTATTAGACACATTAGAAATACTTATAACTGCTGTCTCTGTGCCTTCCACGATACTGTCATTTTGAATCGTAAAAGTAACACTACCATTGGTTTGACCATTTAAGATGGTAATAATATTATTACTGAGAATATAATCGCTACCAGTAATATTTGTTCCCGATACACTTAAATTAACTGTTTGATCACCTAATACGGCTTCTGGTGTGGTAGCGGTGACAGTAATAACCGTTGTACCAACTTCACTGCCCGTATTACTACTTACCGATAAATCAACGGGAAAGTCATTTTCTGCGATCGTTCCGATAACTTGAGGAGGAGAATTACTAACTCCAGAACTAGAAACTACATTGACGATAAACTCTGCGGTTTTATCTGGGCGATAAGTGGAATCATCAATGGGAGTTAATTCTATCAGCCATCCTGTGACTAATCCAAGAGGTGGAACTTCTATGGCATTACCGACATTAGCAGTGAATGATTGACTAGAATTAGTGGAATTTTTTACGGTAAAAGAGGCAAAATCATCGGTAGTAATAGTAATACGAATAAAAGGGTTTACCTGATTATTAACATTTGACCATACGATCGCCATATTGTTCAAAATTTGCCCTTCCGTGCCTGTAAAATTACTTACAGTTCTAATAAATAGAACTTCTGGAACAGTAACATCAACTTGTTCGATCGATAATAAACTATCTTCTAAAAATACGATCGAGCTATCATCTTCAGTTTTGATTCTGTCTAACTCTGTGTATGATAAAATTTGATTTTGTACAAGGGAGGCAAAATATTCCCCTTC
Source organism: Geminocystis sp. NIES-3709 (assembly GCF_001548115.1). Lineage (GTDB taxonomy): Bacteria > Cyanobacteriota > Cyanobacteriia > Cyanobacteriales > Cyanobacteriaceae > Geminocystis. Next base: position 2,701,388 of record NZ_AP014821.1, on the reverse strand, counting down.
ATCTCCTTGAGTATCCGTAGTGTTTAAAATATCATCAAGATAATGACCATATTCTTCTAATAAAACTCTGACAATTAAATCAGTATTATTACTGTTAATTAATTCTTGTGAGAGATAAATAGTCTCATTTTCACTGGCATAAGCACCATAACTGTTATTAATAAGGGAAGAAGCAACAATCTTAATAGTGGGTAATGTCCATGTGGAATTAAGCCATTGGTTTTGTAGGGAGTTGATTTGCTCATTATGTCCAAAAACTTCTGTCATGTCGAGGTTGAAGTTATCCTGTAAAGCAAAATTTGCCAAAATGGGATTAAGCAATTCCAATAATGAATTTTCATTTTGACTCAAAGACATGACAATTACTCCTAGACTATTAAGATTATTTCTATGATAAAATAATTCAACCTCAAATTAAAATGTCAAATATTAAGCTAACGGTACTTAGACAAAAATTATGCCCAAATAAACCCTAAACTTGCTTTATATAAGCTAAATACTTCCACATTATCTTTTAACCATTGAAAGAAACGAAAAGATACTGCCGTCCGAAACGCTTCCAATGCCTCTGCAAAAGTATTTAAGGGTTTATTTCCCCATTGCCTTCTCAATCCCCCTGTCAAACGATGCCATTGAATAAAAGTATCGGCGCAAAATACCAATATAAAATGTCTCATTAAACTTCTTTTATTTCTCACTTGGTATTCTGATAAGCCTAACCATCCCTTAATTTCACGGTAAAATACTTCTATCCAATTTCTTGATGTATAAGTTTCTACTATCCAATTTGCACAGACTTTTTCTCCTGTTTCATTGGTCATTAAATAATCAATATCTGTGGACTTTTCAAAACTGGGAGCATTCATGACGATAGCTACGGTTTTTATTCCTGATAAGGCTGATAATTTAATTTTTATGGTTGCTACCCAAAGAGTTTTTTCTCTATTTTTACCTGTTTTTATTTCTTCAAAACTCTCTTGAGGTAATAATTTAGCTATTTCATCTATTCTTTTTTCAGACTCTCTCAAATCTTCTTTTACTACTTGTACTAATCTATTTTTTGCAATAATTCCTATATATTTTAAATTTTTTTGTTCTAATTTTTCTAATAAATTAGTATTGTTCCCATAACCCCCATCCATTAAAATTATTTGAGGATGGTAATTTCGGTTTAAACATTTTTCAATTAAATTAAAGGCAATATCGGGTTTTTTTTGAAATTGTGGGTCATCTTTTCCCAAGGGGAAATTTTCCGCTTTTTCATATAATTCAACGTCTAAGGGAAAACTTCTGACCCCATCATAAATGTGGGTGGTGACTGCGGATATTACCATTATCAGTTTTGCCAATTTCACCAATATATTGTCGTCCCACACAGTCAGTAAAATTGCCACTTTTACGATGACCTGAATCATCGATAATTAAAGAGAAAGAGCGACTTATTTTAGTTTGACGACATGAGGCAATAATTTCTAGTCTTTTATTATTTACCTCATCATAATTCCAAGTGGATTCTGTTAGGAAATGATGTAACTTATGATAAGTAATATCAAGATTATTATGGGCAATTTGAGTGAGATTTTTTCTTTGAGAATCACCTAATAAACCGCCCAAATAATTTCTAAACTCTCGTTTTTGTGCTTTTGTTTTTAATACAGGGTCTATTTTTTGGCACCAACGCTCGAAACAGGGTGGCATTGATGAAGATGTGATTTCTTTCATTTTGACCTAAAAACAATATAATGTAAATATTATAGCTTAATTGTTGTTATTGTTTTGTCTAAGTACCGTTATTCATTATTAATTGTTAAGATATGTAATAATAGGCTTTTGTTTAGTCCATGCCAAAAAAAGGCATATTTGCATTTAGTATGGTCATTAATACTTCTTCTTTTCGGCGTTATACTCCCCCTACTTGTACTTTAGAGATTTATCATCCTCATTCTTTTTGGGGTAATTGGGGTGCAAAAACTTTTCCTCCACAGTTTAGTTTTCAACTCCATTTTGATGATCCAAGATTACCTAAAAATGAAAAAAGTGTTATATTAGGCGATCGAAATTTGCTAGAAAAGTTGAGAGAAAAAGTTAATGAATATATTGCTAAATATTTAGAGATTAACAGTTTAGAGGTAGAATCTTTAACCTGTGAATTGCCCTCAGATAATCAAGAAGAATTTATCTCTATCAGTCGAGACTCCACCTATCGTCATCGATTATTTTATCAATGTTTTTTCCCAAAAGAGGAGATATTAGAGATAATTTTAACTAATACTCAATTATTTGACTTTGTTAACGCTCTTTCTTCTTACTATCATGATGCAACAAAACCGATTCCTGAAAAAAACGAATCTATTTCAAGTCACATTGGATTAAGTATTACCATTACCGCTTTAACTTTTGTGATAGGAGGGGGAATTTGGTGGCGTTATGAGCAACAAATAGCAGATAATCAAACTAATACAGATCAATTGAGTACAGAAACCCCTCAATCTAACATAGAAGATGTTATTCCTCCTACTCCTATTGACCCTAAGACTATACCCTCGATCGTAGCACCAGAAGTACCTGAAAATCTCAAAAATAGAAATCCTTTATTACCTCCTCCTCCCACTATTACTCAACCCCCTCAAGGAGAGACTAATATTGTCGGTAACAACATAAAAGAAAATAATATTTCTCCTCAACCCAATCAATCCGCAGAAATTATTATTGCACCACCACCACTTGCACCACCAATTTCTAATTTACCGCCTCCAGTATTAGAACAAACAAACCCTAATATTATCACCCTTCAACCATCTCCTTCGACGGTTACACCTTCTTTTCAACCGACTAAACCCCTCTCACCACCGTCAAAACCTCAATACCCTTCTCGTCTTTCCACATTACCTACTTTACAACCAAATAATTCTAATAAAGTACCAAATTCTTTACCGAATAACTCCTCTAATACTATTCAAGCAGGGATTAATACTTTAAATAGTGTGTCTCCTAATGTTATTGGCAATAGCCCTAATTTTGAGCAACAAGTGAGCCGTTTAGACTCATCCCTAAATCAGAAAAAATCTGGTGGACTTGTTTCTAATGAAGTGAAACAATATTTTCAGGATAAATGGCAACCTCCCGAAAATTTGAAACAAAGTATTGAGTATCGGTTAAAATTCAGTCAAAATGGCTCTTTAGCTAAGGTTACTCCAATAGGACAAGTAGCAATTGTGTTTCTTGATCGAACAGGAATACCATTATTAGGAGAAAAAATCACCTCATCTTTTTCTGATCAAGAGGAAGTAACTGTAAGATTAATCTTAAGTCCTAGTGGTAATGTACAAACTTTTGACGAGTCGAAATAAATAATAACTTAACAAAATATCCACTAAAATTAAAATAATCAATATACGAAAATTCCATGACACAAAGTTTTCCTGATAATCTTCCCCATTCTCACACCCATTCTCATCATGGCCACATTCATAGTGAAGAATCCCAGAAAAAAATAATCAATCGTTTATCTCGCATTGAAGGTCATGTTAGAGGTATAAAGAATATGATAACGGAGGGGAGAGATTGTCCCGAAGTTTTAATTCAAGTTGCAGCCATTCGGGGGGCTTTAGATAGGGTAGCTAGGTTAATTCTGGATGAACATTTAAGCGAATGTATTACTCGTGCCGCTAAAGATGGTAGTATTGATCAAGAAATAGATGCGTTAAAATCTGCTCTCGATCGTTTTTTACCATCTTAAGAACTAAAGTGTTATAATTTTTATGGGAATAAAGATTTAGTGATCAATATTAATATAATCAAGTAATAATCTTAACTCTCTACAAAAAAGCTACTTCGGGAAATGTGCAATATAAATTTTGTTCTTCCATGAAAAAAGCATTTTTTACCGCTTCTAGTTATCTCAAATTTTGACATTAGAAGTAATTTATTTATTTACGAGGACAGAATGGCTAAAAGTAATCCTAAAAAAGAAAAAGCAGAACGTAACAAGGCTTACGCCCGACAGTTTAGAAAAAAAACTACCAGTTTTAACTCCAAGTTTAAAAGAAAAGATTACAATAATAGCAATGGCACTAATCGACCATCGGAAGATAGCCAAGAGTAACATAATTCTAAGCCGTTATGAGATTAATTGAGTAGGAAAACTGCTTATATTGTCTTTATTAGTTCAAGGCCACCAATTCGGAATATCTATTAAGATAATTCTGGCTTGGTGGTTTTGTTTAGGGATATTCTCAAACTTTTCTTAGTCACATCATTTCTTTGTTTTTCTTCTTTTAACTCCTACAGCACTTTTCCAATGAATAAAGCACATTTTTATCTCTCGCAAAGTCGCAAAGGAGAATGCAAAGTGTGGTTTAAAGAAATAAAAGCTACTGCAATACAAATACACTGAACTCAGGTGATAATGATTTTATCTATCTTCTTTTTTATTTATGATTAATCAAATTATTTTTTTGGGTAAGGTTTTATTATTATCCACTATAATTTCTATTTTAATTAAGCATGGTTTAGATAATTTTTTAATTCAATCAGAAACTTATCTCGCTCCTGTTATAATATTTTCTCCTGTAATTATTATTTTTATAATATTATTAATCAGACAGAAAAATACTATTAATTCTTAGGATAAACTAATGATGGATTTTGCTAAATGGATTAGTTTTAGTTTAGTAATAATTTTTGTCTATATTATTTGGCAAATAAGGCAAATACTTTTATTAGTTTTTACAGCAGTTGTTTTCGCTTTAATTTTAAATATTCTCGTTAAAAAGTTAGCTAGTTTTGGTTTGAAAAGGGGTTATGCCGTTTTATTAGCCATCGCAACTTTATTAGGGATAATTGCTTTTTTTATTGTGATAGTTATTCCCTCACTTTTAGTTCAATTTCAGGATTTATATAATCTTGTTCCTTTGGGAATTCAAAAGTTAATTTTAGAAGTCGATCGATTCAAATATAATCTTTCTTCTGAATGGATTAATTCTTTTCCCGATTTAAAACAAATTTTATTGAATTTACAACCATTACTGAATGATTTATTGAAAAGAGGTGTGATAGTAATATCAGGCGTTTTTGGTGCTTTATTAAGTGGATTATTATTACTAGCTTTGACCTTAATGATTTTAGTTGATCCTTTACCCTATAAAGAGGGATTCGTCCGTCTATTTCCAGCATTTTATCGATCGAGAATTAATAAAATTTTAATGCTAACAAAAATAGAATTAGAAGAATGGTTAGCCGATACATTTATTAAAATATTTTGCGTCTTTATCCTAACTTTTTTAACATTATTAATTCTTCATATTCCCTTAGTTTCTGCCCAAGCCTTTTTAGCCGCCTTTTTAGCATTTATTCCTTATCTTGGCTCTGTTACCAGTGTAATTTCTCCCATGGCGATCGCTTTTTTATATTCAGATTGGAAATCATGGATAATTTTAATAATTTACATTGGAATCTATCATCTAATCGATAAAGTAATTATTCCTAAATTCAGAAAAAATAGAGTAGTATTAATTCCAGCAAATGTGATAATTGGACAAGTTATTTTTGCTAGTTTTTTCGGTTTATTAGGACTTTTTTTAGCCTTTCCTTTAATAATTATTACTCAAATCCTCATTAAAGAAATTTTAATTAAAGATATTTTTGACCATTGGCAAATTAGTAAATAATTTTAGTTACAAAAAAACACAAACAATATAGGGATTTTAAAAAGATAGATTATTGATACTTTTAATAAAACTTTATAAACATAACACTTTGAACAAAAGTAAATAATGGATAATAAAACGATAGGTATTGTTAACGGGTAAGAAAGAAAAATGTTAGAACATGATGTAATCATTATTGGTGGTGGTTTAGCAGGATGTCGTGCGGCACTGGAAATTAAAACACAAAATCCTCGTCTTGATGTGGGATTGGTGGCAAAAACTCACCCTATTCGATCGCATTCTGTGGCCGCCCAAGGTGGTATTGCGGCTAGTTTACAAAATGTAGATCCTAACGATGATTGGAAAGCCCACGCCTTTGATACTGTAAAGGGTTCAGACTATTTAGCTGATCAAGATGCGGTGGAATTTTTAACGAGAGAAGCACCTGAAGTAATCATCGAATTAGAACATTTAGGAGTATTATTTTCCCGTTTAGAAGATGGTAGAATTGCTCAACGGGCTTTCGGAGGACATTCCCACAAGCGGACTTGTTACGCTGCGGATAAAACAGGTCATGCTATCCTACATGAATTAGTTAACAATTTACGCCGAAATAACGTCAAAATCTATGAAGAATGGTATGTAATGCAGTTAATCCTTGAAGATTCCTTTAGTAAGGAGGAATCACATTCTCTGATAAAACAGGCGAAAGGGGTAGTAATGTTTAACATCAATGATGGGCATTTAGAGGTAGTTCGATCGAAAGCTGTAATGTTTGCGACAGGAGGTTATGGTAGAGTTTTTAACACAACTTCTAATGATTATGCCTCCAGTGGGGATGGTTTAGCAATGACGGCAATGGCTGGTTTACCCTTAGAAGATATGGAATTTGTCCAGTTTCATCCTACGGGTTTATATCCTGTTGGGGTATTAATTTCCGAAGCTGTAAGAGGAGAAGGTGCTTATTTACGCAATAGTGATGGGGAAAGATTTATGGAACGTTACGCCCCGAAACAAATGGAGTTAGCCCCTAGAGATATTACTTCAAGAGCGATCGTGACTGAAATACGAGCAGGACGAGGTATAAATCCTGATGGTAGTGCTGGAGGGATATATGTGCATTTAGATTTAACCCATATGGGCAAGGAAAAAATCATGTCCCGTGTACCGTTTTGTTGGGAAGAAGCCCATCGTTTAGTTGGTGTGGATGCCGTATATGAGCCTATGCCTGTACGCCCTACAGTGCATTATTGTATGGGGGGGATTCCTGTTAATACCGATGGTAGAGTCAGAATCAATGCTAATCAATTAACGGAAGGTTTTTTTGCGGCGGGAGAATGTGCCTGTGTTTCGGTACATGGTGCTAATCGTCTTGGTAGTAATTCTCTCTTGGAATGCGTGGTTTATGGCCGTAGAGTCGGACGGGCGATCGCTAATTATGTAATCGATCGAGCTATGCCAAATATTGATGAAAAAAAATATCGAACACACGCAGAAAAACGCATTGACGATTTACTAAATCAACAAGGCAATATCAGAATTAATAGCCTGAGACAAAACTTTCAAGATGCGATGACAGAGCATTGTGGGGTATTCCGTACAGAGGAAGTGATGACGCAAGGATTAGAGCGAATTCGAGAACTTATCAGCCAGTACGACCAAATTTTTCTCGATGATAAACAAAGACAATGGAATACTGAAGTTATAGAAGCCTTAGAATTACAAAATATTATGATTGTAGGAGAAATGATTTTAACCTCTGCTATTCACAGAAAAGAAAGTCGAGGAGCTCATTCAAGGGAAGACTATCCCACCAGAGATGATCAGAATTTTTTGCAACATACTTTAGCTTCTTACTTTTGTGAAGGTGTTGCCGTTGACTATATGCCCGTTGCCATCACTATGTTTGAACCTAAAGAAAGAGTTTATTAAAGGTCGAATTGTTCATTGTCAATTGTTCATTGTCAATTGTTCATTGTCGAAGCCCTCACCAAAAAACTTTTTCAGCAAACCCTAATTATTGACGATCGAGGAAATTCTTGTTTTGTCAAGAGCTTTTTGATTTAACAATAACCATGTTTGCACTAAATCAGGGCCATGTAACTCTCCTGTTAAACCAACTCGAAGCGATCGCATTACTAAACCCTTTTTAACCTTTAGATCTTTAGTAATTTGTTTGATAATATCATTGGCTTCCTGAAAAGTCAAATCAGATTTTGTGGCGTTAATTACTGCCTCTAAAACTTCTTTAACCCCTTCTTGAGTCATAAATTCTTGAGCTTCTTCTGTTAAAGTGATACCATCAGCAAAAAATAACCCTGCTTCTTTGACGGCATCCGTCAGACGATTTAAGCTCGGAGTAATTAAACTGGTAAGTTGTAATAACCAATCCTTCTCAGTGTCAATATTGAATTGATAACCTGCCTCTTGCCAATGAGGAGTTAACAACGGTAATAATTCCTCTGGGGACATTTTATGTAAATATTGACTATTCAACCAATCTAGTTTATCCCAATCAAATTTTGCCCCTGCCTTATTAACCCTTTCTAAACTAAACTTCGTTGCCGCTTCTTCTAAGGTAAAAATTTCCTCGGCATCAGGAGAAGTCCATCCTAACAGAGTCATATAATTAACTAAAGCTGGTGCTGTAAATCCCATTTTACGGAAATCATCGATCGATGTCACCCCATCACGTTTTGAAAGTTTTTTGCCTTCAGAGTTCAAAATTAAGGGAGTATGAGCAAATTCTGGCACTTTTGCCTCTAATGCTTGATATAACAAAATCTGTTTTGCTGTATTAGCAATATGATCTTCTCCTCGAATCACGTGACTAATATTCATGTCAATATCATCTATCACTACCGCCAAGTTGTACAAAGGTTGTCCAAAATTATCACTGTCTTTATCGGGGGTACGGGCAATTACCATGTCTCCGCCTAAATCGCTACCTTGCCATGTCACCGTACCTCTAATTAAGTCGTGCCATAGGATCTGTTGATTATCTTCAATTTTAAACCTAATTACCGGTTTACGTCCTTCTGCTTCAAATTGACTGATTTCTTCTGGTGATAGATTACGGTGACGGTTATCATAACGAGGTGCTTGATTATTTGCTTTTTGGGTTTCTCTCATGGCTTCCAATTCTTCGGAAGTGCAATAACAGGGATAAGCTAACCCTTTATCAAGTAAAGTTTGAATGGCTTGACGGTATAAATCTAACCTCTGAGTTTGAAAAAATGGCCCTTCATCCCAATTTAATCCTAACCAACTTAATCCAGACTTAATATTATCTGTATATTCGGATTTCGATCGTTCTAAATCTGTATCTTCAACTCTTAATATAAAAGTACCTTGATGATGTCTTGCAAATAGCCAATTAAATACGGCGGTACGAGCTGTACCTATATGTAAATTACCTGTGGGAGATGGTGCAATTCTAACTCTAACGGCCATGATTAATTTTTATAATAATTTTCTGCAATCTCCCATTTTACCTTAATCAGAGATGCTCCATCACAAAACGACACTTCACGATCGAATGAATTAACCTCTACTGATTTAGTACAATAAAAGGTGTTAAGTATTAGAGATTAGGAATTAGGTAAAAGAATTGATTAAAAAAATCTAAATTGATTTTACCAAGATTAAATCCATTAATCAAAACCAGTCAAAAATTAACCTAAAACCGAACACCTAATACCTATTTTGCTTTAAGCAGGTAATTAAAAAATGATTTGGTTGGGAATTGATCCTGGATTAGCGATCGTTGGTTGGGCTATATTAGAAGGGGATGAAACTATTATTCCCAGTATTGTTGACTATGGCATTATTGAAACTGATAAAAAGATGCCCACTGGAGAAAGGTTAGCGGAATTAGAAACAGATTTCGTTTCGATTATTAAAGAGTTTCAACCAGATGCGATCGCCATTGAAATGCCCTTTTTCAGCCGACAAATAAAAGCCGCCGGAGGAGTTTTACAGGCTTTAGGAGTAATTAACTTAGTGTGTTATCGAGAAGCAAAATTAACCCCTTTTTTCTTACATCAAGCCAGTTGGAAAGCTCATTTAGGTAATGGTAAAGCCACTAAAAAAGAAGTGGGAGAAATGTTACAACAAATTTTTGATTTACCTTCCCTTCCCATTGATGACAGCGTTGATGCGATCGCCATTGCCTATAGTGCATGTTGTGGACTAAGAAACTATATTACCAATTGAGAATTATCAACTGTCAACTGTACATTGTTGAAACCCTACTTTGAAATGGATAAATTAAAGAAAATTGTACCTTTTCTTACCCCACTTTCCACACCTTCACTTACGATTGTTAAAGATTGTAAATTATCAAATAGTGGTTTAAATCCTAACTCGGCAATCTTGACGATGGGAAATTTTTGAACAAGGTAAGGTTTTAAAGGTTGCCACTGTAAATATAAATATCCATCATTTTCCGTTGGTAAGGCTTTAATACTCGATCGAAACTGAGGAGATTCTAGTAAATTACTGGTAGAGTTGATTAAAATACCACTCAAAAGACCGATTTGTAACTTTTCCATCAATTTTGTTTGAACAAGTATTTAAAGAATTATTGCCGAAGTTAAAACAAAAATGGCAAAAAAGAGCTTCTCACCTGAGGGGACGACAAAGCACTCATAATGCAGATTGGATAAGGGAAATAGCCCTCATACCTTGACGATAATAGGAGTGTTTCTGAGGAAATAAAGAGGTTAACTCCTCTAATTGTTCTTGGAAAAAGCAGATTTCACTTAGCCATTTTATGGCATTTAAACCAATAGAAAAATCACTATTTCTTTTATATTTTCTACCTTTTTCAGTCGGACGAACTAGATATTCACTTATTCCTTTTCTTTTAATTTCTTCTCCTATAAATGTTGAATAACTATAGGATAACGTTATTAGTATAATTAAAGAAATTAGTCGTTCATTATTGACTTTTGTACTCTCTAAATTATAACCGCCTAATTTCAAATCTCTAAACATTTCTTCGATGCCCATTCTTTTGGAATAAGCGGAGATTGTTTCCGACATACTTGCTAAATTTGTGAGAATAAACCATGGCTCTTTGCTAGATTTATTTCGATAATTTTTTTTCCACTTTGCTGCTAAATTAATTCCTGAAAATCCCTTCGTTTTTGTAACTTTTATTCCTCGATAATATACAGAGAATCCAGGACATAAACCTAATTCACTTAATCGAAACCATATATCAGATTCTAATTCGACATATTCGCTCTTTTTTAAACGTAGAGATAAATAAACCTGTTTCTCTAGTGATAACCACTTTGCTAAATCTACAGAGCAAAATTCTCTATCTCCTAAAACGATTATTTTATATTCAATTAATAAATTAATACTCGGTTCTAATACTTGTTTTTGTTCTAATAAATTACTGCTTCCTTTTTTATCTAGTAATGTAAAATAAATGGGAATAGCTCTTTGATTATAAACTAAACTTACCATCAATATATTAATATTTTGCCACTGTGTTCTATCAATTACTAAATAGATAACTTTTTTCGATTCCCAATTATTAATAATCCATGATTTTAAAATAGGAAACCAGATAGTTTCAATTTTCCAATTTTCCAGACTTAGAAATCTTTGTAACTTTTTAATTCTACTTCTTAATTTAATCGGATAAGGAAAAAGTTTTGCCATTTCTTCTAACCTAACAGTTTTAAGATTTTGGAGTAAGTTAACTAAAAGACAAAGAGTTAAATATTGAGGTAAATTAAACTGCTTTTTAAAATTATCTTGATAATCTTGGGGAAGTTGAAACATCTTTTTCTATTATTATTAATATACAAACTGAAAATATCTCATCTTTATCCAGATTACCATGTTCAATCCCTTACAGCATAGTCTTTTTAGCTTCATTGTCGCCCCCTCAGGCTTCTCACCCACTTCCTGAGAGAGAGAGTTTTTCTCTGGCAAAATTTAATCATATTTGGATTATTGATGGTTCAACTGTAGGTATTAACATTATATTGTTTTTTCTCAATTGTTTCCCTAGCTTGGCTCAATTTTAATCCAAATACTCCGAAAGTACTTTGCGTCAGTGTTAGTACTGCCATCAACATCTTTACACTGTTGATTATTAATTCGGACAATTGTGCCATCATCGCTTAAAACTTGAAAGCGATCGCTGAGGTGGGGATAAAATAAAACAGATTCTGGACGAAAATCGACAGGAAAAGTTAAGTCAATGAGTTCAGGATTTTCGTTAGGGTTGCCAGACCATAAATATAAGGCAAAGCGATCACCCCCGCCCACTTCACCCGCAATAATAACGTAGGCTTGAATTACTGACCAATACTCAATGCTACGGATTCCTAAACCATTTAAATCTAAACAAATTGGCTCACCAAATTGAGCTTTAATGTCATCTTCTTTTTGTGTTACCAACTCTAAAGGATTTCTAAGGGGAACTAACAGAGCTTTGCCGCCAACAAGAGGGCTACGAAAACCGATCAACAAATCGTCTTCTGGCGTTGCTGTTAAACCTTCAATGTTTAACCCCCCTTCTTTCGGAACAATTGTTTCTGCTTTTTTAAGATCAAATGGTTTTAATAAAGAATTTTCTAACAGATCGGGTAAAACCAATTTCTGATAAGGTTGCCCTATAACCCCCAAAATTGCATCATTATCAAAAAATTGAACAGCAAATAATTGATGGCGTTTTTCTTTAAAATTTCCTTTTTTGCTCCGTCCATGGGAGGTAATCCAATAGGAAAAGTCACCAAGGGTTGTCACTCCTTCAATATCAATTTCTTCGTCATCTTGAGGAGAGAAATATTCATTGATATCCACACTTTCAACTGCTTTACCAGACTGATGAGAATCATATAATCTTAGTATATTATCTTCATCGTTACCGACAAAAAAACGATCTTCCCCCCAAAGTACAGCCGCCGATGCGTCACAAATACCGAAGTGTTTAAGGGGTTCGGCAGAAATAATAGAAAAATTGAAGTTAGCCATGATTTAGGTTACTCTTAACGGTTAGGTTAGTAAAAAAGTCTTATATTCTTATTTTACTCAAACTCTTTTGCCACATCTGCTAAGACTAAACTAAAAACCTATAGAAATGAAAACGGCTGTATTCATCAAACCTTACTTTGAAATAGATAAATTAAAGAAAATTGTACCTTTTCTTACCCCACTTTCCACACCTTCACTTACGATTGTTAAAGATTGTAAATTATCAAATAGTGGTTTAAACCCTAATTCGGCAATCTTGACGATGGGAAATTTTTGAACAAGGTAAGGTTTTAAAGGTTGCCACTGTAAATATAAATATCCATCATTTTCCGTTGGTAAGGCTTTAATACTCGATCGAAACTGAGGAGATTCTAGTAAATTACTGGTAGGGTTGGTTAAAATACCATTCAAAACATTAACAGAGTTTGTTAAAATCTCGTAAGATTCTTTCTTGGTATGTACTCCTTTTACTTCCGCTTCTAACCGTGAAAAATTATTATCAGAAGTGGTAATTAGTTTTGTCCATGCAGTGATAGTGTTATTGTTTAAAGGTAGTGTGCCAACACTCAAGCCTCTTTCTTTAGCAAGGTTATCCAATTTATAGGTATCAGTTAAGGAATTTTGATTAATAAATAACCAATCTAATTGTTTTGTTTTCTCATTGATAGATAAAGATAAACCATACTCTCCCGTAACTTGAGGGAAAATATCTTCAGCAAAATTCACATTCAAAGATTCTTCTAAAGGATGGATACCTTGATAAAGTAATTGAGGTAAGGGGTTATTGTTATCTAATTCTGCGATGATTTCCTGCCAAAATCCCTGTAAATCAAAACCTGCCACTGAGAAAATACTATCATCAGGAATATAAGCCAGAGTTTGGGGAGGAGTTGTTAATTTGGGGGTTTGGTTTTTTTCTTCAGTGATGCCAGATAAAGCGGTATGAGTAACTAATCCTTGAGGATTGAGACTTAATGACACCGTTAGGCTTTGATTATCATAGGAGGTTGTGACTTCTCCTTGATTGGTAATCCATGCTGAAGTTGATGGCAAATTAAGATAAGCAATACTTACTTTTTCTTTTGGTAGAGACTCGATCGCTTTTTGGTATGCTAAATCATGAGCTAAATTAAGATCTACTGCTTGAGAATTGTTAATGGATTCTTTCAACACTTGTATATCGTTGGCAAATAATACGAAATCACCAACAACTGCGGCGGCTATCTGCTTAATATTTACGTCAGGTGTCAAGGGTTTTTGATACACTAATTTAACTCCTTTATACTCGTCTAAAATTAGTTGTGCATTATTAGAAACCGCCTGTTTTCCGTAATAAGTCTGTAAAAATTCCCTTGCTAATTCCGAAGACTTGTTTTTTACGACTAACAAATATCCCGGTTTAATACCATTATCTCGATCGTGATCATAATCTAAAGATGTCACTGCCAGAGTAATTTCTTCTCCTAACCACGTCTGTAAATCTTCTGAGGAGTCCACTTGAGCTTGGATTAGTAATTTTGTTCTTAATTGCTTGATCGATTTTAAAACCCGTTTTTGTTCATCATTAGAAGGTAGTAAATTCGCCATTACCCCTAATTTATCAGGATTGACTAATAAAGATACCATTAAGGGCGATCGTTTGGGAATGAATACGATACTTTGAGGATTATTTTTCACTCCACCTTTAGCGATGTAATTAGGATACCTTCCTGTCGATAACCACAGACTTAACACAGCGAGGAGAATCACTAAGACAATAATGACGATTTTTGGTAAGCTAGAACGAGATTTCATGAGTTACGATTTAACACCAATTACTCTAGTTACTATATCATTCCCTGAGTTCGAGATCACATCTGGAGGTTGAAACCCGCCAATTTTTATTACTAATGAAGATTAAGAGGGGTTGTTAATCAAAATATTGTTACTATTGCCTCTATCCTATCTCAAGGAAAAAGAATCGTTCTCCTCGCCAAAGGCAATTAAAACTGAAAAACCAGCAGAAACAAGATAGGAAGACAATTTTCTCATTGCTAATTATTTTCCAACGGTTGTTTAATCACCACTAAATCAGTAGGGTATTCCTACCCATTTTTTCTTCTTGAAAATCTTATAATAATTTACATATTAGACAATTAAAAAATATACATACAATACGGATCAAGTTTATAAATAAAAATGAAATGGAGATTTAAAAATATCTTAAAAACTGAAAATTAAAGATTTTTAATCCTCAATTCTATCATTACAACCCAGTCCGAAAATACAATTTTATTTTTAATTGTACTAATTATATTTATTTATTATTGACTTAATTTTATAAAAAAATGCAACCAACAAATCCCCAACAATTTACAGAAAAAGCATGGGAAGCGATCGTAAAAACTCCTGATATTGCAAAACAAAATCAACATCAACAAATCGAAAGCGAACATCTCTTAAAATCTCTTTTAGAACAAGAAGGATTAGCTATTAATATCTTTAATAAAGCTAATATTAGTTTACCTCGTTTAAGAGAAAGAGTTGATGAATTTATTAACCGTCAGGCTAAAATTAAAAACATCGGTGATTCTGTCTATTTAGGTAAAAGTTTAGATACCCTTTTAGACAGAGCAGATAACTATAAAAAAGAATTTCAAGATGATTTTATTTCGATCGAACATATTATTTTAGCTTATGCACAAGACGATCGTTTTGGCAAGAAATTACTGCAAGAATTTAACTTAGATGAAAACAAATTAAAAACTATTATTAAAGATATTAGAGGAAATCAAAAAGTGAGTGATCAAAATCCAGAAAATAAATATGAATCTCTAGCTAAATATGGACGAGATTTGACAGAATTAGCAAGGTTAGGAAAACTCGATCCTGTTATTGGTAGAGATGATGAAGTTCGTCGTACTATTCAAATTCTCTCCCGTCGTACAAAAAATAACCCCGTCTTAATTGGTGAACCGGGGGTGGGTAAAACTGCTATTGTAGAAGGATTAGCTCAACGTATTATAAACCGTGATGTACCAGAATCATTAATCGATCGAACCCTCATTGCTTTAGATATGGGGGCATTAATTGCTGGGGCAAAATATCGAGGAGAATTTGAAGAAAGACTCAAAGCTGTATTGAAGGAAGTCACGGAATCTCAGGGTAATATTGTCCTTTTTATTGATGAAATTCACACTGTTGTAGGAGCTGGAGCGACGCAGGGTGCGATGGACGCAGGAAACCTCTTAAAACCGATGTTAGCACGGGGAGAATTGCGTTGTATTGGAGCGACAACTCTTGATGAATATCGCAAATATATCGAGAAGGATGCGGCATTAGAAAGACGTTTTCAATCGGTGTTTGTAGATGAGCCTAACGTCATTGATACCATCTCCATTTTGCGTGGTTTAAAAGAGCGTTATGAAGTACATCATGGGGTGAAAATTGCGGATACTGCTTTAGTTGCTGCCGCTATGCTTTCTAATCGTTATATTACTGATCGATTTTTACCTGATAAAGCCATCGATTTAGTCGATGAATCTGCCGCTAAATTGAAGATGGAAATAACCTCAAAACCAGAGGAATTAGATGAAGTCGATCGTAAAATTTTACAATTGGAAATGGAACGTTTATCTCTAAAAAAAGAAGCAGATCAAGCATCAGTTGAAAGACGGGAAAAATTAGAACAAGAATTAGCTAATTTAAAAGAACAACAATCAGCTTTTAATGCCCAATGGCAAAGCGAAAAAGAAGCTATTGATCAAATTCGTAGTTTACGAGAATCTTTAGAAAAACTTAACGTTGAAATTCAACAGGCGGAAAGAGATTATGACTATAATAAAGCGGCTGAATTAAGGTATGGAAAATTAACAGATATTCAACGACAAATTAAAGAAAAAGAAAAGTTATTAGCTGAAAAACAAACTAGCGGAAAATCACTTTTACGAGAAGAAGTTGAGGAGTCAGATATTGCCGAAATCATCTCTAAATGGACTGGTATTCCTATTAGTAAATTAGTGGAATCCGAGAAAGAAAAATTACTACACCTTGAAGATCAACTCCACGATCGAGTAATCGGGCAAAATGAAGCAGTTATTGCCGTTTCTGACGCAATTCAGCGTTCTCGTGCTGGTTTAGCCGATCCTAATCGTCCTACCGCTAGTTTTATCTTTCTAGGGCCTACGGGCGTAGGTAAAACAGAACTAGCAAAAGCCTTAGCCGGTATTCTTTTTGACACTGAGGATGCGATCGTGCGGATAGATATGTCAGAGTACATGGAAAAACATACCGTTTCCCGTTTAATGGGTGCGCCTCCGGGATACGTTGGCTATGAAGAAGGAGGACAACTTACTGAAGCTATACGCCGTCGTCCTTATTCTGTGGTATTGTTTGATGAGATCGAAAAAGCTCATCCTGACGTATTTAACGTGATGTTACAGATTTTGGATGATGGACGCTTAACGGATTCTCAGGGGCGTACCATTGATTTTACCAATACTATCATCATCATGACCAGTAACATCGGTTCGCAGTATATCCTTGATTTAGCAGGGGATAACTCGAAATATGAGGAGATGCGTAGTCGAGTGATGGAGGCAATGCGCGGTAATTTTCGCCCTGAATTTTTAAACCGTATCGATGAAATAATCATCTTCCATAGCCTTGAAAAATCTGAATTGAGAAATATCGTCAAAATTCAAGTTAAACGGTTAGAATCACGCTTAAATGAGCAGAAAATGACATTAAAATTATCCGATGCAGCCCTAGATTTTCTTGCTGACATTGGCTACGATCCTGTTTATGGTGCAAGACCCTTGAAACGTGCTATACAACGCTATTTAGAAACGGCGATCGCCAAAGCCATTTTAAAAGGTGAATTTAAGGATGGAGACACGATTTTAGTAGATGTGGAAGACGAAAGATTGAGTCTTAAACACGGTTAACCCTCAGCCCCCAACCCTCTCTCCACAGCCAAGGCTGTTTCATTGTCAAATTTTAACAGAAAAATAAAGGCGATCAACTGATACAATCAAAATCCAAAAGATCGCTTTTATTGTAGTTACAAAAATGTTAAATAATATTAAAAACTATTGGGATTAATTTTTTTAGAGTGTTAAAATTTGAACCGATAACACAAGGGCTTAGATGGCTTGTGGCAAATTTTTCAGCTTTTTTTACTTTTCTAAAATGAAACAGCTTTGCCGAAACAGGGGAGTTAAACCCCTTGCCAAAAATCTTTATTGGTAATACGATGTTGAAGATGTAGGGAAATAGCATCTTTGACATTATCAATAATCTCTTAATTAATTAATCATTATTGCTTTTTTATGAAACTTTCTTCTCGTTTATTTTTGATTGCTTTAACTTCCCTCTCTTTTACTATCACTAATAAGGCGATCGCCGATACCTCAAAAAAAGAAACAGGTTTTTCCATTAACAATATCGATACATCCGTTAAACCTCAAGATAATTTTTATCAATTCGCCAATGGTAACTGGTTAAAAAAAGCCGT
Organism: Geminocystis sp. NIES-3709; assembly: GCF_001548115.1. Classification (GTDB taxonomy): domain Bacteria; phylum Cyanobacteriota; class Cyanobacteriia; order Cyanobacteriales; family Cyanobacteriaceae; genus Geminocystis. The sequence goes on along the minus strand of NZ_AP014821.1, from coordinate 2,683,247 downwards.
AATTCCTGATGATAATGTTCGGGTTGACAGTTTTACTGATGTGGAAGCCGTCAGAGATCAAAAATTATTAAAAATCATCACTCAAGCATCTGGTAAAAGTGCGATCTTCCCGAAAGAAAGCATCCCTCAACAAGTGGGAGATTTATATTTATCGGGGATGAATCTGGAATTACGCAATAAATTGGGTATTGTTCCCATTCAACCAATCTTAACTCAAATAGATTCGATCGCAACTCCCGAAGAATTAATAACCGTCATGGCAAATCATAGTTTAAAAGGTTTGCCTTCCATTTTTATGGCTGGAGTTTCTACGGACTTTAAAAATTCCCAAGTAAATGCTTTATATATTGCTCCCATATTACCTCAGCAAAAGGATTTTTATTCTAATGACAACTTTAGTAAGCAAAGAGAGGCTTATATTACCCATATTGCCAAAATCTTTATCCTTGGAGGAGAAAAGCCAGAACAAGCTCAAAGTCAAGCCCAGACTGTTTTTGCCATAGAAACGGCTTTAGCAGAAAGTCAATTAACCCCCGCCGATGGTAATAACCCCTCATTGACTTATCATAAAAAATCTTTAACTCAACTAAAAAACGAAATTCCGAATATTAATTGGGATCTTTATTTTCAAGAAATGGGTTTATCAGGATTGCAAGAAGTAGTTGTCAGACAGCCTAAATATATGGCAATGGTAAATCAGCTAATGAAAGAAAAATCCCTGGAAGATTGGAAAACTTATCTTCGTTGGCGGTTGTTGAGTGGTACAGCACCCCATTTAACGGAAGACTTTGTACAAGAAGATTTTGAGTTTGAGTATAAAGTTATGAAAGGGGCAAAACAACAAAAACCCCTTGAGCAAAGAATCGCTGAAGTGGTGAGAACTATGTTACCTCATCCAACGGCTAAACTTTATGTGGCGGAATATTTCTCTGCTGATGATAAAGCAAAAGCTGAAAAAATGGTGGAAAATATCAAGGCAGAATTTCGACTCCGTTTACAAGAAAATCCTTGGATGAGTTCGGAAACTCGTCAAAAAGCCCTTGAGAAATTGGACAAAATGAAATCCTACATCGGCTATCCTGATGAAAAGGAATGGGTGGACTATTCTAGTATTGACATCAAAACAGATGATCTTGTGGGTAACTTGTTGCGGATTAATGAATGGAATACGCGCCGAAATTTGGCAACATTAAATAAACCTCCTGTTTATGAGCCTTTTTTTGGACACGCTAACCCAACGGAAGTCAATGCTCAATATAGCTCCAATATTAATAGTATCGAAATCCCTGCGGCTATCTTACAAGCTCCTTTCTTTGATGCTAGTCTTGATGATGCGGTAAACTATTGTGCCATCGGCGGTGTCATTGCCCACGAAATAACTCATGGTTTTGATAGTACAGGTCGCACTTTTGATGCTGAAGGTAATCTTAAAGATTGGTGGACAGCAGAAGATGCTAAAAAGTTTGATGAAAGAGCGAATAAATTAATCGAACAATACAATCAATATGAGCCTTTACCAGGATTATTTATCAATGGCGAACTATCTCTAACGGAAAATATCGCTGATTTAGGGGGAATTAATATCGCTCATAGTGCTTTACAACGCAGTTTAACGGATGCTCAAAAAGCGGAGAAAATAGATGGTTATACCCCTTCCCAACGGTGTTTTATTTCTTGGGCGCAGGTATGGAAATCAAAATGGCGACCTGAAATATTACGTTTAGTAATTCTTGGTGATCCTCATCCCCCTTCCGAATTTCGGGTAAAAGGTTCGTTAGTTAATACTCCTGACTTTTTCCCTGCTTTTAATATTCAAAAAGGCGATCGTATGAATAAAGATGAAGCTGATATTATCAAGATTTGGTAAGTCAAAATAATGTTAATAAAATTTTAAAACGGGGAACAATTTATTATTTTGTTATCGTCTCAGTACTAAGCTAAGACGCATTGATTTGGTATATAATTTAAGTCAGAAAAGATAAAACTTAGGTGTGATTTATGCCTTCTAAAAATTTTTTGTCAGAGGAAGAAAGAAAGTATCTACAAGATGCTTTAAAAATAGAAAAGAGATCGGAAGTCAGGGAAAGAATTTTAATATTTTTATTAGAGAATGATGGTAAAAATTATCAAGAAATAGCAGTTTTTTTGGGTTGTTCCCCCAAAACGGTGGCTTACTGGGCAGTTCATGGTAATCCTAATAATGTAGATTCATTGCAAGATAAAAGAAGAAAAGGAAACCAAACAAAAGCAACGGATAAATATATTGAAAGATTATTAGAAGTAGTTGATAAAAATCCTGAAGATTTTGGATATGATTTTGGTCGATGGACGGGGCAAAGATTATCAGAACATTTGGAAAAAGAAACAGGAATTAAATTAAGCAAATCACAAGTAGTGAGGATATTAAAAAGAAAAAAGTATAGTTATATTTGGGGAAAATATAGTTTAGAAGACAAACAAAATCAAGAACAAAGAAAAGCATTTAAAGAAAAATTAGAACATTACATAGAAATAGGTAAAGAGAATCCTGAGTTAGTTCAAGTATGGTTTTGGGATGGGGCGTTTAAAGTGGCGAACTAAATTCGCCACACAGCCCCTCATGAATGTGGTTTTAGTTTAAGGGTGATAAGAAGAAAAACATGGATGAAAAAAGGAAAAAGAAAAAAGGTGAAGGGAGAAAGAAGAAGAGGAAGAGTAAATATCATGGGAGGAATAAGATATTCGGATAAAAAAAGAAGATGTTTTGTAATAAAAAAAGGTGATTCAGAAACGTTTTGTGAACAATTAAAAAAGTTATGGGAAGAAATAAAAAATGAATGGGTAAGTAAGGGAAATGATGAAAAAGATTTTAAAGAATGTGGTCCGAAAATAATCATAATATTAGACAACGCAAGTTTCCATAAAAAAAAGGAAATAGTAGAAAAAATAGAAAAAAATCTACCGAATATAAGACTAGAATATTTACCGGTATATAGTCCAGATTATAACTTAATAGAATTAGTGTGGCATTCGGCAAAGGAATATATAGCTTATAGAAACTTTGAAAATAAAGAACAGCTAGAAAAAACAGTAAATTACTTATTAAATGAAGGAGGTTTAGTAATTAATTGGAGTAAAAAATTTAAGAATAAGGGTGAATTAATCAATGTAAGTTAAATGCGTCTTAGCTTAACTATTTAGGCATTGCTGAATTAAGGTATGATTATTAGATAAAGCGATCGCCTTTGGTGGCACTGCACGATCGCACCTCACCTCGATAAGGTATAGGAATATCTTGGAATTTAAAATAAAAAATAACGTTGAGCCATAGGTAAAATATTAGCAGGTTCGCAGGTTAAAAGTTCACCGTCTGCTCGTACTTCATAGGTTTCTGCATCAACTTCCATATTTGGTGCATAGTCATTTAACTTCATATCCGCCTTACTCAAATTACGGGTGTTTTTAACTGCTATTGTGGGCTTTCTCAATCCTAATTTGCCTTTAATATCTAATTCTAAAGAGATTTGAGAAACAAAAGTTAAACAAGTAGATGCGATCGCACCGCCAAAACTACCAAACATCGGTTGAGAATGTCTCGGCTGAGGAGTAGGAATACTAGCATTAGCATCTCCCATTTGAGCATAGGCAATCATGCCACCTTTGATGACTAACTCAGGTTTTACCCCAAAAAAAGCAGGTTTCCACAACACCAAATCTGCTAATTTACCTTCCTCGATCGAACCTACATGATCCGCAATACCATGAGTAATAGCAGGGTTAATAGTATATTTAGCAACGTACCGTTTTGCTCGAAAATTATCATTAAGACTTCCCTTATTAGCAAGGGGGGATTGAGGGGGGTTCAAAACTCCTCTTTGTACCTTCATTTTATGGGCAGTTTGCCATGTACGAATAATGGTTTCTCCCACTCTACCCATAGCTTGAGAATCAGAAGCAATCATGCTAAAAGCCCCCAAATCGTGTAAAATATCTTCAGCCGCGATCGTTTCACGGCGAATGCGCGACTCAGCAAAAGCCACATCTTCAGGAATTCCTCTATCTAAATGATGACATACCATTAACATATCCAAATGTTCTTCGAGGGTATTCATCGTATAAGGGCGAGTAGGATTAGTTGAGGAGGGTAAAACATTCATTTGCCCACATACCTTAATAATATCTGGTGCGTGGCCACCTCCAGCCCCTTCCGTATGATAAGTATGAATAACTCTGTTTTTAAAAGCGTTAATGGTATCTTCCACAAACCCCGCCTCATTTAAGGTATCAGTATGAATCGCAACTTGTACATCATATTCATCAGCAATACTTAAACAAGTGTCTATACTCCAAGGAGTTGTACCCCAATCCTCATGGAGTTTGAAACCCATCGCCCCCGCTTTTACTTGCTCGATTAAGCCTTCGGGTTGACTACTATTACCCTTACCTAAAAAGCCTAAATTCATAGCAAAAGCGTCAGCAGATTCTAACATTCGGTATATATGCCATTCTCCGGGAGTGCAAGTCGTGGCATTTGTACCTGTAGCTGGCCCTGTACCACCTCCAATCATTGTTGTAATTCCCGATGCGATCGCTGTTTCAATTTGTTGAGGACAGATAAAATGAATATGAGTGTCAATACCTCCAGCAGTTAAAATCATCCCTTCTCCAGCGATAACTTCTGTGACAGCACCGATAATAATATCTACTTTGGGCTGAATAGTAGGATTTCCAGCTTTGCCAATTTTGAAAATTTTACCGTCTTTAATGCCTACATCCGCCTTAACAATACCCCACCAGTCGAGAATTAAAGCGTTAGTGATAACTGTATCTACTGCACCATCTGCCCTTGAAATGCCCGATTGCCCCATACCATCCCGAATTACCTTTCCACCACCGAATTTTACCTCATCCCCGTAAACTGTGTAATCTCTCTCAACTTCGATAATTAATTCTGTATCCGCCAATCTAATGCGATCGCCAATTGTAGGTCCGAAGGTTTCAGCGTAGGCACGTCTATCTATAAAAAAACTCATAATAATTAGTAATAAATAATTAGCATTGAGTAATTATAGCAATGCAATCAAAAATCTTTAATCTTCATGTTAAATATTATGTTCCAGATTGATTTATTTCCATTGTTTATTCTAGTTACTTTTCCCTGTCTTAAGCTAAGACGCATTTAACTTACATTGATTAATTCACCCTTATTCTTAAATTTTTTACTCCAATTAATTACTAAACCTCCTTCATTTAATAAGTAATTTACTGTTTTTTCTAGCTGTTCTTTATTTTCAAAGTTTCTATAAGCTATATATTCCTTTGCCGAATGCCACACTAATTCTATTAAGTTATAATCTGGACTATATACCGGTAAATATTCTAGTCTTATATTCGGTAGATTTTTTTCTATTTTTTCTACTATTTCCTTTTTTTTATGGAAACTTGCGTTGTCTAATATTATGATTATTTTCGGACCACATTCTTTAAAATCTTTTTCATCATTTCCCTTACTTACCCATTCATTTTTTATTTCTTCCCATAACTTTTTTAATTGTTCACAAAACGTTTCTGAATCACCTTTTTTTATTACAAAACATCTTCTTTTTTTATCCGAATATCTTATTCCTCCCATGATATTTACTCTTCCTCTTCTTCTTTCTCCCTTCACCTTTTTTCTTTTTCCTTTTTTCATCCATGTTTTTCTTCTTATCACCCTTAAACTAAAACCACATTCATGAGGGGCTGTGTGGCGAATTTAGTTCGCCACTTTAAACGCCCCATCCCAAAACCATACTTGAACTAACTCAGGATTCTCTTTACCTATTTCTATGTAATGTTCTAATTTTTCTTTAAATGCTTTTCTTTGTTCTTGATTTTGTTTGTCTTCTAAACTATATTTTCCCCAAATATAACTATACTTTTTTCTTTTTAATATCCTCACTACTTGTGATTTGCTTAATTTAATTCCTGTTTCTTTTTCCAAATGTTCTGATAATCTTTGCCCCGTCCATCGACCAAAATCATATCCAAAATCTTCAGGATTTTTATCAACTACTTCTAATAATCTTTCAATATATTTATCCGTTGCTTTTGTTTGGTTTCCTTTTCTTCTTTTATCTTGCAATGAATCTACATTATTAGGATTACCATGAACTGCCCAGCAAGCCACCGTTTTGGGGGAACAACCCAAAAAAACTGCTATTTCTTGATAATTTTTACCATCATTCTCTAATAAAAATATTAAAATTCTTTCCCTGACTTCCGATCTCTTTTCTATTTTTAAAGCATCTTGTAGATACTTTCTTTCTTCCTCTGACAAAAAATTTTTAGAAGGCATAAATCACACCTAAGTTTTATCTTTTCTGACTTAAATTATATACCAAATCAATGCGTCTTAGCTTACAACATTACAAAGATCAAGAGAATAATTAGAATCGTGATTATTTTCTGCATTTTAGGAAGTAAACCTTCATGAGAGAATAATTGCCATAAGTACCAAAACCAAATATGATACAAAAGATATTAGATTTTTTGTTTAAAAATGCCTTTTGCTAAGATTTTAATTGCTAATCGAGGAGAAATTGCTCTGCGCATCATTCACAGTTGCGAAGAAATGGGCATTGCTACTGTTGCTGTTCATTCAACGATCGATCGTAACGCCCTTCATGTAAAATTGGCAGATGAAAGCGTGTGTATAGGTCCTCCCCCAAGCAATAAAAGTTATTTAAACATACCTAATATTATCTCGGCGGCGTTGACTAGAGGAGCAGAAGCTATTCACCCCGGCTATGGATTTTTAGCAGAAAATGCTCGTTTTGCCCAAATTTGTGCAGATCACCAAATACAATTTATTGGGCCTAGTCCAGAAGCTATTATTGCTATGGGGGATAAGTCCACGGCAAAGAAAACCATGCAAAATGCCGGAGTCCCAACAGTTCCGGGTAGTAAAGGTTTAATCACCGATGAACAAGAAGCTGCCAGAATAGCGGCTGACATAGGCTATCCTGTGATGATTAAAGCGACTGCGGGGGGTGGTGGTAGAGGAATGCGTTTAGTCAAAGAAGAATGTGATTTAACTCGATTATTAGCAGCGGCACAAGGAGAAGCTGAAGCGGCCTTTGGTAATGCAGGAGTATATATCGAGAAATTTATTGAATTACCCCGTCACATCGAGTTCCAGATTTTAGCTGATAGCTATGGGAATGTAGTTCATTTAGGAGAAAGAGACTGTTCTATTCAAAGAAGACATCAGAAATTATTGGAAGAAGCACCCTCTCCAGCTTTAAACCCTAAAATTCGCCAAAAAATGGGTCAAGCGGCCATCAAAGCGGCTAAATCGATCGATTATGTGGGCGCTGGTACTGTAGAATTTTTGTTGGATAAATACGGTAATTTTTACTTTATGGAAATGAATACCCGTATCCAAGTAGAACATCCTGTTACAGAAATGATTACGGGGTTAGATTTGATTAGAGAACAAATTGCCATCGCCCAAGGAGAAAAATTATCTTTTCGTCAGCAAGATATTGAATTTAGAGGTCATGCGATCGAGTGTAGAATTAATGCAGAAGATCCAGATCATGATTTTCGACCAAATCCGGGTAAAATTATCGCTTATTTACCGCCCGGAGGACCAGGGGTCAGAATGGACTCATTTGTTTATCCAGACTACGTTATTCCTCCCTATTATGACTCTTTAATTGGAAAATTGATTGTTTGGGGTAAAGATAGAGACACCGCTATAAAACGAATGAAACGAGCATTAAGAGAATGTGCTATAACAGGAGTGCCAACAACTATTAATTTTCATCGTAAAATCTTAGAAAACCCAGAGTTTTTGGCAGGAAATGTTTATACCAACTTTGTGGAAAAAAATATTTTAAACTAACAACTATTTCTATCTCAAACCTGATGGTCATTAACTAAACAAGATTATTTCAATACCATAAAATCATAAGTTACCATGATCTTAATAATGTTGATTTTTATTAATTTATGACCACCAACTGTAATTCTACCGAATATACTGATAAACAAATCTCTGCTTGGTTGAGGGGTTTACTGACTGTTGCTTATGCAGATGGTAATTTCGATCGTGAGGAACAAGAATTAATTGCTAGTTTAACTCAAGATGAACTTATTCCTAATACAGATTTAGGAAACCTAGAAATTATTTCTCCTCAAGAGTTAGCAGAGGCTTTAGGAGATGATGCTCATACAAAAGAAAACTTTTTGCGTACTGCGGTGATGATGGCGATCGCAAATGGGGTATATAGTAAACAAGAAGCGGATGTTGTCCATGAATTTCAGTCTGCTTTAGGATTAGACTTAGAAGCCATGAAATCTTTAGAAGCAACTCTATGGCATCCCGAAGAACAAAAAACAGGAGAAGCGAAAAATCCAGATTTATTGCAACCCGTGAAAAAATGGTTAGATGGTATGGATATAGATGATCCAAGAGTAGCTCGTTTTGTCTGTAAAATGATTCCTTCAGAATGTCCTTTTGAGCGAGATATTAAGTTATTTGGTAAAAAAATCGTTCACATTCCCCCCATGTGCAAACTAAACCCTTTATATGATCAATTGGTAGGCCTAAGATTTCGTTCTCTTTCTTTCCTTGCCGATGATTGTAAGGAAGATGTTACTCCTTACCTGTAGTCTTAATAAACTACAAAAAAGTATTAATAAAGACAAGGTTATATTGTAATGAATGTTTGAGATTGCTTTGTGTCTCGCAATAACAAAATATCATTAGAGGTGCGTAAGTCCTTATTTAATAAAAATTGGCGTTGGTTAATTGCGACATGAAACACTTTTACTAACAATAGTTTTTCACGATTTTAAATATTGCTACTCTTGTCTTTTCCCAAATCCGCTCTTCCCTACCTCAACCAAAAATTATAGTTTACATCAGCAATGCCAAAATTATTAATTTAGCAGATCCCAATGACAGTGATTCAGGTCAGTCTTATGTGGTGTTTGGTGCTGTGGGTATTGGTGCTGGTGAGGTACTGGAATTGAGCAACATTGTCGGTAGCACAGGAGATGGTATCAATTTCGCTACTGCATTTGTAGGCACTTCGATCGCTATTGTGGACTCAGACTTAACCCTAGTGGATGCTAACTCCTCCAATATGGTGGGAGCTACTGTCATGTCACCATTACTAATCCTTTAGACGGGAATAATGAAGTTTTAAGTGCCACAACGACTGGAACTCCCATCAGTGCTAACTATCGCAATGGAGTGTTAACTCTCACTGGTACTGCGACGATCGCCGAATATCAACAAGTATTACGTACTACTACTTATAACAATCTAAACAGCAACTATAACACCACTAGCAGAATTATCGAGTTTGTCTTGGACGATGGAGGCGCTCATTCCAACACCAGTGCGATAGCTACCACTACTTTAACCATGAATGCTCCACCAACAGCAGTAACGTTAAATAATACTACCATTACCTTACCAGAAAATACGACGTTGCATCATTGTAAGAAACGCTATAACATTATTTGAGTAATTTTATAACCTTGATAACTTAACAAAATCGATTTTGCTCGATGTCTAACTTGATAGTATTTACTTTTTTGTTCAATAGTCTTTAATAACTGTTGTGTTTCCGGAGCTAATCTGGTAACAAATCGCATTTTTTATCCTTGATTTACTTATTTTTCATATTTTTAGCAGATTTTAAACTACATTAATTATTTTTAAATATAAATAAAACTTTTGTATATTACTTTTTGATTTTATTAAATTTATTTTAATGTTATAATTATACAATTAATTCTGCCCACTTACTTACCCTCATCGGTAGTATGGGCAACGATACTTTGATCGGAGGTAGTAGTGTCAATGTGTTTTTGTATAATTCTAGTGATAAACCAAAAGATACTATTACTGACTTTAAGGTGACAGAGGACAAAATTTGGTTTAATAGCGGTGGTTTTAGTAGCTTACCATTGGGAACATTATTCGATCGAACTGGCACAGTTGAAAAACAATTTATCCATCACGAATGCTAACATCATGGTTTTTGGTCAGATTAGTTAATCTTTAGGGGGTGTGTTAGTTATTCATAACTAATTTGTGAAGATTGATACTCAAAAGGTTCAACATGAATTATGATTCTGACAGGAGCAAATTTTTCTTCTAATTTTATTTCTATTTTTTCAGTTATATCATGAGCTGTTTTTATATTTTCACTATCTACAATTAAGTGCATTTCGATAAATATTTGTCTTCCTAATAATCCTCTTGATGCAATATTATGGCAGTTAATTACTCCGGGTACTTCCATTACTATTTGATGGATTAATTCAGGTGCGATCGCCATTTGATCTACTAACCAGGGTAAATTACTTTTTAACACTGCCCAAGCACTTTTTATAACTAAAATACCTACGGGAAAAGCTAATAAATAATCAAGAGATTGTAACCAAGTAAGATTCCATGCTTCTGATTTCCAAACACCTATTAAACCAAACAAGACACTAATCGTTATCCAAACATCACTCATGGTGTGAGTTGCATCAGCAATTAAAATATTACTACCAATTTTTTCTCCTACTCTACGCTCATAAAATGCCACAAAAATATTAATACCTAAAACAATAATTAAAATCCATAATTCACTGCCACTAATATTAACAGGATCACCCCCAAAAATTATTCTATTTAATGCAGAAGTAAAAATTTCAAAACACGCAATACCTAAGAATGCCGCTATACCTAAAGCTCCGATCGCTTCAAATTTATGATGTCCGTAAGGATGATCTCGATCGGGAATTGGAGAAGAAAGTTGATTCGTTACTAAACCTAAAACATTATTGGCACTATCTGTAACACTATGTAAGGCATCAGCTTGTAAACTTAATGATCCAGTCATGATACCCACCACAACTTTTAGTATTAAAACAACTATATTTAATATTAAAGTAATGATTAATACTTTCCGTACTTTTTTACGATTATCTTTAGCCATTATAAATGAGGAATTAGGAATAGGTAATTAGATATTATTTATTATTATCTTCGATTATAAATCTTTTATTTTTTAAATAAGATTAATTTTTGTAAATTTAAGATAAAATAATATTAATATTGACGAGAATTTTTTTTATAATTAAAATAATCTAATTCTTGAGAATAAATATCATGATTAATCATAATTATTATAATTTAGATAAAATAACTGAACCGATTATTAAAGCTAAACCAGAAATTCGCTCAATCGTAGAAGAAGTGTTACAATTAGAAAAAGATCGATTATCTCAAAAAAATATTCGTTATATTAATGATGATATTTTAAAAATAATTAAACAAAATATACAATAAAAATTAGTAATGATAAACTTGAAAGTTCTAACTTAGAATATAATTTTTTTTGTTTTATTTAACTGTTATAACTAAATAAAAAATAAATCTAAAATTAATTAGTATAATAAAAGCAAAATTCTTGATTATGAGTCTATGAAAATTATTAGTTTACAGTTTTTAAATTTTCGTCAATTTTATGGCAAAAGTCCAATAATTTACTTTGCTAATGGAGAAAAAAATACCACTATTATTCATGGCAATAATGGTTCTGGAAAAACGACTATTTAACATAGTGACCTATAATAGTTAAATTTAAGAAAAATGATAACAATAGGATATATCAGGGTTTCGAGTGTTTTGCAGGCACAGACTGAGGCATTAAGTCAGCAGAAGGCACGGGTAGAATCTTGTGAGGTAGATAAGATTTTAGTCGATGTGGATAGCGGCTCTAATTTTGAAAGGAAAAGTTTTAAGGAATTAGAACAGGCAATAAAAAAAGGTCAGTGTAAAAAAGTGGTGGTGACACGGCTCGATCGATTAGGCCGTTCTGTAATAGGGATAAAAACGTTTATTGATTTATGTACAGCTAATGATGTTGAAATTATGGCACTGGATGACAAAATTGATACTAATTCGGTGTCAGGGCGATTTCATATCAATATGCTGGCTTCTTTTGGAGAGATGGAATTAGATAGAATTAAAGAAAGAATCAGTCATGGGCATAAATATCACAGACAGAAAAATTTACCCTATAAAGCTGTCTTTGGCTATAAAAAAGAATGCGATACTTTAGTCTTAAATTATGATGAATATATCTGTTTAATTGAGGGAAAAAAGGTTATTACTGTTGCCGAATTTGCAAGGGAATATATCGATATTTTCTTAGAGAAAAAAACCTTTAAAGGCACAATAAAAGCCATGATTAATAAATATGGGGTAATAGGATTTATGTCTCATAGTAGCCTTAGTAATTGGCTTTCTAATCCTCAAATCAGGGGTATTTTAGTTTATGGGAGAGGGCATAATAACAGATATAGCAATAAAGATAAATGGGATTATCGGGGGGAACTTTTCCCGTCTTTGTTGTCTCAAGAGGAGTGGGATGAGATTGAAATAATTTTTAAAAATATTGCTGAAAATAGAACTAATTATCGCTCTACTAATAATTATGCAAAACCTTTTGGTTCTTTACTAAAATGCAGTTACTGCAATGGTTCTGCTCAAACAATTTCAGGGGGAAAAGCTAGGAATATTACGGGGTATCAATGTGTCGGTTATCGTACTGGAAAATGTCAAAATAATAAGTGGATTAATCACAAAAAATTGAGGGGATTAATAACTAAATTATTGATAGAAAAAGCGAAGGAAATTGTAAACACTTTAGAAGTAGAAGAGTCGGAAACTTTAGAGGAAAAGAAATTACAGTCAGAGATTTTTAATCTAAAAAAAATATCACAACCATCGACTGTGATATTAAATGCTATTAAAGATTTAGAATTTCAATTAGAAACGTTTAAATTAAATCGCTTAAATAATCGCAATAAACAATCAGAATTGCAAGATAAGTTAATAAATACTTTTACTAATGGAGAGTTTTATTCGGAGTTAGAGAATAATCTAACCTCTCAAGAATTAAAAGAATTTTACCGTTTATTTATTGATAAGATTTCGTTTAAAGATGGGGAGATTGTTTCGGTAGATTTCTTGATTTGATGCTCCTGTTTCTCAGCAAACTCAAGGGCTAATTTAATTAGTTTTTGTTTTAATGTTTTCATAATAATTAAAATAAAGATAATTGTTTATTCATGGGCTTAAATTCTAAGTTTTTAATAGAGAATTCAAAACATCTATAATTAAAATTTTTGCCGTTTGAGACTTCAAATGAATAGGGTTTTCTTGTGGAAAAATTAAGATAAATTTTCCCCCATTTACTCAATTTGCAAAGATAATTTCCATCCATTGAATAAATTTTTTTCTCTCCTAAAATTTCTATAGCATTTTTCCATTTTTTTGGACTACCACCTAACAAGTGAATTTTTTTATTTAAGACTTTTGCATATTCCCACGCAAATAAATTCTCATGAGGCCCAACAGGTAATCCTAAAATTGAATTAGGAATTTTTAATAATTTATCATTAGTAATATTACACTTAGGGATAATAATTAATCGATCGCAATATCGAGAAATTTCTAATGCCTGTTTGTACAAAATTTGTTGATCAATATAAGATTCTATATCTCTTAAAGTTGCTAAATGTGGACGATGCTTTTTGATTAAATTGAGGTGTTTTTCATGATCGTAATTTAACCAATTATTATCAATCATAAATAAGGGCTGTTTTTCTTTTGTATTGCCACCTGAATTCATCCCAATTTGCCACCCGTAATTATGAGCAATTTTATCGTAAAGAGAACTACCGCCACCATTAATTAAAATTTTAATCATGATACTTTTAACTTAATTCTCTTGTTGTAAAAGTTACGAAATCTGACTTCAAATAAGTGCATCATTTCTTTATGATTTCCCGTTGAATAAAGAAAAACACGATTTTTAGCAACTATAAAGCAACTATATAAATTGGTCTCTTTGTTAAATGCCAAGATTAAAAATCGATTAAAATTAAGATTTTCTGTTTTCTCAATTTCATCATGGGGATATTTCGTTTTAATAATTTCAATAATTTCTGTAATGTCCATTTATTTCTCCCTTATTTTTTGTCCATGCTGTTGCTTAATTTCATTGATAAAGGCATTTTGTGCGTAGAATTTTTGCACCATTGCTTCGATAAAAAGTTCTTCTAAATCCTCTCGTTTAACTTGTGGAATCAGTCTTTTTAAATTCTCTAATTCAAATTGTTGAGTTAGAGTTAACTCGCTTTTGATTGGTTGCATTTATTTCTCTTTTATTAATTGATTAAAATTAGTTACCGTTTCTTTTACAGTTTTCTCATCAATAAATTCAACTGAAGAACACTGAAAATTAGTAAATATTGTTTCAACAATAATAGTGTTCATAAAATTGTTAAAAGAAATACTAACTAAATGAGTGGCATTAATTAATAACGTACGATTACTAAGCTTTTCTTTGATTATCAGATGATTCATTTTTCTCCTTTTTACTCGATACAAAAATAATTTTTACTTCTCTAAATTCAATATTATTAACAGGATAATTAGGGTTAATTTGTCTCACTAAAATCATGTCAATTAAATTGTTTTTGCTGTACCATCCACTTACTTTTATTTGCATTTTTTAGCGTACTCTTTCACGTCTTTTTTAGACATTTGTTGAAACTGGTGGCGTGTATATTTCGTTGCCATTTTCTACTTCAAATTGTGCGTTATATTGTTTTGTAATAAATTCCTCTCTTTTTAGTTGTTGATATTGTCCTAATCTTTTTAGAAATTCAATACGCCACTGTTTCGGTGGTTCGGTAAATATTTGAAATTTACGGGGATTTTTGCACACGACTACAACGGCTAATTGCTCAATTTTTATCCCTATTTCTTCACAGGCAATTGCATAAGCTCCTGCTTGAATAAATTTATGTTCTATCCATTGCTTTTTTTTAGCTTGTGTTGAAGTTGTCCAGTCAAAAATAGTGGATAATCCTTCAAAATTCGAGCAAATTAAATCAGGTTTCCCCTTGAATTTATACTTATGACAAAACAATCTTTTTTCAATTATTAATTCATTGTCTTTATCTTTAATTAATAATCTAAGAAAAGGAATAATTGTTCTGAGCATAGGGTGATCTGATTCATTCGTTCCGATACTATGAAGGAAATCTTCGATCGCTTTATGCAATGCTGTACCATTATCAAGGATTTTTTGACGTTCGAGTTGAGCGCCTTCGACTCCGTGAATTTTCTCTAATTTTTTCATCCATTTGAGTAAGGCTTTTTCTTTTTCTGGATCTTTAGTTTCTTCAATTATTGTGGTTACTCTTGGGTAATCATCACCGATAATTTCGAGGGTACTAATCATACTTGTTCATTCTCAAAACGAAAGGGATTTTTAATTAATTCATCAGGAGCAAAACATAAATCATAAACCTTGTCTTTTTGCTCTTGAGAAGCCTCTAATAACCATTTGGAATTAGCTTCAATTCGATCAATTATTAAATTTACTGAATTTACTTTTTGCCCTTCTTTTGACAACAAATTGGCTATAGTATTTGACAACTGTACTGCCGTCAAAAAATAGACCATCATTATTTTTTCTGCGTCTGAAGCGATACGATCGTTATCCATTTGTTTTCTCCCATAATTAGGGTCATTTAATTTACGTCTTTTTGCTTCTCCCATAATTAATTTTTCTCCTTTTGATGATTGAGTTTATTTCTTAAATATTCAGTACCAGCATCAATAACGCTTTCTATTGCTTCTTTTGCTTCAGGAGTATTTAGATTAAAATTTCCTTCAGCAACATTTCCTTTTTTTGTTACTATTGTTTTCCTCATTTATTCCTCCTTTTTCATAGGTAATGTACTTAACGTTTTTGGTTCTGCAAATAGTTCTAATTGTGGAGAAAGTGGATTTTCAAAAAATGGGGTTAAAACCCTCAACATTTCTTTGGCAATTTCTGGAGTTAATTCAGCAATTTTTAGATTAATTTTGTAACGTAAAAAATCATCTTTATTGTAATAATCTTCCAGAGATAAATTGCCATATTTAGATTTAATTTCTGTTTTAAGATTATGCCCACAATTTGGATTAATATTTTCTAAAGTTGGTGCTGAGTCGTTTGTTACTAAGGTTAAGTTACTTTCCATAATTCCATTGTCCTTCTTTTAATAATGTTGTGCTAATCATTGATTCGTGGTTATCGCCGTCCCATCGTACTATCAACAATTCAATGGATAATTGACGGGGATTTTTACGGAGATAAACACCTGTTTTTCCTGTTTTAATTTCGGTAACTCGTTGTCCTTTTTTCATTGTTTTTTATTGGGCTTTAGTGATGATGATTTATTTCTTTCATCGGTTAAATATTGCTGTCGAGCAACAATACTTTCAGATTTAATTTGCATTAAAATTGACAATTTTTGTGTGGACATCCAGTCAAATAAATTGTCAATAATTAAATCTTCTTTGGGGGTAAAATAATGAGGACGATTTAGCTTAGTCATCTTCTTCAATTTCGTAATAAGTATTCATTTGCAAACAAGCATTATCAAGAAGTTTATTAACAAATTCGTCATCGCCTTTGTAAAATTCCAAAAACTTTTTATGTTTTTCATATTCAGATAAAGATTCTGCTTTTTTTACAGCTTCTTCTGAGGTTTTCGCTTCAAAAAAAAGAGAAATATTTGTGCTAATGTCCAAGTCAAAACAAATCCTAAATCTCATAGTTTTTCCTCTGAAATAATTTTGATAAAAGTTTTTAGATTAAATTTTGTTCTGAGGATTTCTAGCAAATAGCAAGGATCTTTAGGTAAATTACAATTATTCCAATACTCAAGAAATTCTTGAGTATTGGGGGCGGATCTGATAATTTGACGGCACATAATCCAATCTTTTGCTCTGTTTGCTCTAAGTCGTTGCCAGTAAGTGGCAGTAGCGTCATCAAAATTAAGGATTCTTTCTTCCGGGGATGGTTGGCTTTTTTCTACCCAATTCGCTAAGAGTGGTAATGCGTCTCTTTGCTTTTTCAAAGCCTTCTTAGAATTAGCTAATCTGCGATTAGTTAATCCTTTCGGTTTATATTTTGGGAATCGAGAGAATTTAATCATTATTGCCACCCCAATCGTTATCCCCAAATAGGCTCAATTGTTTGTATTGTTTGTTTGGAATATAGCGATAATCTTTTTCTAATCGTTTTTTATATTCCTCAAGGTGCTTATTTGCGGGGATAACAAAGGCTTTGTCTTGAGAGTCTTGAGAGTACAAATCAAACAATCGCCCGATTACTTTTTCCTCGTTTACTTTGACCTCCATATCGTGCAGAAGCTCCTCATCATCAGTGTCGATCAACTCCTCAAAATCAAATTCATAATGAACATAATCATCAAATTCCTGACGATTAACCTTCAGCAGTTCCATGTAGTAAACCACTTTGTCAAGAAAAGTATCTTTTGCAATATCTTTCTTAAGTTGAAAAACGATCGACTCAAAGAAATCTAATTTTTCAAGACTTGAATTATCTGTGTCTAATTGTCTCAAGAAAATTAATTTTCCCTTATCTTGTTTGAGAAGATAAAGATAAGTGTTTTTAACTAAAATTAAATTGTCCTTTCTGGTGTATTTCCAATCTTTTGGAAAATCTCTTACAGAACGCAAAGGAATAAAATCCTCTAACTTTATATTTGCCGATATTGGGGATTCTTGAGGGGAATCAGAAATATTGCTGGGGTCATCTTCAGGATAGACCTGAAGATATTTTGAGTAATCTTCACGACAAAGTTTACTCCGTTGGGTAAATTCTCGACGTTCCTCATCTGTCATGTAATCTGGATAATCAACTTCTGAGGAGTCACGATCGAAGTCTGGATCGTCTATATCAGGGTTGCCCGTTTCTGGATTGACAATAGGAGTAGGGATTTCTTCAGTCTCTGATTTCATTGGCAATAATTCCAAAGTACCGAAATAAGAAAAATTAACATCCTCATTTGAATTATCAATTTCTTCTGGATAATCAATATCATTTTGACGATCAACAGGATAATTAAAATGTTGTTTGACTTTTTGAAGAATCTCGCCCTTTAATTTCCCTTCACTTTCCCAAATATCAATTAAATCCCAATCATCAAAAGTAATGCCTTCTTGGGCGGCTAGTTCAATTTCAATTTCAAATTGTGCAGTTAATTTGTTAAAGTCAATCTGATATTTTTTTTTATTTTTAGTGAAACAAGAATGACGATTTTTTTGTAATCTTTCATGAGAAGAAATAAAACTATTTCTTCTACTTTTTAACCATTGGTCAGCAGGAGTAAAAACCATAATAATTAAGTCCTTTTTTATAGTAAAAAGCCACAATTTTTAACGACATTTGTGGCAGTAGTCGAATTATTTATTAGTAGTTACTCCACTCATCTTGAATGGGTAAAAAATTTTCTTTCTCTTCATCGTCTTCGTAATCATCATCATTAATATTAGGAGACAATAACAAGGGTAAAAAGGTGTTAATACTAGGCATTTGTTCTGTCCGTTGAAAAGCTGATTGCAACAGTTCAGTTATGTTCAGTCCTCTTAAAGTTGCTTCGAGAACATAAGGTGAAATCGTGCTTGTTGCGTATCTGATTTGTGCCTCTGCTTTCTCTTTTATTCCTTTACTTAAAGTAGGATTTAGGGCTTGAAAAATTACTGATCCTTTGAAATTAGAATTTTCTAAAATTTGAGTGCTTTGATTAATTTTGCGACACAATAATTTAATAAAATTTATCAAATGGTTATCGTCCATCTGACAAATTAAAATAGAGTTCCCGTCTTTCATTTTGTGAAGTTCAAACATTGTTTTTTTGCTTAATTTAGTAGTGGTTAATTGAGGATAGGAATTAGGGGAATTAATCCCCTTTTATTGAAGGTTTATTTAGCTTTTTCTTTAGCTTCTTCTGCTAATAATTTGAGTTGTTTTTTGGCTTCTCCTAAACTTTCTGGATCGCCCTGAGCATCAACTTCGATCATGGTAGTTGGCAGATTTGGATCGAATAAAATTGGACTAGATTTTAAGAAATCAGCAATGAGGTGAAGCTGTGCAATTTCATCTTCTTCACGATCGCGCCACTGAAAATTTACTGAATAATAGTTACCGTAGTCGTTAGCGTGTTTGGAAAAAGAAGTTTGAAAAATCCCTAGTCCTGGATCTTTGTTTTCCATTACTTCAATTACTTTTTGCCCCAATACTGATAAGGACTGAGTTTTTAGGTAAGTTACACAAATGGTATTTTTGGGTAGCCTTGATTCTTTTGGAGATGCAATGAACCAAACTTGCAACCAAGAGGTTTGCTTTGTTTTACCCAAATTACCGTAAAAATTTTTGGTTGAGATAATGGAAATCTCTAAATTATTGCCTAGTAAATTATCTTCACCGACTTTCCACTGACCGATTTGACAGTCATTACGGACTGCATAAGGTGGAGTAAAATGATTGATTTTTTCTTTGTCAATTGTTCCAAAAATTGAGAGACTTGGTAAAGCTAATTTACTGCTCTTTTCTGTTTTTTCTTTAGCTAATGTCATTTGTTTTCCTTTGTTACTTTCTTTTTAGTTGCGTGTTTTTTAATTGGATGCGAAACCCCCAATTAAGTAAGAATTATTTATATTTTGGCAATGGAATTTTAGTAATTTTATTACCAACAAATTCAACGGATTTTACTGGTTCAGAGGGTGATTGAATGCGATAATTTCCTTCTACTTTTTCTTTAGATTTTTGAGATTGTTTAGAGGGTTCTATTGCACTTTCTATTTCTTTATTTCGTCTGTTTTTTGGGCCTTTAGATTGGGCTTCTGAGATTATGTTGTACGGAATTTGATTAAGTTTGTACTTGCCGTGTCCTAGTTTTATCAAAACTTTTTTTTCTTTTAATCTTCTTAAAAATTGTGTAACGAGGGTTGTTTGAATTTTTAGTTCTTCTGCACACAATTCAAGATAATTAAATTTATCTTGATGTTTCAAAAAGACTTGCAGTACTTCGTTTTGACGATAAGTAATGTTAATTTCGTCCATATTTTTATTAAATTTTCAAGGTACTAATAAAATTTATAGTTTTGAATTTTTAGGATTAATTAGCGATCCCATTCTTTAATTTCTTGTTCAAGACTGGTGGCAACTGCTGTCAACAAGTCTGTGATTGACAATTCTTCGTCCATTTCTTCAAAATATTGCTTGTCGATTAGGGTATCGGTTTTGTCTGAAAGATATAATGCTTCGGTGATTAATCGTAGTAATTTGCGTTTGTTTAAATTGTCTGCAAATTTCTGTTTTAGTTCTTGATTTAGAGCATCTTCAATCATTGGTTTAAACTTAATTCTTTTAGGGATTTAATAGACATTTTTCATCCGATTTAGAAATATTTAGGGAGTGGAATTTTAACTATTTTTCCATTTATAATTTCCACTGAATTTATTTCTTCTTTTGGTGACTCAATTTCGTGGTAATTATCAGGGTATTTTGGCTTTCCTTGTGGTGAAAATACCCGTCTAACAGAAACCTTAGTTTCTCTTTCCATAATTAAGCGAGAGCTAATTCTTTCTTAGTTTCAACTTCCGCTTTTACTACGGTTACTCCTAAGACAATTACTCGATCACCCCACATAAATTGAGCAAATTTGAGAATATTATTGTCAAAATCTTCATACCCTTTTGCGTCTAAGGCGTGGGAGAAAAGATGATATTCGTAGCCATAGCAGAATTTATCGTCACCAGCTAAGACTTCGATTTGGTATTTTTCACCGTCTTTGAGAGGTGGTAAAGATTGCTCTTTGAAGACGGGGATAAACTGATGATTGACTATTCGGTAATCAACTCGATATTGATTATCGAAGCTGTCGTTTAAAGCTAATTGATCTATTTTTTCCTTGACTAATTCAGGGGTATAAGTACCCACGGGAAAATAAATTTTCTTGAAAGAGTAACGAGTGTAATGGGTTACTTTTACGACAAGCTCTAAGTGATGATCTGCTGATGGCGCTAGCAGTTCATAGCATTTTTCTAAATGCTGACAATTATTTAGTTGTGACATTCTGTAAACTTTTTTAATTTAATAATTCAATATTAACAGACAACTAAGCATACTGTCAAGACATATTGTTTAGATATAAAGAAAAAAAATTAAGCCATAGCTAAAGCGTGGGATTTAATAAATTTATATTGATGGGGTTTCAATTTTATATCAAATCCTTCAAAATCAAATAGATCAACTCCTAATTTTTTCAGTTCATAGTCCAAAAGATTAACTTGATCCTGAGTAAAAATCGGTTGGTTTTTGCCCGTTTCCCAACGACTAACAGTAGTAGATTGAGTTCCTAAAAACACGCCAAAATCTTGCTGTGTATAGCCTAAGCTAACTCTAATTAGCTTGATTATTTCGGGAGTTTTTTGAAACTTTGCTGGTTTACGAAGTTCTTGCTTTAAGAGAGCTAAACTTTTTTCCATATTTTCCATTGTTTTGTCTGGGACATTGTTTGCAGTTATTTGTATTTTCATTATATAATAAATCAGCAGACCATCTAAGCAATATACCTAGATGGCCTACTGCCTCAATTTAAAAAGTTTACAGAATATCTGTTCTAGTTACGCCATAACTAGAACAACTCTTGATTATCATTTTACACACTGCTTAGGCAATATGCTATGAGGTTTCCCAGAAAAATTTAATTAATTAGAGGGAAATTACCCATAAATCAATTGTTTTTTTGTGAGTAGAATCGGAAATTTAATCATTAAAGCCTTGTCTTTAATGGCTTTATTTTATTTGTCAAAAAGATTTTGACATTTTGACAAATCGAAAAACAAATTATTAATCACTTAATTTTTAGGTAAGGAAATCCGTATTAATTCTGAAAAATATGAGTGAATTTCTAGCCACGATCGAGATAGTAAGTCGGTATGAGGTGTTAGTCAACGCACCTGATGATCGGACTTTATTTGCTTGGAATGAGGGTGGGGAACTACCAGAAGCAACAAAATTGAAATTAAACCAAGTGCAGTGGATCGGCAACTTGGTGTCCGAGACAAAGAAAGTTATTGAAGTTATTGAAGGAGAGTAAAAAAAATGACTGCTTTTACCATATGTCCAAATGACATTATCAATAATAATAATATTGATGGGAATGAGCGATCCATTTGGCTATTTATAGCGATGTATGACAATCTTGAAAATTGGCGACACATCACTAAGCATATTGCGAGTAATTTGGGACTGTGCTTGAATACGGTTAATTCTAAAATAAGATCACTTGTAGGAAAAGGATTACTCGATCGTACTCCCAAAAATAATGGAGAGTTCGGATATATATATTCAATACCTGAGAAATATAAAAAATTTGATGCAAAAATTAGCGTAAAAATAGAAAAGGGACAAAGTAAAAATTTTTGCTCAAAACGTTCAAAAAACACGACCGCAAAATTACCGACCGCAAATTTCACGGCCACAAAATTTGGTGTCGATAATAATAATGAACAAATCAATACTGAATTAAATAAAAACTTAATCAATCAATCAAGAGAGAAAGACGAACGAAATATTTTATATTTAGAAGAAAAAACGGAAATAATCAACCGTACAGATATTTTGGAGATGGAAACCACTGATTACGAAATAGTGGTAGAAAACAACGAAAGTTTATCTGAAGGCATAAATACCCCCGTGGGTGTGTGTTCTCGTAAGGAACAAGAAACCACTAACAGAAATGGGGTAGAAAATGTCGAGGCAATTTTGGCTGATGAGGAGTTTATGGCATTTGTTCAAGCAGAGTTGCCTAATATGCAAAATCCGAAGGCTTATCTGCGGTCTAAGGATAAAGAGACGGGTGAACCGATTTGGATTAAATATTGGGCGAAATTTAAGGGCAGTGATTCAACGGCAAAAGTAGAAAAGTACTGGAAAGAAAGATTACCTTATGAGCAAATGCAGTGGGAAAAAGACTTACCGACTTATTCTCAGTGGTTGAATCGTGTGAAAAATTGTAAACGAGAGGACAGTTTTACTGAGGATACGAGTTTGGGTCAACATCGCAATACGAGAATTATGTTTTACCGTTGGTACGAGAATTATTATTTACCAACGTTAGAGAAGGAATTGGAGAGTAATGGAGAATTGCCACCGGTTAATCCAATTGCAATGGAAGTAGTTGGGCAATTTGAAAAAGCATGGGGGAAATAAAAAAATAAAATTAAAATTAAAATCAATGACATTTGTTAATTATTCACGGGCCATCGCTATTTTATTACGAAGGAGAATTTATTATGAATAAGCAAAAAACATCAAAACTTAAAAACAGATATACGTCATCAAAAGATTACTATTCTTATGAAAAAGATTATTTATATATATTAAAAAAACATATCCTAAGTGTGTGTCCTAATATCGAAAAAATAGTAAATTCAAATATCCTTGAAAAATTAAAATCTAATAATTATGTTTTACCTAATTTTAGCGATTATTATACAGGAGTAAGCCTCTATGCACACCTTCGTTCTTTTATAGATAATTTTCCTTGTTTTTATATTGATAAATCTTTTATGGAGTTAGCTATAAATACTGAGTTACCTAAACAATATGAAATTGAAAATTATTTTGTAGAAAATGCAATTTTTTTACTTCCTAAGTCCGAAAAATATTACAAGTTTATTATTTTTAATAAAAATAATATTAAAAATGCAATGACTTGTCCAATTTTTTATCATGATAAAGGATTTGAAGTTTATCCTTTTCGTTTTACTCCTGACTTAGATGAAATAATAAATGATAAATTTAAAGATTTCAAAGATGACAAGATAGCACTTAATTTATTGCCTCAAATTTTTTTATATATGGCTACTTACCAAGACAAAAGTATGTCCATTGTGTCAGAGTCAAGTGGGCAAGGCTTCAAGAAATCTCAAGGGAAATTATTAACACCACCTACGATCGGATTCAATGAAAGACATTATGTGAAACAACAGAAAGAAAGTTACGGAAGTAATCCTGACTTACAAGGAATTAAAAAACAAACTCATTGGAGACGTGGACATTGGAGACAATACGACGACGGTAAATTAACTTGGATTCGCCCTTGTTTGATTAATCCACTAACAGAAGAATAAAACAACATAATATTATCCATCCAAGCAATTTGTATACTTTTAGTTTAGAGAATGTTTAACAAAAATTAGAAAAAAATAGCCATCAAAAGAAGACTATTTATGTGTGCTATAAAGAGTAAAATAAACTAGAACTGTTTACAATAATTATTATACTTTATTCAGAGTTTAAATCTGATAATTATTAATAATAATTATCAATTTTTATCTAATTAAAATTAAAGAAGATTACATTTTAATACTTATTAAATTGAAAAAAACTTGAAATGTGATATAAGAAGGTATCAATTTCAAAGTTTTTAATATTTTTATAGTAGAAAATGAAAATTATCTCTATTTTATCTTTATTGTCAGTATTCAGTTTTGCTAGTTCTGCGTTGGGTTTTGAGGTTTTATCGGTGGGAGACGGTGACACTATTACCGTTAAACAAGATACTCAAAAAATTATTATTCGATTGGCTTGTATCGACGCGCCAGAATCTTCTCAGCCGGGGGGTACAGCTTCCACTAATAGACTTAAACAATTATTACCTGTGGGTACTGTAATTCAAGTTAATAAAGTTGATAGTGATAAATACGGTAGGACAGTTGCGATCGTAAATAAGGGTAATTTGAATATTAATTTAACGCTGGTTCAGGAAGGTCAAGCTGTTGTTTATAAAGAGTTTCTTTCTAAATGTCCTGATGGTCAAAAATATTTGGAATTGGAGAAAAAGGCTAAAGAGAGAAAAATAGGGTTTTGGGCGGTGAAAGATTTAATTATGCCGTGGGAATGGCGCTCTGGTATTCGTCCAGTTCGAGTAGTACCTATTCCTGTTGAGGATCTGAACCCTGCTCCTCGTAATCCCAATTTGCCTTCCTGTACTAATGGTGGTGATTGCAATTGCTCTGATTTCAAAACTCAAGCCCAAGCTCAAAGAGTACTTGATACTTTCCCTAATGACCCTCATGGACTCGATCGGGACAACAACGGCGTTGCTTGTGAATCCTTGCCTTAATTTTTTTTCTGTGCTAAACTGTATTAGTACTAATGTTCTGAGGTGAAAAAATGTATATAACTACTTTTGAATTGAATATTGCTAATTGCTTAAGTCAAGCTACTGAAAAGTCAATCTTTATAGCTAAGAGTCCTTTCAATCTGGAATTACCCCTAAATTATGAAATTGAAATATGCTTTAATGATGTAAGTAACGAAACTATTACAGAAAAAATTAATGTTTTAAATGCAAAAATCATCGACAAAAAAACAAGAATATATTTGTCAGAAAATAGACACTTGATAACAAAAATAAAAAATGATTTTCAATTAACTGATGATCTCAATCATTTAATAAAAACAGGGATAATTCATTTTAAATTTATTTTAGAAAGTGAAGATAGAGATTTAGTATTAAAACTATATGAATTTAAAAAATTATCAGAAGAATTAAAAAAATATTAGATATTTTTAATTCAAGTAAATATTGTTCCCTTGTAAGTGAATATCAGTCGAGACATTTAAGCTAAAACCCGTCTCAAGGTTATACTCAATAGCGGTTATACCGTTCAATAATAGTTTTAATCCGCTTTTTATATCTAAAGTAAATATTTCAGTTTCAGTGTCATATTCGATTTTAGTGCCATCCTGAAATTGAATTAAATATTTATTTGGATTATCAACTGGGGGATTATTATTTTTAGTGTAAAAACTGCCTAAAATCAAACCATCTTCGCACCTTTCATCAGTTAGAATGGCTACCTTTTCTCCTATTTTGGGCATGAAATAGGCTTTATTTAATCCAGTAATAGGGAATAAAACGGGTAATGGTTTGGTAAGAATCCCCGGCTGTTTATCTGTCAATTTTACCCGTGCTAATCCTTGGGGTGCAAATTCTGCGTAACCGTTCCCGTCAATTAATCCGATCCGCCATACTTGTTGTCTCATTTATCTTCTATCCAAATTATAATTTTGTCTCCAAAATTTTCAAATTTAATGTTAGCTTTATATCGTGTAAAATCTATATTTGTGTGATATAAATAATCTCGAAAAGCATAGTATAAACTATCATTTCTTTTTCTTTGTTCACTACGATAAATTGATAGAAAAAGAGTGAGAATAATAAATATTAAAATTGAAATTCCTATCATAGTAAATCTTCTTGTGCTAAATGAACTTGACCATCCCAATCACCTTGTTTAAAGGCGTTCTGAGCGGTAAGGGGTGAATAAATACCGAGTTCAATATTTACTGAATCTCTTTGAGCAGCTTCGTTTTGAGCTTGTATTTTTTCTAATGGAGTTAATTGAACTTTTGCATTAGGAAATATCTCAATTTCTACTGGCTCGGAAGTAATAGTATTATCTTTTGCCAACATTGCATATCTTAATAATTTTTCGTAAGGTTCGATCCAGTTATCAGACATCCAGTCGTTTTTTAAATTTGCCCAATCATATCTTTGAGCAAGTCCTGCAGTTTGTGCCGTACCCAGAGCCGATCCAGTAGCATTAGTGGTATTGAACAATTCATATACAGGTAAATCTACTTCTGAGATTAAAGCATCCTTGAGTAATTCCATAATTTGAGAAGCTCCTGCATAAGTGCGAGAAACATAATCAAAATCTTCTTCATCCATATCGACTAAGAGTGCTTTTATTGCCGATCGCCCCATTTCAGCAACGTATAATCTTTTTTGAATTTGCTCTTGTCTGGTGGTAGTACCTGCCCTTAAATCTTCCTTGAGAGCCTTTCCTAAACCCTTCATTTTATATTTGGCTTGGTTGTAATCACTGAGCATAGCTGAACCAGACATCAATCCTGTTTGCCATGCTGTCCATGTGTCAAAAACATTCTGAATAACTGAATCGTTATATCCCCCGTTGTAGTTCAAAGATTCATCGTGTAATATTTTTCCACTAAATCTAAGTACTCTTGAGTAGTGCCAAGTAGTAGGTAAATTATTAATATAAATTTTGTAATAATCAGGGTCGCTATATTTACCTTGATTTGATTCTGGGTAAATTTCGTAGCGGTTCAAAACCTTAAACCATTCGATCGATTGGATCGATTTTTCGTTAACGGGTTCTTTCGGATCTAGCCCGTCTGCAAGACCAATTAAAATAAATCCGTCTCCATGTTGCCGTCCTAAAATTGATGCTTTTGAAAATGCTTCTCTAACACCTATTTTTCCTTTTTTAAATTTCAATTTTTCAAGATATTGTTCGAGTTCTCCAACAGGAATTTCGGTTTGATTTTCTTCTCGAACCTGTCGAATTACCATCCAATCTTTTTTACATTTTGTAGGATAATTTTCAACTAATCTTCTGATCATTCCAGAACTTCTGGGTAGATTTTCTAAATCTTTTTTGGAAAGAGATTTAATAGAGTTTATTTTAATATTTTTCGATTTATCTCTAGTCGTTCCAAATCCTGTTAAGGAATTAGAAAAAGAGGAAAATATTTGATTTAATCCTTCTGAATCGAAATTTATTGTTTCCTGTACTTGTGTCATAAATTACCCTAAATTACCATCGTTGAAAATACATAATTGCTTTCATCATTTCCCACAGCTTCACCTTTATCGACACAGCCACATAGGGAGTCTAACCATGTTTGTACTTGCCATCCAATTGGCACTTCTGTTCCTTGAGAAATATCTAGGGATTGCTGAATCCTAAGATTAGCTTCAATTACGGGTCTTAGATTCATTTTATCTTCTTGAAATCTAAATTTAGCACTACCAGAGGCTTCGGTAATTGTTTGTTCTCCCTTTGATGTCCACATTGTGAGCGCGGCTACTAAGTAAGGGCGATACTCGATCGCATCTCCTATTGTGCCTTTGGATTGATTGAGGATGTCGTTAATATAATTGTCTCTGGTTTCGTCAGTTTCTGCTAATCCTGATTGCAGTTTTACCATATCAAAGGCGTTATTTATATTTGAAAATGCCATAATTTTTTAATAAATAATAAAACTTTCTGATTGATTTTCAGTCTTTAGTTTTTGAAGATACAGCGTTGCGTCCATTAATTCTTCTTGTAAATGGTTTACCCATTCGGTAAAAGATAAATTATTATTATCAACGGTTGTACCATATTTTGTTATTCCTAATTGTGACCTTTGATCATATTTATTTTTTACTGATTCGACTATGTTATCACGCATAAAGATTAATTAATTAACAAGAATATATATAACTAATATTAACATATTTAATAATAATAATAATTGAATATTTATCTTAAATTTAAGTACCTAAAATACTCGCAACTCCACCTAATTGTAAACAACTCCATGCTCCTGATGATGCGTCTGTCAAATCGTTTGTTAATGGTTTAGGTGTACCGTCAAAACCATAAATAGCATTAAGGTATCGATCGTTCCAATCACCTCTCAATAAAAATACATTCCCTCGTTTTGCGTCACTGGCTAGAGGTTTGGCACGGGTCACTTTATCCCCTTGAGGGCGCACTCCCTCAGCGTCAAATCCCCATAGTAAATTTTTAAGGTGTGCCTCTACTCTCAATCCTGCACTTCCACCTTCTAACTCCCAACGAATAGGCACATAATTACCGTCTTCTAAGGCTGTTTCAAGCATCCAATCATCGGAGTCCGCAGGGTCAAGTTGTTCTGCTCTAGCATCCAAAACGTAGTAATTGCCTGAGTCGTAATTCATTTTGACAGAAGCTGTAAAATAAGCGTCTTTTTTGACTTCTTCAGCTGTGGCCGCCATATCCCAAAACCTGATGCCGTCCATAGGAAAAGGTAAGGTATCAATAATCTGAAACCACTCTTTTTTGAATACTTTACCACCGCCTTTGATGTCTGCTGGGATGCAAAATAATTCTTCGTCTGCACCGATACCGTAGTCTTTGATTAGTTGCGATCTCCATTGTTTCTCAGCTTCTTTGGAATATTCCCACCCGTTGACTAAGCAAATTCTCTGATAAAGCCCATCGGCGATCGCATCGTCAAGATCGTATTTATGGATCGAGTAATCAAATTTCCCCTCAAGAGTTTGTTGAATTATTTGATTGAAATAATTGTCAACTCCGTTATGAGTTGAGATGATTCTTAGTTGTCCACCCCATGCCAAAATTGCCATTCCAGCTTTTAGGAGTTCTGGTAAATCATCGTGAAAGGCGGCCTCGTCAATTACTACTTTTCCCTTTTTTGCCCTCAAATTCGATGGTCGAGAAGATAGGGCAACAACTTTATGACCACTAGCAAATCTGACACGGTAAACGAGGATACTCTGATCACCGTTTTCTAAGATGTCTTTCTCAATAGGTGCGGTTGCTAATTGGTAGGATTTTGCCCACCATGCCACATCTTCAATATATTGCTCCGACATCTCACGGTTATAGCCAATGTAATAAGTCGAGCATCCATTAGTTTGTGCGGCATCAAGAGCGGAAATTGAGGCATCACCCCATGATAAACCGATTCGACGGGATTTCTGACAGATTTTGACTCTACTATTATCCCTTGCCCATCTCTGTTGATACGGTAGGAGTATCGGTGGCATCTTCCGAAACACCGAGGATTCTTGCTCTAATTTCGTTGGCTTCGCTTTCTGTAAGCCCCCTTGCAGATCCAGTCTGGCTATTTTGGCTAGTAGTTTGGGCGACAAGCCACTCTCTAAATAGTTCGGTGTTAGCAACAACGGGTTTAAGTCCATAGGCTTCGATTAGTTTGATTGCTGATTCTAAGTCTTTGGGTGGTGGTGGCAATACTCGATCGATTGCCCATTGTGGCGTACCCATATTGGTTTCTTCTAAATGCTCCTCTCTCCACTTTTCTTTGTACCCTACTATTTGTCCATTTTTGTATACTGGCAGGGAGTGAATTGTCAGGTTCGATCTTTTGATTCTGTGACCATGAGTGATTAATTCTTTGATTCTATCTTTAGCAGAAACTCTTATTTTTTCTGGGCAATTATCTTTAAAATATTGCTTGGCTTTTTCGTATCTTTCTGCAAAATCTGGATATTTTTTAAGCCAATTTCTAATTGTTTGAACACTAATATTAACCTTGTCACAACTATAGTCTAGGGTTTGTCCATCACTAATTAATTCTAAAAAATCAGTTATTATCTGTTCATTATATTTTGTGCCTTTTGTCGTCTTGTCCATACGCGCGTTATCCTCTCAAAACTGCTATAAAATCACTGGGTAAATTGTTTTCTATCGCTAAGTCAGCCCAAATATTTCGATCATTTTGAGTCGCCTGTCCTAAATAACAAATTAAATTCCAAATTGAAGTAAAAGAATTTAGTCCGTGGGTAGTAACTTGCAATAAAGCTGTGGGTAAAGACGATACAGCTACAGGATTAATTTGAAAGCCAAGTGCTGATACTTCAATAAATCTAGGATGGGACAACATTAGAGAATTGAAATTATCCCAATTAGGATCAGATTTGGGGATAAAATTATCAATAATTTCTTGTACTGCTGTATCATTACTAGATACCCAAACACCATCTAAAAAAACTAGAGAATATCCTTGTCTTTCTATTTCTTCGTGAAGTTGAAACCCTTTTTCAATATAGTTAATTGCCATTTTATTTATACAGTAGTAGTTAGTAACCTAATACAAGGAATAACCCCATTAGTCAAAGTAGCATCATTCCCAAAATCTGATAGAGTGTCTTCGTTTAAATCTACAGGGGGAGTAGTGATTCTATAATGCGTAGCATAAGAAGTATTAGAACTATTTACGATTCCCAATGGAGTAGCATTTGTCAGAGGAATAGCCCTTATAGTTCCTGTGCTAGAACTGTAAAATCCCCACCAGTATAATTTATCTTTTTCAAATAAAAATTCTGAAAGATTAGTATTTTGGTGATTATTGTCTGCTATTTTTTTCTTTACTATGGATAGAGATTTTTCTCCTGTAGTGTTTAATGTTATACTACCATAGAACTCTTGTTGAGTAGGAAGACCACTGCTATCAGAGGTAAATAAATATATAGCACAAGAAGGGCTACCTGCCCCTACTACAGTACACCAAACAGATATTGTAGAAGCTCTAAAGTTAAAAAGAGGTTTAAAAGGAAAAACATAGGTGACACCTTGAGATACAGCTAATGTAGATAAAGCATTGGAACAAATAGAAGAATCTATAAGCAATCCAGATGGGTAATTAATAGAATTGCTTATGGGTTGTTTAGAATCTAATGTTTCTTGAAGATTTACAATAGTTGCTATAGATTGTGTGCCTGTATGATTAGCTCTGTTTCTATTATTTGTATCCCTAGTATTTAGTTGGTTGGTGGTTTCGTAGTTTGTTAAATCTGAAGGTTGTAATGCCGTGTCTGCTTTTGCCCCTTGAGAACCTGTTGCATAATCCCCTATAGATTGTTTTTGATCTAAACTATTTTGAAGATTCTCAATAGTACTAATAGACTGAGTTCCAGTGTGGTTAGAACGATCGTAAAAACTATTTAACCATTCTTCTTCAGTGCCAACAAAACCATTTTCTACTGCTTCTTGATAGGCAGACAAACCATTCTCCCCGTCATCCCCCTTATCTCCTTTTAGACCCTGTTCGCCTTGAATACCTTGTTCCCCAGTATCTCCCTTTATTTGAACAGGATTAGTCACCACCTCGATCGCAGTTACAGAAGATTCCACTTCAATAACCGTTGTTTGTGCCGTAACCTCGATAACTGTTTGATTAATTTCAATATCCATTAATCAGTCACCTCTGCCGTCACCTGAACAAAGCTAATAGGAATTTTTGTAACTTTTTCAGGCAATACAGCTTCAAAATCCCATACCCAACAATTTTTCTGAGATGGCTTGGCTCGACTGTCATCTCCGTCATATTTTGTGGATGGGATAGCCGAAGTTTGCTCTGCGGTCAGAATAGGGACAACGGTGGTTTTATTAGTGTCCCCATCGTAATTAATTTGTTGAAAAGAAAAACTTGCTAATAATTCTCCTTCTAATTCAAGAGGGGCATTACGAATCTGCGCCTTAAAAGTCGCTTCGCTATAATCTCCTTCTAATTTTAAATTCAATTTATCGTAGGTTGCTCCCTGCACGATCGCCAAGTCATTTCCGATTACCTCTTGTGATATTGGATTTATTTTTGTGATCAAGTTTAATCTATTCATCACGATTAAGATATTTACTACTTTGATTGTACTAAATATTTGCTAATAGGTTGTTTCGATAGAATTTTTAGATACAATAAACTAATTACCACTTTATTGAAACCATGAAAACATTGAAAAAAAAGCAATTTAGCCTAAAACTCACGCAGGAAGAATACGAAATACTAAAAATTATTGCTGAAAAAAAAGGGTATCTTTATGGAGGGAAAGGCAATGTTAGCAAGGTTTGCAGTGCTATTGCTAGGAAAGAATTAGTACTTGTCGAAAAAAAAGATATTGACAAACTGGTTAGTAGTTTGTTATATTAAAAGGGTGAGCAATCACGAGGCGAACACCGCCGTCAGTCTCGAACTGAAAAAGCCCTCGCATCCATAGCGTTATAGGGACAGGAGGTTTAGCGGCCTCCGCCACCGAAAGGTGGTTAAATAAATCCCCCTCTTCTTTCCACGACCGACTGTACAAAAAAAAGTGAAGACACCTTGCTGTAACAAGATGCCTTCTGTTAGTTCATCCACAATAATGAAACTTAAAAATATGATAACCAAATTTGATGCTTCTGCTGGTTTCTTCTCAATGGTTCGCTTTTTGCGTAAGCAAATCCCTTCTTTAAAATGCACCACCGGAAATCAGCAATTTATTCTTGAGCATGGCAATATCTCTTTCTTCTTGGTCTTAGTTGATGATGGTATTGCTTTGTTACAGAAAAACATAAATGAATCAGGATACTGGCAAATTACACAGTTTAACCAATTATTTACCGATACCACTGCATTATCTCAGGTCATCTTAGCGGAGGTTGTTTAATGAAAAATATTGCTCTCATGGTTTTTGGTTACGTTTTAATTACCGCTCTCGTTAACACCCAAGTGGTAGAGAAAACAAGCCCTTGCGATATTCTCTGCACTCAGTCCGCTTCTAAATAATTATCAATACAAAGAAAACAATGATTAACTACACATGGATTGCTGAAACTAAAGAAAAAGTAAAGGAGCTGAAAAATACCCCAGTTTCTCAATTAAGAAAAACGGCGACTGTTTTACAAATGCGTTCCGATTTGAAAATGGTGTTAAGTTTTCTCGATGAAACTTATGCTGAGTCTAATGTATGGGTAAAAAGCACTAAAAAGTGGGAAGAAAGTGTAAGTGAGTTACCCGTCATTCACTTAAGAAAAACGGATAACGCTTTACGGTTACGGTTCTCATTAATCGTTGCCTTAGATTTTTTCAACTAAATAATTTATTTTGGGGAGATGTCTCCCCCTCACATCAACATTAATCAATCACTACACATACTAAAAATCATGTCTAACTTACAATCTCGCAACAATCTCACTCTCGACACTCTAGCTTCTATTCAAGGTTCGATCAAAGATTTACAAGCTCAATTGGAGTTACTCAATAATAAATTTACGGATGCGACTAAAGTTGCCAATGCTCAAGCAAACTTAACGAAGCGATGGAAAGAAGCGATTGCACCGCTCAAAGATTTACTAAAATATTCTTGTGGAGTTTATGGCGATCCAGAAGTGCTAAATGAAATGGTTGCCGATATTCAAGAAATGGCCGACGCTGTAGCCAATAATTTTGACAAGCATAAAGGAGAAGAAAATCCCTATTTGGATGGAGTCAAAGAAAAGCAACCTGAACCTGAAGTTGTCATTACTTTACTTCCTGATCTAGATGAATCCATGCCCGATGTTGATGACAATGAAACTTTTTTAAATGAAAGACAAGCTCTCAAATTAATTGAACATCTTGATAAAACTATCCTCAAAAAATTAGCTGTGCTTAACGATTTTGGCAATTTATCAACCCCTAAAGCTATTGCTAAAAAAATAAGTGAAAGTGCTATAACTCGCTATCAATTAGAGCAAGATTTGCAACGAATCAACCCTACTCAAAGTCTCCCAATGGCTAGTTAATTCACACAATTTCATACATTAGAATAAATCAACGGCGGTGAAATATCCGCCAATTATTAATAGGAGAAACCATTATGTCTAAAACGTTCAATAACATCGATAATGTCTTAAGTGAGATTAGTTACGAATTAAGACATAATGATCCAGAAAATCCAATAGAGTTTCAGTCAGACGAGGATTTTTTTTCGTGGATATTATTAGTTTTTATTGAGAGAGATATTGAAGATATGTTGTTACAACGCTTGTCAGAAGAAGTATCTGAAAATGAGTATGTTTTAGAAAAGAAAAAGTTATGGAGAGAATACTTAAATTCCCTTGATTTATTGAAAGAAAAAATAAATCAACACATTAAATAAATCAACGGCGGTGAAATATCCGCCAATTAATTAATCATAAAAGGAAAAATCAATGAATAACCAAAAAGACAAAATTTGTACAATTGTAAATGGACAGTTTGCTTGGGAGTTACAAGTAGATGAGCAGAGAATTTATTTTCAAGGGTCTCATAATGCTGACTATTTTGCCGAACTATATACAAAATTAGGGTATCAAATAGTAAAAATAAATTGGCTACATGAGCAAAACAAAGATTAAAATTATTTTACAGTAAATGACTTTAAAGGCTCAAAATGAGCCTTCTTTTATGATTAAAATAATCTTCAATAATTAGTCAATTAGTCTTAATATTTTTTCTATATATTCATTAATTTAGGGGAATGTTATAATTATTTAATAGTAATTATTAGGGGTAATTATAATGTCTGTTTTAAATCAAATAAAAACACCAATTCATATTTCTAAATTAAATTTTGCACAGGCGAAAGAGTTGCAAATTTTACTTAATAAATATGGGTATAATTTAAAGGTTGATGGCGACCCTGGAGAAAAAACTACCGAAGCCTTAAATAAGTTTAAAGATAGCGTATGGTTAGGTGAGCATGATTGGTTGGGAGTAACAACTATTGAAGCTCTCAAGGAAGAAAGAAACACTATTAAACAAGACAATGATCATGATTTTTCGACTAAGGAAGGCACGGCTAACGCAATTATTAGTGAGTGCAAAAAACAAGGATTAAATTTAAAAAATCAAATCGCCTATGTCCTTGCGACCGCTCAATGGGAAACAGCAAATACGTTTAAACCAGTGAAAGAAGCCTACTGGTTAAGTGAAGATTGGAGACGTAAAAATTTACGCTATTTTCCTTTTTATGGTAGGGGATTTGTACAAATTACATGGATGGCAAATTATCAAAAATACTCTCGAATTTTGGGAATAGATTTAGTAAATTTTCCTGATAAAGTTTTAGAACCAAATATCTCTTTATTTATTTTGGTTCATGGATGTAAAAATGGTGTTTTTACGGGAATGAGTATTGAAGATTATATTAATAATAATGTAGTAGATTTCCATAATGCCCGTCGGGTAATTAATGGGATTGATAAAGCTCAAGAAATTGCGAATATTGCTCGTGAATGGGCAAGAAAAATTTAGATTTTTTCTAATTCTTTCTCTAGCTGTTCTATTTTTTGAAAGATAGATTTTTGAATTGTTTTGTTTAGTATAGTTTCGCTTTTAAATTCTTCTTTTAAAAGTGCAAGTGCTTGTCGATTATTTGATATTTGCTCGTCTAAACGGCTGTAATATTTATTGGATAATATCTGAATGTCTGCTTTTATTTCTGCTTTTAAACTTTGATTTGCCGTTGAAATTTCTTTGCGAATTTTTTCCAGAGATTTATCAAATTTCTCTAATATCCAGCCTGTGAGAGTACCAATACTGGTAACGCCTGTGATTGCTCCAACGATCGCCGCAATAATTATTCCTGCTTCCATTAGTTAAAAACGTCCTCTGAGCTTTCGACAATAGTTGCTCCACAGCTAATTTGATCGCCAATTCTAGCAGCGGAAATGCCGTTGCAGTATAGATTAGATGAAGCGGTTACGATTGACTGAGTGCCGTGAAGGGAGCAAATTACAGCGTCTCCTAATCGGGCAATTTTGCGATCGTTGGCAAAACAATCAGGAGAACTTTCTATTATTTCTCCTCCGTGACTTATAGCATCCCCAATTCGAGCAATTTTCAGCATAAGAATTATTGATATAATTATTACTAATATTTTACTAAAGTTTATGGTTGTTTCGGTTGATAAAATTCAGTCTCTTAATTGGTCGCCAAAATTGGGAGAGTTCGGATCAATTGTTGAAAACTTTGAGGATATTCAGCAGTGTATAAAAATAATTTTAACTACTCCTCAAGGTAGTGATCCTCACCGTCCTACATTTGCCAGTAATATTCACAATTATATTGATTATCCTCAGACGGCTGTCAAACAATTTTTAATTAAGGAAGTATATGAGTCCCTGTTGACTTGGGAACCGAGGATCGAAATTGATGGGGTAAATATTCGGTTCAATCAATCGGAATTGGGAACGATCGAGATTGAAGTAAAGTGGCGTGTGAAACAATCTGTACTAGAACAAATAACGGTGGTGATTATATGACAAATTTTCCTAGACCAATTTTTGCCGTGCCTGATGCTCTCAGTGCTGAAACGGAATTAAAAGCTAAATACACTGAGTTGACGGGCAAGGAATTATTCCCCGCTCAACCTGAAAGTTTATTGACTAATTGGGCCGCTTATTTAAAAACTGTGACCGATTCTCTCATTCAATATACGGGTGAACAGTGTTTGGTAAATTTTGCTAATGGGGTGAATCTTGATCGATTAGGGGATTTTTGGGAGACACCACGATTAGAGCCACAAAGTGCGATCGTGACTTTAGAATTTAGTTTGGGTGGTGCTAGATTTGTGGATACGATCGTTCCAGAAGGTACAAGAGTTAGGACTCAGGATCGGTTATTCCTATTCGCAACAACGGAAAATTTAGTTATTCCCACTGGACAAGTTTCAGGAACAGTTCAGGCAGAATGTACAGTAACAGGAGAAGAAGCGAACGGTTATGCCATTGGTCAAATTAGTGAGTTTTTCGATTTAGTTTCTGATATTGAATCGGTCACGAATACCAGTATTTCTAATTCTGGTAGTGGGGTAGAAAGTGACGATCGATATAGAAAGAGATTATTAATTGCTCCCAATAAACTCAATACGGCTGGTAGTAGAGATGCTTATAAATTTTGGGTTTTATCTTCTGATCCTAGTATTTCAGATGTGGGAGTTGCTTCTCCTAGTGACATTGTGCGACTTGAAAGAGAGGAAGAATTAGCTTTAGAATTAGGAGAATTATTGCGAACAAATTTAGAACCTTTTGGGGTAGATATTGATTTATTTACTGCTGAAAATATTGCTCCATTTTTTAGGCAATATATTAAACTACCTCGCTTTTTTGTGGATGTTTATTTACTAACAAATACGGGTTTACCTTCAGAGGAATTAATAGAAAAAGTACAAACTTTTTTAGATGATGAGGAAATTAGACCGTTAACAGATACGGTTAAAGTACTATCTGCTATTGAGGTTGAACAAAATTTAGCGATAGGAATTACTATAAATATTAATGCTAATTCAGGAGAATTAACTACTCAATTAAATACTTTATTAGAGGAATATGTTGAGTTTGTTCAATCACGATTAGGAATAGATATTGTCCCTAGTCAAATCATCTCTCGATTGCAAGTTCCGGGGGTGTACCAAGTAGAGGTTTATGAACCTGAAGAAGCGATAAAAATTAATTTTAATGAACGGGCTTTAATTACTGATTTTGATATTAATATTGTGGGAGTTAGTGAAGAATAATGACCTGTCCTATTGATCCAACTCCGTTGCAACCACCCTTAAGAAACGAGGAATTTGAGACTTTATTTCACTTGCTTAAATTGGCTACTATTTGCCAAGATATGATCCGATTATTGGTTTACCAAATCGATACTGTGGATAGTTCCGTCTTAATCCATTTAGCCGAACAATTCGACGTATTAGGCTATAAGGGATGGGCTTTAGCTGATACTGAGGAAAAACAACGAAATTTGATTAAATCTGCTGTTTCCTTGCACAAAAAAGCGGGTACACCTTCTGCTATTAAAGAGGCTTTGGAAGCTGTGGGAATTGAAGTAAATACGATCGTTGAAAATCCCTGTTTACTTTACGATGGCTTTTTTTACAACGGTTCAGAATATTACAATAGAAGAAGATGGGATCGATTTATTGTTGATTTGGCTGAACCCGTTGACCCTGAAAAAATAGATTTAATAAATGGGTTAATTGAAGCGTGGAAAAATGCCCGTTCTAACCGATTTTTCCCTTTATTTCCACTGCAATATAATGGCTCTTTTTCCTATGACGGACTGGAAATTTATGATGGAAAATTTGACGAATTGATAGATATTAGTAATTATCAACAATGTATTGCTAATGGAGAACCTGATCCTGATCCGCCTGAATGTATCCCTCAATTACAGTTAAGAAATGAATTACAATTAACTAATGAATTACAATTATTGGATTTTTTCTGTGATTAATTAAGGGGGTAAGGTGGATCTAGACCAATTTAAAGTACCAATTATTGAGGATGTAAATGACATACCCAGTGTGCCTGAAGATCCGACTCATCCAAACGCTTCTCTTTTTTGCCAAAATTACAACGACTTGATTGATAACTTAGGGTTTTTATCTCCCTGTTATCAACCTTCTACGGTGCATGACGATACGATCGAGTATTTTGTGAATACGGTGAGCGGTGATGATACCAACGATGGATTAACTTTTGAAACAGCTTTTGCCACTGTTCAAAAAGCTATAAATGTTTTGAGTTTGGAGAAATGTTTTCGCCCGATTATTAATGTTGAAGGAACGTTAACTAACCCTAGTTTAGATTTATGTCCAGTAGTACCTCAAGTAGCTAATTACAATTATTACTGGAGTGATAATAAATTATATGACCAAGAGATTACTGTTAAAAGTTATGGAACTGGATTAACAGTTAGTATAACTTTGTCAACTCCTAATACTATTCCTTTTGTCACGGGTGCAGATAATATTGGAATTAAATTTTCAGGGGTTGCTTTTAGTTTTAGTGCTACTTCAGATTGTCTTTATTTCGATAATCAACGGGTTACTTTTGAAGATTGTAGTTTTGAGGAAGATGCAGAATCAGTTTTGTACGATGGCTTTATTTATTGTACGGGTAGTATTGTAAATTTTATTGATTGTGAGGTAATAGGCTCTCCTCTTTCTGCTTACTGTATTATCTTCGGTATGGATAACAAAATTTTCTTAAAGGGAGGAAATTTTGGTGATTATGATTTTTGTTATTTAGAGTTTAGTCAAATTTATGTAATTGGTGTTTTACCTACTTTTACCAATGGTACTTCTACTAGCATTTTTGATGGTGAAGGTACAAATATCTACTTATATAATGGGTTCTCTACCTTACCTCAAGGAGCAAAAAGTATTAATAGCAGTAGTTTGACCAGTAAGGTTTTCTACAATAACACTGATATTGGTAGGGGTTTAAATTATAATGTCTGTACCTTTGCCAATGTCTCAGATAGAGTAGGATTTTTAAATACAAGTCAGTCTCATCAAAATGTAGAGCATAGTCTTAGTGGAGAGATTCCTGCAAATAGTGCCGTAATTTATCGGATACCAGATTTTACACGGCACGGGATTATTGAATGGACTATTTTAAGATTAGATTCTACTGTAGAAATTGGCTATACCAGAGTAAAAGAATTTGTATTAATTACTGATGATGTTTTTAGTAATGTCAATGGTGATCAAGAATTTGTTGCGGCGGTTTTAGAATTTGATGCTTTGAATATAACTGTCAACGGCTTTACTGGTAGTACTCTCAGCGATTATCACGATCCAGCCGATGATAACACTGACGAGATTAAATTTACTAGGGTAAACGGTGGTACTGGTCAAAATTTGGGGATTATTTTTGACAACTGTTACGGACACGCTTGTCAGCTTTCGATCAAGGCTTTGTGGACTTTAAGGGATTAATAAAGAGGGAAAAATGGTAACTATTTCTGAAAGTGCAACTTGGACTCCTGTAACGAGAGTCGAGACA
The DNA here is from genome assembly GCF_001548115.1 of Geminocystis sp. NIES-3709. Taxonomy (GTDB): domain Bacteria; phylum Cyanobacteriota; class Cyanobacteriia; order Cyanobacteriales; family Cyanobacteriaceae; genus Geminocystis. The sequence goes on along the minus strand of NZ_AP014821.1, from coordinate 2,643,151 downwards.
ACAACGGTAGCTTTAGGGGGGGATGAGATTAACTCTCCGAATCTTCAATTTAAGCAATTAGTCGATCGAACAAAATGGCTCAAAGATGCGATCGAAGGAGGGGGAGAGCCTGTTGTAGTTGTTCCTGCTGGTGCTATTCAATTATTTGCAGGAAGTTCAGCTCCTGATGGATTTTTATTGTGTCAAGGTCAGGATTTAGCAATAGCAGACTATGCAGATTTGTTCGCAGTTCTAGGAACTACTTATGGATCGGGTTCACCGGGGATAACTTTTAGAGTACCTGATTTGCGAACACGAGTACCTGTAGGAGTAGGAACAGGTTTTGATTTAGCTACAACAGGTGGATCGGCTACCCATACTCTGACTACGGATGAGATGCCTAGTCACGGTCACACGGGCGTTGAGCATACTCACACCATCACTGATCCACAACACAAACACATTGGGTTTGAGGATCAATTTTTTAATGCCATTGATTATGTCGTTACGGAATTTAATAGTGGGTCTTCTGGGGATGGTGGGGAAACTACGGGTACAGCAGCCGATGCTTACGGAACCAATGAGGCTAGTACTGGAATTACTATTAATGGCACGACGGCTGGTGTCAACAATACGGGTGGTGGCGTGGCACACAATAATATGCAACCTTACATTGTTCTGAATTACATTATTAAAACTTAATGGCTGTTAAGGATTGGTTGGGGATTACAGAAAAGACTCTTGATGCTGTGGACGGTTTGACTGATGAGCAGATGGACAGGGTGAAGAAATCGCTCGATCGTTCTTTTGCTCAGGTTAGTCGTGAGATGGTGAAGCTGTACGGTTCTCTTGATGGTGCTGACCCTGATTATATTAAGGTGCAATTATCAAAATTAAATCAGTTAAAAATTGCCCGTCAGTTATTGTCTCCCAAAGAACAGAAAAAGTTTGAACAGGAGATGAAAGACTTATTACAGCTTCAGTCTGCTAATGGGGTAAAGTATGCTGATTTGATGAAAGAGGCTCTTAGTAATCCTCCTGAATTGGTACAACAATTTGGAAATATTGATATTGGTGCTAGTGCGATCGCCCAAGATGCTAGACAAAGATTAAAGAAGCATAGTGAAGATGCGGCGCAAAAGATTATGGATGCGGTGAGTGATAATCTTTTACGGGGTGGATCGGTTGATAATTTGCGAAAAAGTATTCAGGGTGCTTTGGGTACGACTAAAGGAAGGGCGGAAAATATCGCTCGTACCGAAACTATTACTGCTTTTAATCAAGGTGCTAGAAAACGGTACGAAGGCTATGGTGCTGAGTATTTACAAATCATTGCATTGGTGGATCAACGAACGACTCCTTGGTGTAGGTATCGTCACTTGAGGATTATTAAAATTACTGATTCTGTACCTGCCTATCATTGGCGGTGTCGTAGTACCGTTGCTCCTGTCGATCCTGATTGGATCGATGAGGATGATTTGAAGTGGATGCAAGGGGAAATGGCACGGGCTAAGGATACAGGGTTAAATATTAGTGGTAAAGCTCCTTTTGATGATAAAAAGCCTAATTTCATTGTACCTAGTACTTTTAAGAAGCAAAAAGTACTAGGTACATCTTCAACACAAGCAATACCGATAGAACCTGCAAAAAACATACCTATTAAACCTGAATTATCTGAGTCTGATTCTCAAGATTTCCCTAAAGATCCAACAAATTTAACTGTTATCCGACAATTAGGGGGAAGTACTGGAGCTGAGTTAGTGGAAGACACTTCGACTGGCAAACGATATGTCAGAAAAACTGGAGCTAGTCAAGGGCATATTGAGGAGGAGTTTTACGCCGATCAGGTATATGAGGCTTTAGGAGTTCCTGTTCCCAAAACTCGTTTATATGATAAGGGGATTAAGTTGTCAGAATTTATTGAGGGGAAACCTTTATCTAGCTTTAGTGGAGATGAATTAAAAGCTATTCACAAAAAAATACAAGAGCATTTTGCTATTGATGCTATTTTAGGAAATTGGGACGTAATAGGAGTTAGTGCTGACAATATTATTGTTGATAATAATGGTATTCCTTATCGTGTTGATAATGGGGGAGCATTACGGTATCGGGCAATGGGTGAATTAAAAGAAGATCAATGGAATCGTTACCCGACTGAACTATTTACAATGAGAGATGCTAATCGTAAAACTGGAAAGGTTTATGGAGATATACAAATAACTGAAGTTTTTTCTCAGATTGAGCACATCAAAAATAATAAGAATGTTTTTGATTCACTTCCATCAGTATTAAGAACAACTCTTGTAGAAAGAACAAACGAAGCTAGTAGATTAGGTTCTATAGCAAAAACATTAAAAGCAGATCAATATAAAAATGATTACATAGATTCTTTTGTGAAACATAGCTTAGGACTAAAAGCTAATGGGATTATAGATAAATTACCTTCCTCACTAATATATACTTCCGAAAATGAAATTTATGACGAAAATAGAAAATTATTTGATGGATTGCGAGATAAAGGGGATGATTCTATTATGGGAAAACTAGAATCTTATGTGAATACAATCGGAGATTACAGTGCTATTGATGACTGGCAACGAACACAAGCAAGTCATTCATGGTCGGATGGGACTGTTCCATTGAAATGGTTGATGGCGAAATCTCGAACAGTGCCTCAAAGTGATTATTATTGGAGTTCTTATTCTGATCCAAAGACTGTTTACGATAACCATGTATCAAAATATAAAAATTATGACGAGAGCATGATTGCTTTTCAGGCTTATACTTACGAGTTATTACAAAATATAGATATGCCTAACAACAACAGAAAAGATGGAACTTTTACTATTTATCGAACAGAATCAGACGGTACAATGGAAAGAAATAATCTCGATGTTGGAGATAAACAAAAAGTAATTGTTAGGGGGGCAGCAGAATCTGGGAGTGCTTTTATGCCTGTTGAAGCTGTCGCAGGAGCTAATTTAACAATCCAAAAAGTGCCACACCATAGAATTTTAGGAACTTATTTACATAGTAGCAATAAAAATGGCGGAAGAATGTTCGCGGGGAATGAGGAGAATGAATTTGTATTTCTCCCCGAAGGAATTCCATTTGATTACGTTACGGGGGATGTTTATGAGTATGAAAACTATGCCGTGAAGCCTTCTCCATAAATTGTTGCGTTCTCTAAGGCTTTGTCTATCGTAGATTGTGCGATAGCAAATCTTTCGTTTGTTGCCAATATAAACTTGATAAATTCTTTTATCAGGTCAACATCTCGAACCATCTGATTTAGTTCAGTTACATTAGAATCGACTAAATTATATACAGGATCATTTTTTACTAAAGTTACAATTAAATCATTGCCTTTTAAGGTTTGAACAGCAAGAATTCCATTCTTAAAAAAACTTACTTTTTGCTCTACTAAGACAAGGTATTGTCCACTTGTATTCTCGAATGTAAAAAAAGATTGTTCGCCTTCTGTATTGTATTGTATATTTTTAATTTCCATATTTTTAGTATAATGTATCAGAGGATTGAGATGTTGTCGATTCTCGTTTGATTGCGATCGAGTTAGGTATTAGTCATGCTCAATTTTATCGAACTATTAAAGAGAATGAAACCGAGATTGAACAAGCGTTTGGACACCTCTGTTTTAAAACCGAGACTGTCAAAAATTCAGTTAGAGCAGTAAATGAAGTCAAATTTGCATATCTTAACGAAGACCAAGCAACTTATTTGATGACGTTATCTCGCAATACTCCTCAAGTCAAAAAGTTAAAACTAAAATTAGTTAAATCTTTTTCCCATGCCAAAAAGTTAATCACTCAGCACCAGGACACTATCAAAGAGTTGACTTTAAAACTCGCCTTAGCGAATGCCGAAAAAGACCGGGCTGTTGCGGAGAAAAACTTACTTGATACCCGTCATTATATTTCTACAGCCTTGCCCGAACCTATACAACAAAAAATTTTAGGTTATCAGGTCATCGAGAAAAAAGTAGTTGAAAAAGTGGTTTACAAAGAATCTGAGTTTTTGCGAGATAACTCGACTGTCAATAAAACGGCATTGTGCAAACGTTACGGTGTCTTAACCAAAAATGGAAAACCAGATTATGTACGATTAAATAAAATTATTAGTACTGTTAATTTGCCCTCGTCAGCATGGCATGAGGTAAAAGATATTCAGACTAACAAAGAACTTAAAACCGAATATCTATCACTCTTAGATAATGCGATCGTACAAGATAGCCGTCAACTTTGGATAGGAGAATAAACACATGGGAGATAATAACTGGACACAAACAATGACACAAAAAGAAGCATTGGAAAAAGTAGAAAGTTTAAACTTGCCTATTGCAAGTTCATTGGTATTAACTAATCTTATTATTTCTTATTCTTGGATGTCTTCACAAGACATAACGATTGATGCTACTTTTGACGAAATTATCGACTTATTTTTAGCTGATTTATCTCGTTCGCAACACAACTAAATAAATCACTCAACGGCGGTGAAATATCCGCCACGTTTAATTAATAGGAGAAAAAATGGACACAAAAAAAGAAGAATTAATGATTGACGTTGTATCATGTGCCGTTCTTGCCATGAACAAATATTTTAATAGAGAATTTAATTTTGAAGATGAAGCCGATAAATTTTTATTTGTTTCTTCGCTTTCAACTTTATTTCTAGCAGTTGCTACTGATGATGAAGTCAGAAACAAAGTTCAAAACATTATCAATGAGATGAACGAATAAAATTATGGAGACAAAAGTAATCGAAATCGAATGGACGGATTTGCTGAAACGATTAAAACACCATCGCACTCGCTTATCAATCAGCAAGGAAGAAATGAAAGATTATATCAAGGAGAAGTATGGTAAAACTTTCTGGACACTCACTAATGACCAGATTGTAGAGATTGGCACAGCGCTAGGTAAGTGTCAGGATAAGTACGATATTTTGTTTTAGTTTTAGGTTTATGCCCTGTTAAATCAGGGCGACTCCATTACTATTCGTCCTTCTTTTTTTTGTGTCACTTGTACCAATTAATCGTTATGTAGTGATATACTTTTAATTAGTTAAATGTTATATAGAGATGGATGAGATAAGAGTTGATACGGGCAAAATCTTTAAGTCTGAAAAAACTGAGGAGGGGTATCTTCGGGTTTGGATGACCGTTAGTCGTGTAGGGGATCTAGTATATCGCAATGATGACGGCTCTTCACGGACTGAATATGTCGGGCGTGAAACATTATTCGATAAAGATTCTCTGAACACGGTATGGGGTAAACCTATCACCCAAAATCATCCTCGCAAAAATGATCAATATATTTTAATTGACAGTAAAAATACCCGTGAATTTGAGCGTGGCATGACGCAACAAGGCATGGTGGTAAATCAAGATTTTCTTACAGTTGTGGGGGTGATTACTGATGGTGAATTAATTAAAAGTGTTGAATCTGGGGAAAATCAAGTATCAGCAGGATATAAGGCTAGTATTGTCGATCGAGGAGATGGCTCTTTTGAGCAAGTAAATCGAAGGTATAATCATTTCGCTGTTTTGCCAAGAGGTAGGGCAGGAGAAAATGTGAAAGTGCATTTAGATTGCTTTCGTACGGATATTGATGATTTTGAGGTTAAAAATGATGAGGGAGGAAAGGAAATGACGGTAACGGTTCATTTAGACGGGATTGGTTATCAGGTTGAACCAACTATTGCGACAGCGATCGCACAGGCTCAAACAAAATTTGATAGTCAGTTAAAAAGTTTGGAAACGGAAAAGGCTGGTTTAGAAACTAAAGTTTCTGAGGTTCAAGCAAAATTAGACAAAGCTGAGGGTGAACTAGAGGCAACTAAGCTCAAACTTGATGAGGCAATTAAACAGGATTCTTTGAGTGCTGAAATTTCTGCTCGGATGGATGTTTGGAGTGAAGTTTTGCCTAGTATCAAGGATAAAGATCAACAGTTCAAAACTGACTATGGTTTGAAAGTACCTGATATAAAAAGAGCTTATTTAGAAAAAGTCCATAATCGTACTGACCTCAAAGATAAGTCAGACGCTTACATTGATGGACTTTATGAGGCTCTGAAGCCTAATGAAAGAACGGATGCGATCGACAAGACTAATAAACATTTCGATCAGCTAAATAGCATGGGTAAGAAAAAATCCAATATGGTCGATTTGTCCGAAAAGAGAAAAAATAGACCTTTACCGGGGATGACTAAATAATGCCTATTCAAACAAGTTATGGATTTCAAAACGATAAGCTATTAAAAGGAATGAAAGCCTTTGCTACAGATGAATTTTGTTTTACGGCTTATAGTGATACGGCAATTCCTTTTGGGGTAGGTGTGGTTTATGGTGGTGCCGTAGGAAACGAGAATCGTCCAAAAATTGCTTTACCAAGTGCTACGGGATTTTTGTTTATGGGAGTCTCGTGTTTCACCCATAAACAGACAGGAGATAGTAATGATGGTTTTGGTGTACTGAATACGACAGCATCGGCACAGTATGAGATCGGAGATGATATTACTGTCAAAAAACGAGGTTACGTTTGGGTTTATTCAGAGATCGCAGTAGATATGGATGATCCTGTTTTTTTACGGCACACGGTTAACAGCGCTTTAGTGCCGGGGAATTTTCGTATTGATGCGGACACAGCAAAGGCAGATCAACTCACCAATGTTCGTTGGGCCTGCAAAACGACTGCGGCAGGATTAGCAATTTTAGAATTAAATATTCCTTAATAAGAGGTAATTAATGGTTTCTACTATATTTTTGAATGAACAATTAGAATATGTCCAGAACGAGGTCATCCAACAGGATTTTCCTGAAATGCTGATGAGTTCTGGATCGGCAATCAATATCTCTACCGATGTGCCTAGCGGTGCAGAAACCTATTCTTACCGAATACTCACTTTTTTAGGTGAGGCTGCAATTTTGGCAAATGGGGGAAATGATATTCCTATGATCAACGCCTATGCTGAAAAAAGAACAGGCTATGTACGGACTGTTGTTGACGGTTACGAGTACGGGATTGAAGATCTGGAATCTGCTGAATACGCTGGGATGAACATTGATTCTTCTATGGCGATCGGAGCAAGGGAAGTCATAGAAAGAAAAGTTGATTTATTAGCTTACAACGGTGATAGTAATTTCAATTTATTGGGATTTCTCAATTATCCAAACGTTCCTTTTTACACGATTCCCAATGATGGCACGGGATCGAGTACTACCTTTGCAACTAAAACGCCCGAACAGATTTACAGAGATTTAAGGGAGTTTGTTTCTGCGACTCGTATTGCAACGGCTGGAGTTGAGACTCCTGAGATTTTAGCTTTACCGATTGATCAATTCGATCGAGTGATGCAAACTCCTTATCCCACAAATAGCGCTAGTGGTGAAACCATCGGTAGTTTTTTCTTGAAAACACAAAGAATGACTCCGGGGGGAATTCAGGCAATGATTCCTATGGCTTATCTTGAGGGTAGAGGTACGGGTGGTTTAGATATGATGGTTGCTTATCGGAAACGTCTTGATAAGCTAAAACTCCATATCCCTCTTGATTTTGAGCAAATGCCTGTACAGCAAAAAGACTTGGACTTTAGAGTTGTGTGCAGAATGCGCACAGGAGGGGTTCAGATCAACAAACCTCTTGCTCTCAGATATGCGGAGGGAATATGAGACATGAGAACTGTCACTATCCGAAATAATGAAGCTCGTAGTATAACTGTTCGTTATGTTGGTGGCAAGGGAGAGGTTTCTTTCAGTCCGGGGATTAATCTTTTTGTTCCCGAACAGGAATGGAATTTTATTAAAGTTCATCCTGTGGTTAAAGTTTGGCTTGAGAAAAAAGTTCTGGACATTTTAAAATCAGCCCCAGAAACTGAGGGGAATCTTGAGGGTTTCGAGGTTTCCACAAGATCTGAAGATGATCAGCCAATCCCCCATTTACCTGCAAAATTGGGTAGTAATTCTCTCAAGCCTAACAGACAAGAATCAAAAATTTCTATTGCTGATTTGACTCAAGTAACCGTAAAAGAAGCTGAAGAAATTATTACTAAAAGTTTTGATAGGGAGGAATTAATTAAATTACAAACTCAAGATTCCAGAAAAGGAATTCAACAAGCAATCACCCTTAGATTACAAGAATTAAATGACGACACCGTTCTCTAGTTTTGCCAATGCTACTGTCACTTTTAAGGTTCGCTCAAGTGAACCCGTATATGGTGATTTTGGGCATTTAGAGGACAATTTAGAGGATTATTCGGTGTCTTGTTTCCTTGAAAAAAAGAAAATGCCAATGTCCAATTTGATGAACGAATCGAATCAGGAGGAAATTTATGTTGAGGGTAGGTGTATTAGTCCAAAAGTTTTGTCTTCAGATATTCAGCCTGAAGTCCTTGCGGATGCCTTGGTGGATGGCGTTTCTTACAAATTTCGTTACTCTCCTTCGATCGCTTCTGCGTTTTATCAAGAAAATGAAATTTTGGGGCAACGAATAAACGGTTATCTAATTCGTACTACGGTATGGGGAGGTCAGGCTAGTGGTTGATGTAACTATTTCTGGTAATGCGATTCAGGTTGTTAATGCCACTGTTGATAAGTTGAATAATGTCACTTTGTTTTTAAAGAAAGCGGCACTTTATCAAGAACGTAGTACTAAGTTAAATTTTGCTAAACAGTCTGATCCTGATGGGAATAAGTGGACGGCTTTATCTGCTAATACTTTAAAGGTCAAGAAGTCAGGTGCAATCCTGAGAGAAACAAGTGCTTTGATCAGTTCGATTAGTTCTAGTATTTCTGGGGAAGTTGCGATCGTAACCGCTAGTCAAAATTATGGGATTTTCCATCAGACGGGTACTCGTAAAATGCCTGAAAGAAAATTTTTGGGGATTAGTGATCAAGATAGAGAAAAAATTATGGAAATTGCTCAAAAGGTTTTACTGCCATGACTTACGCACTTATTGAACAGGAAATTATTACTCAGCTATTGCCAATTCGTGAGGAGTTGGGAATAGTGGTTCAGTGTTTACCTGAATTGCCTAGCTCATGGGGTTCAGTCGCTGGTACGGGGTGGGTTTCGGTTCAATGGCTCGACTCTGAATTAGAAGGCTACTCTTTAGGAGAGCAATCTGCTGAGGAAGTGGTCAATTATAAGTTAGATATTCGAGTAAAAGCGTTGAGGTCATCTCTCTATACAGTTCTAAATAAACTCAAGGAATTGCTATGGGGTTTTAAACCTAGCCTTTGTTACCGTCCGATTACCGTCAATAAGTTTAATTTTTTGGGAATGGCTGAAGATTACTGGGTGGCTCAAGGTGGTTTTACAGCTTATGTTTACGGTGGTTATTCTCAGCAAAAGATTGATTATGCTGAGTTGCCTAATTTGCAAGGGCTTCAAGTTGGCAATGTTTTCGTAGGAGAAACTGATGATTAGAAAATATCGATATGTGGGTACGGCTATAGCTTGTGTCTCCTTGAATAATCCTGTTCGAGATTTAGTATTACATCCAAATCAGGTTTATCAATTGGATCGAGAGGATCGGGTCGTGCGTGGTTGGTTTAAAAAAGGGTTATTAAAGGAGGAGATTAATTAATGGCTTTTTATCATGGTTCGGAAACGCAAATAGTTGATGTCGGGTTGCGTCCAGTTCGACAAACGAATGTGGCAGTAATTGGATTAATTGGTACTGCTCCAATGTATTTAGTGGATGAAGCCGATCGCAGTTTGAACGAGCCTGTTCAGGTTTTGAACAAACGTCAAGCGGCGCAATTATTTGGTAGCGATCGAGTTGGTTATACGATTCCTCAAGCCTTAAATGCAATTTTTGATCAGGTTGATTCTAGCGGTGGTGTAACGGTAATTGTTGTCAATGTTCTTGATGGGTATAGCGCTGTACTAACTACTGAGATTGAAGATGAAGAATTTACTTTTGAGGAGGGAATAATTACTCTTTCTCCCAGACTTTCTGCGGTTGTAATCACTGATGGTGATGTTGTTACCTATGACGAAGAAGACGATTACATTGTTGATTACGCTACGGGGATTGTTAGTTTAGTTGATGGCGGTGCAATTGCTGAAGATGCCACTGTGGAAGTGACTTATAGCTTTTTCACTGGAGGAAATAAAACTTCTGTTACTGAGGAAAATAAAACTTTTACCGCTAGTGACACAATTCAATTACCAGAAGGATTAAGTGGTGTTGTGGTCAAAGGTTCTGGTGGTACTCCTACCTATGTGCTAAACACTGATTACACGGTTAATAGTGTGACTGGAGTTATTACCCGAAAAAGTACGGGAAGTATTTTAGCTGGTGCGACGGTCAAAGTTTCTTACACTTATTTTGATCCTAGTACTGTACAGTTATCTCAAATAATTGGAGAAACTACTGAAGAGGGTGATAGAACAGGGTTACAGGCTTTTATTGATAGCTTTAACCTTTACGGATTTTTCCCTAAAATTTTAATTGCTCCAAGTTTTTCGAGCATCAATTCGATTACTACTGCCTTAGATACGATCGCCAATACGATTGACGCTATGGCTGTTGTCGATGCTCCTCTTGGCACTGCTTATAGTGACGTGATTTCAGGGCGTGGGCCTAATAGTACAATCAATTTTAATTATTCCAGTTCTCGTTTAGTGGGCTGTTACCCTCACTTAAAAGCGTTTCGGAATGTGACAAATGCCCAAGCACTTGAGCCTTTTAGTCAACGATTTGCAGGGGTTTGGGCTAACAAAATTGAAAGTAAAGGTTTTTGGTGGAGTCCTTCTAATACTGAGATTAAAGGGATTGTGGGAACTGAATTACCTTTAGAATTTATCCCCGGCAATGCAAGTACGGAAGCCAATAATCTTAATGCCAATGGAATTGTTACTTACGCTAATTACTTCGGTAATGGAATACGGACGTGGGGGAATAGATCTTTTGCTTTTCCTAATAGTTCTAATCCTGATAATTTTATCAATATTCGCTTTTCCCAAATCGTAATCAATGAGCGAATTCGTTTATTTGCAATGCAATATGTCGATTATCCGATCAATGACGCTCTCATTGATGCCATTCTCGATAGTATTAATGCTTATTTCCGTACTTTGATTAATCAAGGTGGTTTACTGGATGGTTCAAAGGTTTATTACGAGCCTAGTGATAATCCATCTCAACAAATTGCAGACGGGCAATTGGTGTTTAGGGTGGAGATGTTACCGTCTCCTCCTGCTGAAAGATTAACTTTCTTGAGTTATTTAAACATTAACCTTGCTAATTCTTTGAATATTGGCCGTGAACCTATAGGAGTTTAATTTTATGATTCGGAGATTATCGAATTGCAGACTTTATGTTGATGGGATTGAGGGTACAGGATTATGTGAGAGTTTTAATTTACCAGAAGTTGAGATAGCTCAGGTAGAGTATGGTTCTTTGGGAATGGCGGGTGTGGTGGAATTACCCGCTTCTGTTCAGAAAATGGAAGCCTCAGCTGTTTGGTTGCATCAACCGCCTGAAATTTCTCAATTAATGCACAATCCCATAATTACTTCTCAGATTCAATTAAGGAGTGAACAAGCTACCTTTAACAGTTTGGGGGAACCTGTTTCTGGACTATATACCGCTCTATTAAGAGTGCGTCCAAAAATGATGAAGGGTGGTAATTTTACTCAGGGTGAGGCGACAAAACCTGAGACTACTTTTGCTGTGGATTACTATAGCCTGACAGTGAACGGTCAAACATTTTTTGAGGTTGATGCGATTAGTAATTCTGGTATTCGTGTTAATGGTGAATTAATTAATTTGGTAGGTAGATAATGGAAAATTTAGGATATATCGAAATTGAGCAAGGGCGATTAGATATTAGAAGAATAGCTACAGGTAGAGATATGCTCAAGGCCCTGACGGCTCAAGCTAATGGGGGTGGTTTTATCTCTACTTTAATCGCTGATGTGTGTTACTTAAATGATGCACCTTTGACCAGTGACACGGTTGAGGAGTTTGACGCTGGTATTAGTTTGGCTATTCAAGAGGTGATTTTTGAAACAAAACAATTAACTCCTGAAAGTGTAGAGAGTTACCCAAAAACTTATTTTTTGGGCGATAAAATTATTGAATTGACTGAACCGCGCAAAATTAAGCATGACAATAAAGCCAACAGAATGGCAAACGGAAATGCCAGTGCTATTGTGTTTTGGTTAATTAGTTTGCTTGTCAAGATTGATGAAAAAGTTTTGAGATATGATGATTTACTTGATTTACCAGCAGGTGAAATTCAACCTTTGATGAGCTTAGTCACTCCAAAAAAGCCACAATTTGTACGGGTGAAGACATAATTTTTGCTTGTGAAGTTTTGAATTGTAGCTTAAATGAATTTTTAGAATTTGAATCGTCTGAAGGAATTTACTGGATCCATCAGGCGATTAATTATAGGCAAAAAATTAATGAGCAAATGAAACAAAAAAGATGACTGAAGCACAATTAAGGGTAGAGATTCGGGCAGACGCAGATCAGGCTACGGGAGAAATTAACCGTCTGCAATCTGAATTATCCCAACTGAACCAAACCACGAGCGGTGTTGCTATGGGGGAGCAATTCCAAAGAGTCGGTGGGCAAATGACGGCGGTCGGGCATAATATCGTCAATACCATGTCTATGGTTGGTGGTGCGATTATTGGGGTTGCTTCGGAATACGAAACTGCTTTGGCTTCTTTCTCCAGAATTTCTGGGGTCGCTGATCAAGAATTAGATAATTTAGGAAAGGAATTTATTAATTTAAGTAAAGAGATTCCTAAATCCATTCCTGATCTGATAACGATCGGAGAAGAAGCCTCAAAAATTGGTGTTGGTAAAGAGGGAGTTATTGAATTCACGAAACTGGTGTCGCAAATGTCTGTGGCGTTCGACATTTCTGCTGAAGAAACAGGGGAAGCGGTAGGAAAATTAGCAGCGAATTTTGGAATGCTTGAAAACGGCATTCCTGACATGAAAAGACTGGAAACTCTGGGAAATGTTGTTAATAATTTAGGGGATTCTTTGGCCGCAGGTGAAGCAGGAATTATTGAGTTTGTGAAACGAACAGCCGGGCTTTATAAAACGGCAGGGATAACTGAGAATGAGTTGGCCGCTTTTGGTGCAACGATGCAAGATGTAGGGATTGTGCCTGAAACTTCTGCACGGGCTTTTGAGAATTTTGCCAATGTTTTGGCGAAGGGAGATGGCAATACTACGAGGGCTCAGGAAGGATTCAAAATGCTCGGTCTTTCCATGACGGAAATGCAATCTATGATGTTGCAAGGGAAAGGAACAGAGGCGATGCTACAACTTTTTGAGGCTATTAAAAAGACTGGGCCAGAGGCACAAATTGCGGCAGAAAAAATGTTCGGTGAATTTGGTGGTGAAGCCTTAAGAACGGCTAATTCTGCTAATGGTGCGACAAAATCTTTTGAGATTATGACCAATGCCATGTCTGGTAAAGGAACCACCCTTGAAGGTGGTTTAAATATTATGTCAGCTACTTTTGAGTCTCAAATGATTTTACTTAAAAATAGTTTGGCTAGTTTAGGTATTGCCATTGCTAGTTCTGGATTATTGGAAGGATTAATTATTTTGGTAAAGGGATTCACCGAATTTATCAGTAAAGTATCGGAAGTGAATCCTGTGATTTTAAAAGTTGGAGTGGCTTTAGGGGTAATAGTTGGAATTATAGGATTATTATTAATTCCTTTGGGATCACTGGTTTCGATTATTGGAACTATCATGACCCTAAGTTCTGCGGGAATTTTTGCAGGATTAGCGACTGCTTTTACGACGGCAACGGCTGGTGCTATTGCTTTTCTCGCTCCTCTTGCTCCGATCGTAGCGATAATCATTGCGATTGGAGTGGCTTTAATTCCTGTAATTATGTTTATCCAACAATTTGTTAAAGCAGTACAGGAGTTTGGTATTGTCAGTGGTTTATTCATGGCTTTAAAAGCGGTGGTAACAGCCGTTGGGCAAATAATTGTAGGGGTGTTTACTGGTGCGGTTGCGGCCGTTGTGGGTTTTGTGGGTGCTGTAGTGGTAGGAATAGGATCGGCAGTTGCGGCTATTGTGGGAGGAGGATTAAAAATTATTGCGGCGATCGCTAGTTGGATTGAGGAAATTTTGGGAGTTCCTCCAATTTTTAGTGACGCTTTAAATCGTTGTGCTGATATTATTTTAGGGTTTGTGGGAATCTTTATGAACGCTGGTAAGGCTTTAATGGGAGCTTTAGCAGATGGTGTTAAATCCAGTGTGGGAGCCGTAACGGGTGCAATTTCTGGAGCTATGGATCGTGTGCGATCGTTCTTACCTTTTTCGGATGCTAAAACAGGGCCTCTTTCTGATTTGACTTATTCAGGTGCTTCTATTCCTGAGACTTTAGCTCAGGGAGTCAAAGGCAATATGGGAGTCTTAGAAACGATGATGAGCTATTTGCCTTTTCCAGATTTCCCCATCATGAAAGAATCTCCTTCTGTAAATAATAGCTCCGTTTATGGTGAATCAAGTTCTGTTACTACAAATAATAATAGCTCTCCTGTTACGGTAAATATTACTTTGAATAGTACCAGTGGGAGAGATGATAGTAATTTTATTGAGCAATTACGGGCAGAGGGTGCAGAAATTGCAAGGATTGTGGAGAGAGCAATTTCTGAGCGCGATCGTACAAAATATGTACGGGCTTAATTTTCTTTTTTTCTTTTTATTTATAATAGTAATAAAGCTAAACGTATTGATATATGGCAATTTTGGCGACGTTAGGGGATTTATCGATCGAGATTTTGCTAAACGATTTTCAGAATTTTGATTTTAAAAGTGGGTACGGATTTGCGACTCATTCTAAATTGGAAGGAAAACCAAGTTTACAACAAGTAGGGGATGAGTTAGGACAAATTAGATTTGATTGTATTTTCCACAGACAATTAATAGATCCTGAATTGGGAATTTTGCAATTGAGAACTTTAGCAGAAGCAAAACGTCCTTTATCTCTGGTTTTTGGAGAAGTTTATAAAGGGCAATGGGTAATTAACGATATTCGGGAAAAACCGCTTAAGGTCAGTGTTCGGGATGAGCAAACGGTTATTAATATTTTGGGGTGCAATGTGGAGTTGAAAGAATTTGCAGGAGGGGAATTGAGAGTTGTTGATCGTTCTCTTGCTCTTAATCCTTTTCAATATTCTTCTTAAAAATTATGAGTCAATTTTTTAGGTACGAAACAAAACAAGGCGATCGTTGGGATACGGTAGCTGTTAAGTATAGAAATAATCCTTATGATTATGTTGATATTATTCAGGCAAATCCTAATTATCAAGGAAATTTCATTATTCCAGAAGGGATAATTTTATCTATTCCTGTTCGGGAAAATATCACTAGGAGAATCATACCACCATGGGAAAGGTAAGAAAACCTATTATTGGGGTGATTTATAAAGGAGTCGATGTCACCTCTGATATAACTTATTTTCTTTTAAATTTCAGGTATAGGGATAAGATTAACGGAGATTCTCCTGACCTTGAAATTGAGTTGGAAGACAGAGAAAAAATTTGGCAAAAGGAATGGTTCCCGACGACAGGGGATGCGATTTCTGCAATTTTTCAATATGAAGGGGAGGAAAATAAACTTGAGGCTAATAATTTTGAAATTGATTTATTAGATTTTTCTTTTGATAATCGCAATGGCGATCGCCTGAGAATTGGCGCACAGCAAACTCCTTTTTCTAAAAATTTAAGGGAAAAAAGATCCCAAGAATATGAAAAAATGACGTTGCTTCAAATCATCCAATCGGTTGCAAGTCGTCAGGGGTTAAAGGTTGTAGGAACAGTTTTTGATATTACTTTTGAGAGAATTACTCAAAATGAGGAGAGCGATTTAGAATTTTTGACAAGGTTAGGATCTGATTACGGACAATTATTTAAAATTGAAGGTGAAAAATTAATTTTTTATAATTATTTTCAATTAAATGGACAGCCGTCAGAATTTACCATAAATCGAAAAGATATTAAATATTTTCGTGCGAGTAAGAAATTATCTGGTATTTATAATTCGGTCAAGGTTGTTTATGAGGGGGTCAATGGTGAACCTGTTATTGGTGGTGTAATCAAGGCTAATCCTCCCAATAATTCTAAGGATGTTCTGACCATCAACGATCGGGTTGAAAACGATTTTCAGGCTTTAGCTAAAGCACAGGAAAAATTACGGCAAGCTAATGCCGACGAGTATTCTGGAGATTTAACTGTGGAGGGTGAATACCGATATATTGCTGGAATCAATTTTACGATCGAGGGTTTTGGTGCTTTTAATGGAGTGTGGCAAATTCAGGAAGTTGAACACACTTTCACCAGAGATGGTTGGTTAAGTTCAATGAAAATTTATAAGGTGGGATAAATGAAAATGACTGTAAACGGGCTTGTGTTTTATGGGTTAACTATTTGGTTGATCACAATTTTATTGTGCATCCGTACTTCTAATCTTGATGTTTTGAAGGAAGTTTCGATCGTCATCAGCAACTTAGTTAGTGGGTGGTTAGGGTACTTAGTACGTCAATTAGGGGATTAATCTTTTTTGATCAAAGAATAATTTTAACTATTATAGACAATAATGTTTTTAAATGCGTTCACTTGGGTATTTTATGAAAGATTTACATCTGCTTTTGCTTCTCCAGAATTATTAGTAAATAAAAGGGCAATTAATGAAGTAGAATTTGGAAGCTCGATCGAGTGTTTTGTAGAAATAATTTTTGAACATGAGTATAAGACTTATCAATTAAAAAGAAAGTGTTTTGCTCATCGTAATAAAGATAATAAAATAGTAATTAATCAACCGCAATTATACATGATGGTAGCAGGAGATGATGGAAAATGGCAACATCCTCTTGAACAACCAATGGATATAATTGAAAGAATTTTACCTAGAAGTTTACATCAATATTTTTTCTTTGATGGTGAACATATTGATCATCTTTTTAGAGTAGAAGAAAGACATAAAATTGCAGAAGATACGAAAGAATTAATTGGAGTAAAAGTATTAGAAAGAGCCATTTCTCATCTCAAAAATGCCCAAAAGAGTTTAAAAGATGAGTTAAATATCTTAGGAGATATAAAAATTAAAACTTTAGTTAAGCAACAAAAAGAGCAAGAAACTTTACAATTAAAATTAAAAGAAGATAATAATTTATTGACGGCTAGGTTGAGTCAATTAGACTTAGAAAAACAAAATCTTTCTAAACAAATGTTAGCCATGGGAGGCATCGAAAATTTACAATTATTAAAACAAAAATTATTAACAGATGAAAAAGAAGTTAGAAAAAATTTAGTTAATACTCAACAAGCTATAAAAAAAGAACTATCTACTAGAAGTTATTTAACATTTTTATCAAATTCTATTCAACAATTTAAGGGTATTATCGAAAATTTAAGACAAAAAGGAGAGTTACCTAGTGGTATAAAAAAGCAATTTGTACAACAATTATTAACTCAAAATAAATGTATTTGTGGTACGGAGTTATATCCAGAAAATGAACCCTATAAACAAGTAAAAAATTGGATGAATATTGCTGGAAGTAATGAAATAGAAGAAGCATCTATTCGTTTAGAAACTCAAGTTAATAATATTGAATCTCAAGAAAATCAATTTTGGATAGAAATAAATAAACATCAAGAAAATATTAATAATTGGCGTAATCATTTAGGGCAAATTGAAGATGAGTTGGATAAAATAAATCAACAATTAAGACAATATCCCGATCGAAATATTCAACAGACACAAAAACAATTAGACAATGTAGATCAGCATATTCGACAATTAACTTTAAATCAAGGAGAAATTAATTTACAATTAGAAACTATTGAAGAAGAATTAATTAACTTAGAAAAAGAGCTTAAAAAACAAGAAATTAAAGTAGAAAAACAGGCTTTAATCATGAGAAGGATAGAAGCGGCTGAAGAATCTATAAAATGTATTAATGAAGTACAAAAAAGATTAGAAAATCAATTTAGATTAGCCTTAGAAAAGAAAGTTCAAGAAATTTTTAATTCTATCTCTTTTACTCCTTATCAACCTCGTTTAAGTGAAAATTATGAGTTAAATTTAATTGAAAATACATCAGGCATTGCTTTATCAGTAGCGGCATCAACAGGAGAAAATCAAATCCTCAGTTTATCTTTTATTGGTGCAATTATTGAGATGGTTAGGGAATGGTCAAAACAAAGTAGTTTAGTCGGTTTAGATTCTAGTAAATTTCCCATAATTATGGATTCACCTTTCGGAAGTTTAGATGAAATTTATCGTCGTCAAGTAGCTAGATGTATCCCAAAATTAGCGAATCAATTAGTCGTTTTAGTCACAAAAACTCAATGGCGAAATGAAGTAGAAACGGAGATGAATCCTTATATTAATAAACAATATATCTTAGTCTATCGATCGCCAAAAGAAGATTGTCAAGAAGATTTTATTCTCATTAATGGCACAGAATATCCCTTGGTGAAAAAAAGTGAAAATCAGTTTGAATATACGGAAATTATCGAAATTAATTACTAAATATATTCCATTATTCATCAAAAAAATTTTTTATGTTATGCTAAAGTTGAGCGAAATTTTCATAAGTACCGAACCAATATTAATTGACATATCAACAAGGGGTTTAACAAGGATTTTTAAGCATCCTTACCTTGTTAGGGAATATTTAATCAAAATAACATTGATCATTTAATCTATTTTGCTACTTAAAAGAAATAGGACTTATGCACTAGCCCCTTGCTTCCGCAATTATGGAAGTAACAACCAAAGGACTTCCTATACTTGGGGGTTGGGATGCAAAAAAACTATTTTTGCGAAAGTCTTAAGAAAAACAAAAGAGGGTTAGTTTTGTCACTAAGAGATTATTCTTCCTTACGGTGACGAAATAAAAATTAATCTACTTATTTAGTTAGGAGACTCTACAATGGCTAATACCGTTGATTTTTCCCTTATTCAAAACTGGGGCTCTGGTTTTCAAGGACAACTTACCCTCTCTAATAATACTAATCTCACCCTAGAGAATTGGACTTTGACTTTTACTGCCGATTTTGACATTACCGATATTTGGCATGGTGAAATTGTCAGTCGTCAAGGTAATCAATACACTGTACGTTACCTTCCTTGGAATGCAAATATATCTCCCGGACAAAATATTAACATTGGTTTTATCGGTAAACCTGTCAATGGCATTGTCAATGAACCGAGTAACTTTATACTAAATGGTAGCTCGATCGATCCTGTTAATCCTAATCCTCTACCTATTATCACCATCGCCGATGCCAGTGTCATAGAAGGCAACCAAGGCATTAATTATTTAATCTATACTCTTATCTTAAGTTCTCCTAGTAATCAAACTGTATCGGTGAATTTTGCCACTGCCGATCATAATAGTTCTGGAGATAACAAAGCGATCGCAGATATTGATTATCAAGGTTTATCAGGTATATTAAATTTTGCTTCTGGAGAAACCACTAAAACTATTCGTGTCGCCATTAATGGAGATACTTCCTTTGAAGCCAATGAGAGTTTTTTACTTAACCTCAGTAATGCCATAGGGGCAACGATCGCTGATAATCAAGCTATTGGTACAATTATCAATGATGATCAAGCGCCACCGCCACCTATCAACGAGGGCAACATTTCCGTTAATTTTAATGTTGAAAATCAATGGAATAGCGGTTTTACAGGTAAAATTACCATTACTAATAATGGTTCAACCCCCGTCAATGGTTGGAAATTAGCCTTTAATACGCCTTTTCAAATTACTAATCTTTGGAGTGCACAACAAAATATCGCACAAAATGGATATTATGAATTATCCAACCTCAGTTGGAATAGTCAGATACCTGTCAATGGTTCGATTTCCTTTGGTTTTAATGGTGCATGGACTGAAGGAACTGTACCACAACCTACTAATTACACCTTCAATGGAACTTCATTAGATGGAGGAGGAGGAGTTACACCACCTCTACCGAGTTTTAGTATTAATGATGTCACCGTTAGAGAAGGAGATAACCCCAATGCCATATTTACCGTTACCCTTAGTAATGCCAGTCAGCAAACAGTAGAAGTGAATTATACCACTCAAAATGGTTCTGCTTTAGCTGGTTTAGATTATAATACGATCGCCGGTAAATTAACTTTTAATGCCGGGGAAACCACAAAAACTATTACAATTCCCATTCTCAATGACAATATAACAGAAGGAAACGAAACATTTAATCTTAATCTGTCTTCTCCTGTCAATGCGACTTTACAAGATGCCCAAGGTATTGCAACGATTCTTCCTCCTTTAACTCCTCCTCCTGTGAGTGAAGGTGGTTGGCAAACTAGCGGGAATCAAATTATTAATCCAGACGGTGAAGTATTTCGAGTCAGTGGGGTAAATTGGTTTGGTTTAGAAACTCGTGATTTTGCACCTCATGGATTATGGGCGAGAAATTATCGAGATATGATGGATCAAATGAAAGATCTTGGTTACAACACTATCCGATTACCTTTCTCTAATCAAATTTTTGATGCGAGTAGTATTCCTCAAAGTATTAATTATAGTTTTAATCAAGATTTGCAAGGATTAAATGGACTGCAAATTATGGATAAAATTGTTGAATATGCGGGGGAAATTGATTTAAAAATTATCCTCGATCGACATCGTCCTAGTGCAGATGGTCAATCTTCTTTATGGTACACCTCATCATACTCAGAAGCAAGATGGATTAGCGATTGGCAAATGTTAGCCCAACGTTATGCGGGAAATAATACTATTATCGGTGCAGATTTGCATAATGAGCCTCACGGTAGTGCAACCTGGGGAAGTGGAAACCTTGCCACAGATTGGCGATTAGCGGCAGAAAGAGCAGGAAATAGTATTCTTTCCGTCAATTCTGATTGGTTAATTTTTGTCGGCGGTATCGAAAGCTATAACGGAGAAAATTATTGGTGGGGTGGTAACTTAGCTGGTGCAAAAGATCATCCTGTGCGTCTTGATGTAGCTGATCGACTTGTATATACACCTCATGATTATCCGTCTTCCGTGTATCCCCAATCGTGGTTTAATAGTGGCGATTATCCCAATAATCTACCTGAATTATGGGACAAAACATGGGGATATATTCACAACGAAAAGATTGCCCCCGTGTTATTAGGAGAATTTGGTACAAAACTACAAACAACGTCCGATCGACAATGGTTAGAAACCCTGATAGACTATTTAGGAACAGGAAATGACGGTATCAATTGGACATTTTGGTCTTGGAATCCTAATTCTACGGATACTGGAGGTATTCTTAATGATGATTGGAATACGGTTAACACCAATAAACAAGATCTCTTAAATTCTCTTCTGTCTGGTCAAACTTCTTTAGCTACTGCACCCTTGAATTATTCTACATCAAATAATGATTCTCAAACCTCACTTTTTGCTTTTGATTCGGCGATAACTGAAACTGAAAACTCAGAATCGAATGACAATTTATCTTCAACTACAAGAGATATTTTGGTGGATTTCAGAGTAGAGAATCAGTGGAATAATGGTTTTACTGGTACAATTACTATTAGCAATAATGCAGAAACCGTGATCAATGGTTGGAATTTAGAGTTTGATAGTCAATTCTCGATCAAATCTCTTTGGAATGCTCAACAGAAACAGCTTACAGACGATCGATATACCGTTTCTAACCTGAATTGGAATGAACAAATTCCGATAAACGGTTCAGTTTCTTTTAGTTTCAATGGTGTTTGGACACAAGGAAACATTCCTGTACCAAATAACTATGAATTAAATGGACAAGCCTTGAGTACGAACTTAGATTCTTCAGGAGTATTTTCTGAGAATAGTTCTTTAGTTTTAGCATAACTTTGCCTATTGAAACTTTCCCCGTTTGTCTGATGATATAGCGGGGATTTTCTAAATCAAAATATTCTTGTAATTACTTCCTGTTTGTTTGAGAATCTTATGTCCAACATCATCAGGTAAATTATCAATTTGTTGATGCAGTTTTTCACGACTTGTTATTTCCATAATTTTACTGGACATAAAATACTATACAAATAATGATTTACAGCGCTTTTTTTTCAATTTGGAAAACTACACTCTAAGATTATAGGTAATGCCTATTTTATATTTATCATTAAATTTGTGGTTTATTAATCTGAAAACTGCTGTAAAACTAAAATTTAAGCAAAAACAAAGGTTTTAGGTTGAGGTAAATCTTTGCCATCTTCTTGATATTCTTCCATAATTAACTCTAAAACTTCTTGCCCATTTTTTAAGGCTTCTTCATAGGTTTTGCCATGAGTAATTGGTTGCATTTCATTTTTAAAATTAGGTAAAAATACGACAAAACAGTTATCTTTATTACTCCATTGAATAGTAATTGTATAATTAAATTTACTCATAATTATTTACCCTCTTTTATTCTTTTTAATTTAGCTAATTTTTGATTAATTTGTTTTTCTAAATATTTTTGAGCATGATCACCATCATTTCCTGATATTGTGATCGGATCTTCTGATAATAATTCATGATACCAACGAGTGTGACTACTTTTAGCTGTACGATAAACAAAACCTTCTTTTTTCAATAAACTCTTTAATTCTCGAATTTTTTTAGGTATTAATCATTATATTTTCTTGATTTGCTCTATTTTCGCTTTTATGATAGCAAAAAAAATCAGCAATAATAAGAAATAAGACTATTATTGATAATATTTTATGACTAATATCCCTCCCTAAGAAACAACGAAATTTGATCGAAATTTTTAGATTTTTTTACCAAAAAACTACACAAAATTTTACTTAGTACCTCATTAGTGCCTAAATATTTCACTGTTTTACTGACAATCGATCGTTTATTCAAGTTATTATTACAACAGTTTTAGCAATTAAAGTTAGTAATCAATTATATTGTATGATTAATACACGCTATCAAATAAGTGCCGTAATTGAAAAAGATGAATATGGTTATTATGCTTATTGCCCTCAATTAGAAGGTTGTCAAAGTCAAGGGGATTCTTTCGAGGAAATAAAAGCTAATATTCAAGAGGCAATAGAATTATATTTATCTACTGTTACAGAAGAAGAAAAACAAGCATTATTGGTGAAAGAAATTTCTCTAATTAATGTGGAGGTTAAAGTTGCCTAAATTACCTCGTCTTAATGCTAAAGAATCAGAAAAACTGTTATTTAATACTGGATTTGTTTTGAGAAGAAGTCAAGGAAGTCATCGAATTTATCAAAAAGATAACATAAAAGTAGTTATTCCTTTTCATGGTGGTAAAACTCTACATCCTAAAATTGTTAAGCAAGTTATTGATGCGATCGAAACTAGCAATGAATAAATGATACAATTCTAATTTGATTGATTATAAGCTATCATACTTGTTTTGTTTAATTCTTCGTTAATGAATAATTCATATGATTTAATAATGAGAATTTTCTTGTCTTCTAAAGGAAATAACTGACGATAATTATTTGTTTGAATAACTATTTTTAAATCACATTTTTTTGCTTGTTCTGAATGATTAATAGCTTCGATCGCATCTTCTAAAGTTTCATCTTTTTTTTGTATTCTAACGGGTATAGGTTTATCATTAAATTGTCTTTTCAAAAAACCATCAATGCCATTATTTCTTTGTACTGGAATAGCATTAATACTTTTTAATAAAAATAGTTCATCTTCTGATTTTTCTATATAACTTGTTTTTCCTTTTTCCAGAAGTTCAGACTTAGTTATAATCATCTCATTTAATCTTTTTTTAGTAAGTTCGATCGCATCTTCTGATATATCAATTCCAATAAAACTACGTTGTAATGATTTGGCGGCAACACAAGTTGTACCACTTCCACAAAAAGCATCTAAAACTAAATCCCCTTCATCAGTAGAAATATTAATAATTTGTTGTAAAAGTAAAACAGGTTTTTGCGTAGGATAACCTACTCTTTCTTTTGCTTTTGGATTTAAAAAAGGTATTTCCCAAACATCTGATAAAGGAACGCCTTTTTTCTCTTGAGCTAAGATGATATTACCATTTTTATCCTTTTTATATACTGATTTTCCATAGCTATTTTTTTCTCGTAATTGCCATATTTGATCAACATTTGTTGTGGGAGAATAATCACTATAAATAGTATTAAATTTAAAATCGTCAGTTTTAGAATAAAAATAAATAGTTTGATGAGAATTGAGTAAACCTTTTTTAGAATTTGACCATCTTTTATAAGACCAAATAATTTCACTTCTAAAATTATCATAGCCAAATATTTTATCTAATAACACTCTTAAATGATGAGAAGCTGATTTATCACAATGTAAAAAAATATTACCAGTTTTTTTTAATACTCTTTTACATTCAATCAAACATTTTTCCATCATTAATAAATAATCACTTAGACTATTCCATACATCATCAAATTCATAATTTATGTTATTATCACGAGTGGTTAAAGAATGTTTTTTTTGAGTAAAGAATGGCGGATCTAAATAAATTAAATCAATTATTTCTGAGTCAATTTTTTGTAACTCATCAAGACAATTTCCCTTAATTATTTTTTCCATAATTTAACTTTTGTCTGGTGTTTTTTGATCGGCAATATCTATTAAAATCTGTTTCATATCAAATCCTGTACGACTTTTAATAAAGTTCCATGCTTCTTCTCCGGCATAATATTCTCCATTTACGCCTTTGTAAACCGTTTCTAAGGTTTGTTGAATATTGATAGCTTGTTCTCTTTGAGGATAATAAAACATTACTCTAATAGGTTTATATCCATGATTTTCGATCGCTTTTACCCTTGTATGCTCTTTTGTGATATGATCTCCGTCTGTAGTTGCATCTCTCCATTTAATTTCTATAGCGTCCTTGCCATCTAAAAAATCAATTTCAAAAGTTTTTGGTTTTGTACCAAAAGAATTTTTTACAGTAATTTTTCTTCCTTGAGGATTGTTAAATAATAAACATAAAGAGGCAACTTCTTCTAAAAAAGAACCAGCATAATTATACAAAAACCTGCCAATATTTTGATATTCATCTATTTTTTGACCTTCTTGACTGGTTATCCCTAAAACTCTATAAATTAAATAATGGGAACTATCATCATTTTTCATTTCTTCTTTTCTTAAATCAATTTGTATTTTTAATTGAGAAGCGTATTCTTCTGAAAGTAAATGAATTTGCGATATTAACAATTCTAGTTGTTTTCCTTGTTTAATAGCATTATTAATTTTGTTAAATTTATCCTGATTAATTAATTCTAATAATTGTTGTTTTGTATTTTAATACCATATTTTTGACAATAATTTTCAAGCTCTTTTTTCTTTAAAGATTCTATTTTCATTTATTTATAACTAAAATTTAAGCAAAAACAAAGGTTTTAGGCTGAGGTAAATCTTTACCATCTTCTTGATATTCTTCCATGATTAACTCTAAAACTTCTTGCCCATTTTTTAAGGCTTCTTCATCGGTTTCCCCATGAGTAACAGGTTGCATAACATTCTGACTAAATTCAGGTAAAAAAACCACAAAACAGTTATCGGTACTTAAACAAAAAAATATCAAAATATTAGTTTCAAACCTTTATTAATCAAAGACTTTACTTCGATTGATAGCCTTTCCTTTTATAACCAGGGTTTCAGCTATTTTTATAGTGTTGACGTAAATGCTTTAATCTGAGAGGATTTCAAGCAGTTTTTGATTAAAAATTTTTCAAAGTACCGTTATCTTCATCACTCCATTAAATAATAATTGTATGTTTAAGCATTACTTTTCTTTTCAATCAATTTTTTGAAAATGTTTAACAGATATAATTCCAATTTTGTTCTGACAATATCTCATCGTTGCAGAGTGATATTTAGTCTATATGAATTGCTTTCTGTGCGTATTCTTGAAAAATATTTTTTGCTTTTATAAGTCTGTCTTTAAAAATTTCATCATTATTGAGTATGAGCTGTAACTCTAAATATTTAATTTCTAAATGTAGCAAATCTATTCTTAATCTTTTTATCCAATTATGTGAACCTAAATTATGTTCTTCCCAATTTCTATTAAAAAAAGAATTTTCGTAATAAGGAACATCATCAAATATACTTATATCTATATTTTTTTTCTTTAAAAGTTGTTCTAAATCATTCAATAAATTTTGATCGCTATCAGCAAATATCTTTAAAAGATTTTCAATTGCATCTACTTCTTCTTTTATATCATCAACAAGAGCTAAAAAATTTTTTTTCACATCAATCTCCATTTCTAACTCCGTACCAAAAAATTTATGATCAACTTTATTTAATCTTTCTATATCATCCCAATATTGATTCATTTCATCAACAATTTTTTGTAAATCCTCTTTTTCAACATGAAAATTTAAACTTTCAAACTTAGATTCATGTTCTTTTTTCATCTGTCTTAGCTTTTCTACAGGAAACTCTTTAACATCATCTGTTTCAACATGATGAGCATAGCAAAGAATCAGAAGATTATCATAACTTCTGCGATATTCATCATCAGTGTTTGGATTATATCTTTCTCCACCTTCTGATGCTCCTTCTATATGACAGACTTGGGCGATAAATTGACCTTTGTGATTAAATAATGGATGTTGACATTTAGGAAATGCACATTGATTCCCTGATTTAGCAAACAAAGGCTTTAATGTATCTGTTTTCGGTGCTAATCGATTCATATCTAAATATCTCAATACTATTTATTTTTTTATTACCTTTCTAATTACCTCTGTTATGATAGCAACGAAAATTAGCAATAATAGTAATAGAGAGACAACCGTGTAATGTGAATTAATATTTAATTTTAATTATGAGTAAACAACCTCCTTCTTTAACAGGAAACGAAATCAGAGAGAAATTTTTAAACTTTTTCGCCCAAAAACAACACAAAATCCTCCCTAGTGCCTCTTTAGTGCCAGAAGATCCCACTGTTTTACTGACGATCGCAGGAATGCTTCCATTTAAGCCCATTTTCTTAGGGCAGAAAAACCCCGATTATCCCCGTGCTACGACTTCGCAAAAGTGTATCCGTACTAACGACATTGAAAACGTAGGGCGCACCGCTAGGCATCATACCTTCTTTGAGATGTTGGGTAACTTTAGCTTCGGTGATTACTTTAAGTCACAGGCGATCGCATGGGGGTGGGAATTATCAACTAAAGTGTTTCAACTACCTCCAGAAAGAATCGTTGTCAGTGTTTTTAGGGAAGACGATGAGGCTTTCGCTATCTGGCGTGATGAGGTGGGAATCCCCGAAAAACGGATTATTCGCATGGGAGAAGAAGATAACTTCTGGAAATCAGGGGTAACTGGTCCTTGTGGTCCTTGTTCTGAGTTATACTATGATTTTAAGCCCGAATTGGGGGATGATAACATCGACTTGGAAGACGATACCCGCTTCATCGAGTTTTACAACTTGGTTTTCATGCAGTATAACCGAGACGCTGAAGGCAATTTAACCCCTCTGCAAAACAAAAACATCGATACTGGTATGGGGTTAGAAAGAATGGCACAAATTCTGCAACAAGTGACGAATAATTACGAAACGGACTTGATTTTCCCTATCATCACAACGGCGGCGAAGTTAGCGGATATTGATTATAGCAAAGTGGATGAAAATACTAAGGTATCTTTAAAGGTTATCGGTGATCATGTGCGTTCAGTAGTTCAGATGATAGCCGATGGTATTTCTGCCTCTAATATAGGAAGAGGCTATATTTTGCGCCGTCTAATCCGTCGTGTGGTGCGTCACGGGCGTTTAATCGGGATCGATGGGAATTTTATCACTGAGGTAGCAGAAACGGCAATACAACTCTTAGAAGGGGTTTACAGCAACACGAGAGAAAGAGAAAAGTTAATTAAAACCGAGTTGCAACGGGAAGAATCGGCATTCTTAGCAACCCTCGAAAGGGGCGAAAAACTCTTAAATGAGGTGATTATTAAACTCAGAAGTCAGCAAAAAACCGTAATTTCTGGTGAGGATGCTTTTACCCTTTATGATACCTATGGTTTCCCCCTCGAATTGACTCAGGAAATTGCGGAAGAAGAGAGTTTAACCGTTGATGTGTCTGGTTTTGAAGCGGAAATGGAAGCTCAAAGGGTTCGATCGCAGTCTGCCCATGAAACGATCGATTTAACGGTACAGGGTAGCATAGATAAGTTAGCAGAGCATATCCACCCCACAGAATTTTTAGGTTATAGCGAATATCAGTTAATAAGTCACATCGAGGCGTTATTAGTTGAGGGTAAATCGGTGGAAAAAGCTGAATCTGGTAGTAAAGTTCAACTAATTTTGAATAAAACTCCATTTTATGCGGAATCTGGTGGACAAATCGGCGATCGAGGCTATTTAGCAGGAGAAGATGTGTTAGTATCGATCGAAGATGTGCAGAAAGAATCGGGCTTTTTCGTCCACTATGGTACAGTAAAAAGGGGTACAATTCATATTGGGCAAAAGTTACGCGCGACTATTGATAAAGCCTGTCGTAACCGAGTTAAAGCCAATCACACCGCAACCCACCTCTTACAGTCAGCATTGAAAAAAGTTGTCGATGAAAACATCTCTCAGGCTGGTTCTTTGGTATCCTTTGATAAGTTAAGATTCGACTTTAATTCTCCACAACCTATTACTAAGCAACAATTACAACAAGTTGAAGATTTAATCAACACTTGGATCGCCGAAGCCCACGACGCTCATATTTCTGTTATGGGCATTAATGAGGCTAAAGCTAAAGGTGCGATCGCGATGTTTGGGGAGAAATATGGCTCAGAAGTTCGTGTTATCGATATTCCTAGCGTTTCCATGGAGTTATGCGGAGGCACTCATGTTAATAATACCGCAGAAATTGGCTTATTTAAGATTATCTCGGAGACGGGGGTTGCTTCTGGTATCAGACGTATCGAAGCTGTTGCAGGTGCGTCAGTTTTAGAATATCTCAAAGTCAGAGATGGAGTTGTCAAAGAATTATGCGATAAATTAAAGGCAAAACCAGAGGAAATTGTCGATCGTTTTTCTAACCTTCAAAGTGAATTAAAAACCACTCAAAAAGATTTAGAAAATGTGAAACAAGAGTTAGCTTTATTAAAATCTGAAAGTTTAATTAACCAAGCTGAAACTATTGGGGAATTCAAAATTTTAGTGGCTAATTTAGGAGATTTAGATGCAAAATCTTTGCAAACAACAGCAGAAAAGTTACAACAAAAATTAGGACAAAGTGCCGTGATTTTAGCATCAATTCCTGAAGAAAATAAAGTGAGTTTAGTTGCCGCTTTTAGTGAAAAAGTCTATAAAGAAAAACAACTTCAAGCTGGCAAATTTATCGGTGAAATTGCAAAAATCTGCGGTGGAGGCGGAGGTGGAAGACCTAATTTAGCACAAGCTGGAGGCAAAGATAGCAGTAAAGTTGAGGAGGCTTTAACTATTGCTAAGAATAAATTAACTGAGGGTTTAAATTTATAAAAAAATAAGATTTTTAGTGAGTAAATTTTGCTCACTTTTTATCAATTTGTCGATCGATCTTAATTGCCTTTTATCATAACATTTTTTGAATGAAGCACAAGCTATAAGTAATACCATAACTATTTACGCCAGAAATATATATAGCAATTTCTACCGTTATGAGGTACGCTTAAATCCTTATAATCAGGGAAACTTTAATTTTATTTCTGTACCCCGTAACCATGAAAAACGCTATAAATAGATTCTATAACATTTTAAGTATTTGCGTGATACTATGTAGTTATAAAATACTGATTCAAATTGAATATAGCGTTTTTTACAATTATGAGGTACTTTTTTTATTGCCTCTTACCTTTCAACGACAATCTTTGTACCTCACCAAAACGAGAATTGCTATATAACTTAGTCAACTATGAAAAGAAATGAATTAGAACAAGCAATTATTGAGAAAAATCCTAATTTAAAACAAATTAATTTACTTTGTTTAAGTAAAAAACAATTAGAAGAATGGGTGAATCTTGGACAAATAACTATGTCTTCTGAGACTTTAGTCAAAATCTTTTTAGAACGAAATGAGAGAGCAGAAATTAATCAAAAATTAAATAGAGAAAATTTTGGTTTAAGAGCGAAATTGACTTCTTTTACGAAAACGTTAACGGATTGGTCAAAAAGTGAACTTATACAACAATTTAAACATATTTTTGGAACAGTAAAAAAAGCTGATGATGTTATTTTAAAAGAAATTGGAGCTGTATCAAAAGAATCTGTGAGGGAAGACTTAGAAAAAGCCGAAGAAATAATTAATGAAGCTCAAAATATTGCTATGCAATATCAGAAAAAATATGGAAAACTATAATTTTTATGAAAAATAATAAATTCTTTGATGGTCTTAATTATAAACAATGTCAAAAAAGAAACTCAGAAAAATTTAATTCCTTAGACAAAAAAACACAAAAATTATTAAGACAAAAAGGCTATAAAAATATCTGTTGGAATAATATAACTACATCATGGTATCTATTACAAGAATCTTTAGACAAAGTTAGTTTAAATTTTGTGGATTTTGCTATTAAAAAAGCTGAATTAAATTATGAAGAATCTAAAAAAAATAATGATTTACTAGAAATTTTAGAAACTGGAAAATCTGTTGTTACAGCGTTAA
Source organism: Geminocystis sp. NIES-3709 (assembly GCF_001548115.1). GTDB lineage: Bacteria > Cyanobacteriota > Cyanobacteriia > Cyanobacteriales > Cyanobacteriaceae > Geminocystis. The sequence goes on along the minus strand of NZ_AP014821.1, from coordinate 2,612,530 downwards.
AAATGAAATATATGTAAACTTTTGTATGTTAGTCAATCTCTATCAGAATTGGGAAAATACTCTTATAGAAGTAGCGGAATTATTTGGATTTGAATTTGAAAAAATAGGGGTGACATTAAATGATTTTGGACAACTTCAAAACTCTTATCGTATTTTAGACCTAAGTTTCGCCCGTAAATCAGACTTAGACAATTTTATTGTCAAAAACTCTATTTATTCATCCCAATATACCAGAGCAACAGTATTGTATTCTTTATATTCCTGTGGTTATCTAACTGTTGTGGATATTCAATATCCTACTTATCAGGATTGGAAAAATAAGTATCCTAATATGACATTATATCATCAATTACCAAGAAAATGGTTTCCATTATTAACTTTTGATTGTAGTAATTGGAAAGCAATGTCAAAAAAAGATAATAAGAGAAAAAAAGATGACTTTATCAATGAAGGGGTGGAGAGATTGGAGTTTTTATCCTCTAATTTTGAAAACATCAAAAACAAATATCAATAGAGTTTAAAGGTTATTCTCTGTATAACTAATACCGTTTTTTGAGTTCGATCGAGTCTATACCCCATGTACGGTAAAATATAGCTTTACATCGCATTTATAATAACGTCTATATTAATGTCCACATTAACCACTAAAAATATTAATTTTCCTTTAACTGCCGTCATTGGGCAACAAGCCATTAAAACAGCTTTACTACTCGCCGCCGTTGATCCTCGTTTGGGGGGAGTGGCGATCGCAGGTAAACGGGGGACTGCTAAATCCGTTATGGCGAGGGGAATCCATGCCCTATTACCGCCCATAGAAGTAATCAAAGATAATCGCTTTAACTGTGATCCCCAAAATTCCGAAGATTGGGATACCGACACATGGCAACAATACGCCGATACCGATCCTGCTCAAATTCCTACAGAAGTAATCAAAGCCCCTTTTGTACAAATACCTTTAGGAGTCACGGAAGACAGGCTTTTAGGTTCGGTGGATGTGGAGCAATCCGTTAAGCGTGGTGAACCCGTCTTTCAGCCCGGATTGTTGGCACAAGCCCATCGTGGGGTTTTATATATCGATGAAATCAACTTGTTAGATGATCAAATCGCCAACCAACTTTTAACCGTCTTGACAGAAGGCAAAAATCAGATTGAACGGGAAGGCATCAGTTTTGCGCATCCATGCAAACCTTTATTAATTGCTACCTATAACCCCGAAGAAGGCGCATTACGAGAACATTTGCTTGATCGAATTGCTATCGCCCTTAGTGCTGATGGTGTGTTAGCCCTCGATGAAAGAGTCCAAGCGGTGGATCAAGTTATCGATTATGCGTCATCTCCCGTGAAATTCCTTGAGCAGTATGACGAAGACATGGACGCTCTCAAAACCGAGATTATCTTGGCTAGGGAGTGGCTCAAAGAAGTAAAAATCACCCCTGAGCAAATTAAATATTTAGTAGAAGAAGCCATCCGAGGGGGAGTAGAAGGGCATCGAGCGGAGATTTTTGCTGTCAGGGTAGCTATGGCGGCGGCGGCATTGGAAGGACGCAATAACGTCAGTGCCGATGATTTGCGCAAAGCCGTGGAATTGGTTATTGTGCCTCGATCGACTATCATGCAACAACAGCCCCCTGATGACCAAATGCAACCCCCACCACCACCACCACCACCACAACCCCAAGATCAAGGTGAGGATGAAGGGGAAGAAGAAAAAGAGGAGGAAAAGGAAGATGAGAACAAAGATAATGAAAATCAAGAACAAGATAATACTCCTCAAATTCCTGAAGAATTTATTTTCGATGTGGAAGGGGTGATATTAGATCCCAGTGTGCTATATTTTGCCCAACAAATGCAAAGACAGGGTAAATCAGGCGCTCGTAATATGATTTTCAGTGACGATCGAGGACGCTATATTAAACCCATGTTACCAAGAGGTAAGGTAAGACGTATAGCCGTTGATGCCACTTTGAGGGCGGCTGCACCCTACCAAAAAAGTCGCAGGGAACGCAATCCTAATCGCCGTGTCATCGTGGAACAGGGAGATTTGAGGTCAAAACGCCTTGCAAGGAAAGCAGGGGCTTTAATCGTCTTTGTGGTGGATGCGTCAGGATCGATGGCGCTTAATCGGATGCAATCGGCAAAGGGTGCTGTAATGCGGTTATTAACGGAAGCCTACGAAAATCGAGATCAAGTGGCGTTAATTCCCTTCCGAGGTGAACAGGCGGACGTATTATTACCTCCTACTCGTTCCATTACTTTAGCCCGTACCCGTTTAGAAACTCTGCCTTGCGGTGGTGGTTCGCCCTTATCCCATGCCTTAACTCAGGCGGTTCATGTGGGGGTAAATGCGCAGATGTCGGGAGATATTGGACAGGTTGTCATCGTTGCCATTACGGACGGAAGGGGTAATATTCCTTTAGCTCGATCGTTGGGTGAAACCCTTGAGGAAGGGGAAAAACCCGATATTAAGGCGGAATTGTTGGATATTGCCACGAAAATCCGTGCTATGGGCATGAAATTGTTGGTTATCGACACGGAGAAGAAGTTTGTTTCTACTGGCTTCGGTAAGGAGTTGGCGAAACAGGCTGGAGGTACTTACTATCAGTTACCCAAGGCTACAGATCAGGCTATTGCGAATATGGCAAAGGGTGCGATCGCTGATATGAAGTAAGATTAATTTGGGGTTTTAAAACCCCTTTTTTATTAACTATTATAGAAATATATTTTAAATAACAGTTGTATTACTAATTTAATGATTAATTATTAAAACTATGATTTGGTTGATCTATAACAACACTAATGATTTGTTTTTATTATTTTATTAACGGTAATTAAATGAGCAATTTTTGATTCCATATCATATTTAGAAAAATCTTGACTTTGAAAGTCATGAATTCCGATGTTTGTTGCGTAGCATTTATTGTTTTTTAATATATACATAACAACTGTTCCTTTTACTAATCCATTAGGAAAACAATCTTTGAAATAGTTTTTATCTTTTGCATAAATAGGATGTGTTAACATTTCTTCAAATGATAAATTTTTATGTATATGAAACTCTGCTATGCAACTAAAATCAATTCCTGTTTGCATTTCATAAGTTTGTTTTCTAATTGGATCTTCTGAAGCCTCCATTGCTGATAAAAAAAATGTGTACCACGTAGTCGGATTTTTTGGAGGTATCGTATTTTTTATATTTTCATGTAATTGTATTTCATTCTCATTAAATTCAAAAATATTCGGATCTTTCATATATTGATAAAATCTTTCTCTGGCTAAATTACTGGAAGCAAGAGAGCCAATTATTCCATCTATAATTGTTAAGGGTATATTTTCATCTAAATCACTAAACTCTTTACTGCTGACAACAAAAAAAGGAAAATTTGAGTGATCGGCAACTTTTAATTTCAGTTCGATGATTTTTTTTCGCCAATCATCTTTCCAATCACCAATTTGTCGTGAAGGTTTATATTCTAAATTTTTATTGACTCCTTCACAAAAACCATCAAATTCAATGCAAAGTATAGGCTCTTCAAAATTATTGCAAATAATATAATCGATGCTCGTTTTTTTTAAATTATTTTTATCTTGTTCTGTAAGAATAACATCATCAATAGTAAAAATATTTAGAAAAGGTATATTATGATAGACTTTAAACTTTTTACCCCATGTTCTTATTATTTTATAGTAATTTTGTTGTTCCGCTTTACTCGCAAATACTTTTTTCTTTAGTCCCATATTAGACCTCTTGCAAAATTAAATACGAGATAGGATTAACCAGAATAATCTATAATTTTGGGCGATGGAGGATACCTTAAGTATAAGATTTAATTATGAAACTTGAGAGAATAAAAAAATTAAAGCCAGAAAAGTTTAAAAGGAGATTTGGAGTAAAAAAAGAAACCTATAATCTTTTAGTAGAAATAGTCAAAAAAGAACAAAACAATCACAAAAGAGGAAGGAAAAGCAAATTAACAGTGTCCGAGCAGATTTTAGTAACCTTGGAATATTTGAGAGAATATCGAACTTATTTTCACATATCAGAGTACTGGAATATCTCAGAATCAACGGTTTGTAGAACAGTTCATAAAATTGAAAAAATCTTGCTCAAATCAGGTTATTTTTCCCTAGGTGGTAAAAAAGAATTGATAAAAAAAGAGAATGAAATTAAGGCAGTATTAATAGATGTTACTGAAATAGCAATCGAAAGACCAAAAAAAAGACAAAAAATTTACTATAGTGGCAAAAAGAAGGAACATACATTTAAAGCACAATTAGTAGTTAATAAAGATACCTTGGAAATAATTTGTTATGTAAATGGACGAGGAAGAGAACATGATTTTAAAATTTTTAAAAACAGTAGATTACCATTAAGTGAAAAAATAAAGTGTTTAGTAGACAAAGGTTATCAAGGTATAGAAAAAATTCATAAATTAAGCGAAATACCAAAAAAGAAAACAAAAAAAAGAAAGTTAACCCAAGAAGAAAAAAGAAAAAATAGAGAGTTAAATCGACAAAGAATCGTAATTGAACATGTAAATAGAAAACTTAAAATATTTAGAATACTATCAGAAAAATATAGAAATAAAAGAAAAAGATTTGGGTTAAGATTCAACTTAATTGCGGGAATTTATAACTATGAAATAGTGAAAAAAGACATAGCTATTATTTAAGAACTATATTAAAGAATCCAGTAAATTAATTTGTGTATTTTATCGCCAATGGGTATTTACTTTCCTAGGTTGAGAATTATATAAGCAAGAATTATGATTAACTGTATAAAGGCACTTATTTTCTTTAATTAAATTAAAGGCGATTGCTAATATTTTGTCTTATCCTATCATCTTTTTATGTTCATTATAATTTTGCAAGAGATCTATTATTTTTTATCAACAACAATTATGCAGTAATACTATAACGAAAAGTCTGAAGTCAACTTATCTAAATATCAAGACATAATAAATCATATACTTTGTTAAGTGTGATCGTCTAGTGAAGTTTTATTTTAGCTAACTATAGTGTAATGTTAATTTGGTTAAGGAGATGTGATCATCTTTTGGAGGGGTTCGATCGTTTAGTGGGAAGGAGTTCGATCGCTCTTATGAAGTAATCTTGATATGGTTAAAGGTTCGATCGTCCTTATGAATTAATGTTGATGTGGTTAAGGGGTGCGATCGTCTTTGGGGGGAGAGTTCGATCGCACCTCACCTCGATAAGGTATGGGAATATCTTGGAATTTAAAATAATGAATCAAAAGTGAGATTGAATATTTCCGCATTTCGACAGACTTGGAATAGCAAAGGGTTTTTCTCTGTAATCTGGCTAGATAGTGCCTCAATCTCGTATTTTCTCCTTCAACCCTTGTCATATAAGTTTTACTGATGATTTGGTTGTAAAAGAGAAGTAGATTAAAAATACTATTGACAAAATCTATATTTTTGGTTATATGTTCATAGGCATGATCAAAATTAACTGGAATTGAATTCCATCAAAATACGGATCAACAAAAAATATATTGAATGATTATGTGGCAAAAATTTATCCTAAAAACAATTTCTAAATTAAGTTTGATAGCTCTATTTTGGTTGATTTTCACGACGTACGCTCAAGCTGCTTTAGAATTAAGAGTAGCCATCAAAAAAGGTGTTAATAATCTACAAATAGGTAGTTCAACCCCCGCTCTAATTAAAAATAGTGCAGGACAAATTATTGGACAAGTAGAAGGAATGAACTCATTTGTAGCAAAAGCAAATGGTGGCAACGTAAATTTAGCACAGTGGAACTCAAATCGTATATGGTTAGAACCCAGTGGTGATGGTGTTATTTGGATTGGCGATCGATGGTATCGTGGTAGAGTTTTATTAAGTCGTCAAGGAAGTGGTATTACCGCTGTCAATCATGTAGATATAGAAGATTACTTGTATAGTGTAGTAGGGGCAGAAGCAATTCCAAGTTGGCCTCAAGAAGCCTTAAAAGCCCAAGCCGTCGCCGCTCGTACTTATGCTTTATATAAACGCAACACTAGTAAAAATAGCGTTTTTGACTTAGACACGACAACAGCCACACAGGTATATAAAGGATTGGGTAGTGAATATACCACTACTCACCAAGCCGTAAAATCTACTAACGGACAAATCATGACTTATAACAATCAACCAATTCTAGCTGTATTCCATTCATCGTCAGGAGGACATACAGAAAATGTGGAAGATATTTGGATTTCACCTCTCCCTTATTTAAGAGGAGTTGTTGATTATGATCAAACAGCACCAGTTTTTCAGTGGAATAAAACAGTTTCCCCTTCGAGTATTAGTAGAGTTGTAGGTAGTGTAGGTAATATTCGTGCTTTAGTACCTCAAAAAATCACCCCTCAAGGTAGAATTGTCACTATGCAAATAGTTGGCGATCGTAGTACTAAAACCGTTGCAGGAAGTGATTTAAGAAGTGCCTTAGATTTGCGAAGTACCTTATTCCGAATTTCTTCAGCAGGCAATGGTTTACAGGTTTCTGGTAGAGGATTTGGACACGGTTTAGGGTTAAGCCAATGGGGTACATATTATTTAGCACAAAACGGAGTTGATTACCGTCAAATTCTAGGACATTATTATCAAAATGCAAGACTTGCTACCATGAAAACTAGATAAGTAGCAGGTTATCTCATGATTTTCTGATGGAGAGAAGAGAGAAGAGTTAGGAGACAGAAGAAATACTAGCGAGTTAGGGGTTTATCTTAGTAACACGATTAATTGATAAAATACTTTATTTATATAATAATGTGATGTCAAAAATCTGCATTTTTTAGGAAATTTAGGGGTTTAATATATTAAATCTCTAATCTTTACCCTTAATTTTTATAGCTTTCTAATTTATTCAGACTCTTAAGAAACAGATTAGGGAGACGAGGAATGAGAAACAGGTCAAAACCCAAAACGGTAGCCTTTTTCTGGAGATGGGACAGTGATTTATCACTTCGTCAATCATGAAGCCATTAATCCTCAGAACCAAGTTTAGACTTGAGTATTTTAGTACACCATTGTTATGACGGTCTTAACTATTATGGTATAACTTTGACAATACAACTGTTAAACCTTGTTTCTTACTTATGGAGCCAGTGACAATTAATTATGCGGCTAGTCAGAAGTTTAGTTAACTTAGATGCATCTTACCTTAAGAATTATGAAAAGCTGAAATAGCTGAACTAATGGTAGGGAAGAAGTTTTCCTCTCCAATGATCTTGGTCAATCCAGTTTTTTCTAACATGGAATAAGTAAAACTATGGGTTCGCGCAATTACCAAAATAATATCTTGTTTGGTTAATTCTTCCCATATTTCTTCTAATTTTACGGTAGCAGTGGAGTCAATACTAGAAATAGACTCAGCATCTAACAAAAACCATTTTACATCTGTAATCGTGTTATTAACTATACTCAGAACTCTGGATTTAAAAAAGTTTGCATTGAAAAAGAAAAGAGATGCTTCAAACCGATACATAATTAATCCATCAATAGTTTTAGCATTGGTTTCTCGTTCAATATTATGAAAACCATCTTTCCCTTCCACTATTCCTAAAATCGCATCATTAGGACGAGAGGCTCTATATAACAATTGAATTACTGCTAAAATAATGGCAACTAAAACACCTTGTAAAACCCCTATACAAATAACACCTAAGGTAGTCAACACCGACAAACGCCATTCAGGAAGACTAATTTTATAAAGATTTTTGAGAGATTTTATATCCAATAATCCTAATACTGCATCAATCAATAAAGCAGATAACACACTGATAGGAAGATAACTTAAAGGTGTCGTGAAAAATAGGAGTATGAAAATCATCATTATTGCGCCTATAATGCTCACTAACTGGGTTTTTCCTCCTGCTGAATCATTAGTTGCAGTACGAGACGCTGTACCACTAATGGCAAATCCTTGAGAAACACCAGCTACAATATTCGCCATTCCTAAAGCAATTAATTCTTGATTAGGATCAATTTCATAACGGTTTTTCATGGCAAAAGCCTCTGCTGTTACCATCGCACTATTGAAACTAACAAAAGCAATTCCTACTCCACCTATAATTAACGAAATTATATCTGTTTCTAGTAGTTGAGGTATTTTTAAGGGTGGAAAACCTGATGGCACAGTTCCCACTATAGCAACCCCTTGTTGATCTAAGTCAAATAGGAAAGAAATTATGATTGCGATCGTAACAGCAATAAGTGCAGAGGGGATTTTTGGAGCTATTTTTTTGAGAATCCGTAGAAGAATAAAAATACTCAATCCGATAGTTAAAGTTAACCCGTGAGTTTGTCCGAGTTTGCCGAAAAATTCCCATAAAACTAGAAAAAATCCTTTAGATTCCAAAGAAAATCCAAATAGTTTACCCAACTGTCCTAGAATAATACTTAAAGCAATACCGTTCAAATAACCAATTAAAATTGGTCTGGACAGAAAATTCCTTAAAAATCCTAACCTTACTATACCTCCTCCAATAGATGCAATTCCCGCTAAAATCGCTAATACCATCGATAGAGAAATATAACGTTCTATATCTCCACTAGCTAAAGGTGCTAAAGTTGTGGCCACCAGAGAACAAGTAGCCGCATCAGTACCAACAATTAATTGTCGAGATGAGCCGAAAAAACCATAGGCAATTAAGGGGAAAATACTGGCATATAAACCATTAACAGGAGGTAATCCTGCTAGTTCTGCATAAGCGATCGCCACAGGGACAACTACTGCTACCACGGCTAAACTAGCTTGAATATCAGACTGTAGCCATGCTGAATTGTAATTCTGAAAAGTAATAATACCCGGTACCCAGCGAGATATTCTTTTAACTATTCCTGTATCATCGCTTATTTTCATTGTTTTTAATTTAATTACTTATAGAAGTTATAACAAAATCCTATATTAAGCTAGTTTGCATTTAATTTTATTGATGAGGGTAGAGAAAAGTGAAAAACTTTCATCTCAAAATTCTCGATTAAGAAGATTTTACTGCTTTAAACATCCCAAATCGGCAAAGTCCGAAGCCAAAAGCAATACGCATTAATAGAATGGTAGGAATTTCTCGTAAAGATTTGATAAAACCACTCACCCCAAAACAAATTAATCCCGATGGTTTTGCAATACCTTGCCAAATAGAATCTAACCAAGAAGGAAGAGTCTGAATTGTCCAATCATCCGTAATTACTTCCCCTTTTACTCTACTGGTGGCAGTTAAAAGCTCTGCGAATTCTTCAATACTAGAAAAAGCAGGATGTGACCATTGGTCTAATAATTGTTTCATTACAGATTTCTCCCAAAAATTTAAGGGTATGGATCGATCGTCTCTTTGATTCCAGTCAGCTACAACTAAAATACCATTAGGCTTAAGAACTCGCATTAACTCCTTAGCAAACAAAGCCTTATCTTCCATGTGAGGACCCGCTTCAACACTCCACACTATATCAAAACTATTATCAGGAAAAGAAAGTGCCAACGCATCATCGACTTGAAATTTAGCATTTACCTCTGGAGGAGTTAATTCTTGAGCTCTTTTCACCTGTTGAGGACTGATAGTGATACCCGTTACCGCAAAACCATAATCTCTTGCTAAAATGCGACTGCTACCACCGATACCACAACCCACATCTAACACCGTAGTACCTGAAGGTAACTTATCCAAATCTCCCCATTTCACCATCTCATGAACAAAATCAGTTTTAGCCTGTAGAAAATCTTTTTTTCTTGGTGGTAAACCATAATGTCCTAAGTGGATATGTTCACCCCAATAAAACTCTAAAATGCCATCTTCAGTCCATTCATCATAAGAGTTAGCTACTGAATCCGAAGATTGATAGCGACGAGGAGTTAATAAGTAAAAAATAATTCCTATAACGATTAGCAAAAAAAAACCCTCTAGGGGTAATAAAATATTCATTGATATAAAGATAAATTTTATTTTGTTGGAAATTAGTGCAATAGTTGTCAATTGTCAATATTTAATTATTAATTAGTCAGCTGATATTTTCCTTCTGACTCGGGTGCATCAACTCTGGGTAAACCCATACTATAGTTAAGAACTCTAGCATTGAGATTGTAGGTAATTTCTCCTTGGTTTAAAAGATTACGAATTAAAACTTCTAAATCTGAACCAATGCGCCGTAAATTATAATCGGTTAAATCTTCTCCGCTATAACTTTCCACTAAATCATCAAATTTACGATAGACTTTTTGCAAAGCGACTTCATCCCAATTAAACTCGTTATCAGGATCAACATCAAGAGTCAATACTTGGTTAGAAGGAATTAACTCATTGTCTTTGATTTCTGCGGTATAAATTCTAATATGACGAGTTGTACATTTAATTAACATATTCGATCGAGATAATAATTTATTTTTTTATGACATTGTTATTTTAACTCAGATTCTACTTCACCTCGATTAGAGATCAATTTTTTACCTAATACCTAACACCTTTTATTCTGAGTAACATCAGTTAAATAATTAAAATATCCTCATTTGTCATATCTAACCCCGCAGTTAAAGTAGCGATTTTTAACGCCTCTGATGCACCATTACCATCAGAATCAAAGAAAAATGCACCATTACTGGGATTATAAATAAAACGCTGAGAAGATTTTGTTGTTAATGAACCAATACGGAATTGATTTACAGGTAAAGTACCCAAGGATAAACCACCACTAAAACCATTACGACGAATCAAAATAGTATCATCAGTAACATTAAAGTCAGTAATGGTATCTGTCCCCTCATTAACAGTAGTAAAACGGAAAGAGTCATTACCAGTACCACCGATGAGACTATCATTTCCTAATCCACCAGTGAGAGTGTCATTGCCACCACGGCCATTTAAGCTATCATTTTCTTCTCCACCAGTGAGATGATTGTTAAGATTATTACCTGTAATATTGTTGCGTAAATTGTTCCCTGTACCATTGATGTTTCCTGTACCTTCTAACACTAGATATTCTACATTGGCAGCTAAAGTATAGGCAATAGTAGATCGTACTGTATCTGTACCCTCATTGGATAATTCGACGACTCGATCGCCTGTAATGTCCACATAGTAAGTATCGTTACCACCACCCCCTATCATGGAATCGTTACCAATCCCACCAGTAATAATATCATTACCATCACGTCCGTTTAAGGTATCATTTCCTTCTCCACCATGGAGTCGATTATTTTGATTATTACCAGTCAGACGGTTTTTTAAACTATTACCCGTTCCATTTATATTTATATTTACTGTATCACTGAGATTCAAATTTTCGATATTATTCGGTAAAGTATAGTTAATAGTAGAGAAAATGATATCTATACCTTGATTAAAAAATTCAATCACCCCATCTTTAATATTATCAATAGAATAAGCATCATTCCCAAATCCTCCTAACATTCTGTCACTGCCAGTAGTACCATTAAGACGATCATTCCCATTATTTCCCACTAAGGTATCATTACCATCTCCACCGTTGAGAATGTTATTTTGATTATTACCCGTGAGACTATTATTGAGGGTGTTTCCTGTACCATTGATATTTCCTATTCCTTCTAACACCAAATTTTCTACATTGGCTCCTAAAGTATAGGTAATAGTCGATCGAATTGTATCTGTACCCTCATTCGCCAATTCTACCACTCGATCGCTCGTATTCTCTACATAATAGGTATCGTTACCAATACCACCAATCAGAGAATCGTTACCAACACCACCGTTGAGAATATCGTTCCCATTCCCCCCCACTAAGGTATCATTACCATTTCCGTCATTAAGACGATTATTACCACGATTACCAGTAATACGGTTGTTTAAACTATTCCCCGTTCCATTTATATCTATATTTACTGTCTCACTAAGGGTCAAATTTTCGACATTACTAGCTAGAGTATAGGTAATGGTAGAGAAAACTGTATCTATACCTTGATTAAAAAATTCAATTACCTCATCTTTAATATTGTCAACAGAATAAGCATCATTATCAAGTCCCCCTAACATTCTGTCAATGCCAGTACTACCATTAAGACGATCGTTCCCATTCCCCCCCACTAAGGTATCGTTGCCGTTGCCTCCTATTAAGGAGTCGTTGCCATTTTGCCCGCTAAGATGATTATTTTGACTATTACCCGTCAGACTGTTGTTTAAACTATTCCCAGTTCCATTTATTCCTATATTTACTGTCTCACTGAGAATCAAATTTTCGATATTACTAGGTAGAGTATAGGTAATGGTAGAGAAAACTGTATCTATACCTTGATTAAAAATTTCAATTACCTCATCTTTAATATCGTCAACAGAGTAAGCATCATTATCAAGTCCTCCTAACATTCTGTCAAAGCCAGTACCACCATTAAGACGATCGTTCCCATTATCTCCCACTAAAGTGTCGTTGCTGTTGCCTCCTATTAAGGAGTCATTTCCATCCCCACCGCTAAGATAATTATTTTGATTATTACCCGTCAGACTGTTGTTTAAACTATTACCCGTTCCATTTATATCTTCTGCACCTTGTAAAATGAGAGTTTCTACATTTTCACCTAAAGTATAGTTAATCGTCGATCGAACTGTATCTGTACCTTCATTTAATAATTCGACTACTTTATCCAAGAAGTGATCCACATAGAAAGTATCATTACCTTTGCCACCTATTAAGGTATCGTAAAGACTACCACCGTTGAGAGTGTCATTTCCGCCACGTCCATTAAGAGTATCAGAACCTTTATCACCATTTAATTGATTATCAACATTATTGCCAGTAAGACTGTTATCAACTGCATTTCCCGTGCCGTTGATATTTTTTGTTCCTTCAAGGATAAGATCTTCTACATTGATAGGTAAAGTATAGTTAATTGTCGATCGAACTATATCCCTGTCTCCACGCTGATATGATAATTCTATTATTTGATCCTCCGTGCTATCCACATAGAATGTATCGCTACCCAAACCTCCAATCATCGAATCATCCCCAATACCACCTATTAAAATATCATGAGAACCAAACCCATAAAGAGTATCATTTCCCATACCACCGTTGATAGTATCATTACCATCACGACCCGTTAACATATCATTGTCGTTAGTACCAAAAATCCTAAGTTTCTTATAGTTACTTATATCTAAAATCTCTAAACCAAGAGAACCTTCGCTCACAAAAGCAAGATCCCCTACTACTTCAACATCAGAAACAGATAAAGAAGTCGTATAGCTACCTACATAACTAGGTGCTGAGGGATTAGATATATCAATAATGGAGAACTGACCAATTTCGATTGTAAATTGCAATGAAGTAACAAACACAAGATCTCCAGCTACTTCTAGATCAACAATCTCGAAGAAAAACGGTGCATCAATGTTACTTACCAAAGTTGGGAGAGAAGGATTAGCAATATCAAGAATTACTAACCCACCACCATCATAATCATCAACTATAAAAGCGAGATCTCCCACTATTTCTATATAATGAAAACGATTACTAGCATACTTCCCTACCACCGCAGGAGCAGAAGCATTAGTTATGTCAAGAATCACTAAACCACTCGTAGAATCAGTTATAAAAGCAAGGTTTCCAAATACTTCCACATCTACAATATTGCTAGAAGTATCAGTATCGTATTTACCTAAAAAAGTGGGAACAGATGGATTACTTACATCTACAATAACTAAACCACCCTCACTATCGGCAAAGAAAGCGAGATTTCCCGAAACTTTCACCTCCACAGCATAACCAGAAGTATCGTATTTACCTAAGAAAGTGGGAACAGATGGATTACTTACATCGAGAATAACTAAACCATCCTCATTATCGGCAACGAAAGCAAGATTTCCGAAAACTGCCACGTCCATAACAAAACCAGAAGTATAGTAGCTACCTAAGAAAGTGGGAGTAGAAGGATTACTTACATCTATAATGGCTAAACCACCTAAACCCTTAGAGACAAAAGCGAGATTTCCTACGATTTCTGTTACATTAACAAAATAAGCTGTATTGTATTGTCCGAGAAAAGTGGGAGTGGGGGGAGTAGCTATATCAACAATGATTAAACCACCATCAGTGTCCGTCACAAAAGCATGATTTCCTCTCACGTCTATATCCCTAACATCACCAGAAATATTATAATGTCCAAAGAGCTTAGGAGCAGACGGATTGGTTATGTCGAGAATGGTTAAACCATCACCAGAAGTTCCACCGACAAAAGCAAGATTTCCCCGCACTTCTACATCCACAGCATAGCCTGTATCATACTTACTTAAAAAAGTGGGCACAGAAGGATTCGTTATATCAAGAATAATTAAACCTTCTACTCCATCAGCGATAAAAACGAGATCCCCAAATACTTCTATATCAATAGGACGGGCAGGAGTATCGTACTTACTAAGAAAAGTAGGAGTGGAAAAATTGGTGATGTCAATAATCACTAGATCGTCATCATTATCAGAGATAAAAGCGAGATCCCCAAATACTTCTATTTCTCCTGTACCAAAACCACCATAACCACCTAAGAAAGTGGGAGTAGAAGGATTGCTTATGTCAAGAATGTATAAACCACCGGGATATAAAGAACCTCTATCAGCAATAAAAGCGACATTTCCTTTCACTTCTACATCATGAACATACAGAACAGATTTGGCTAAAAAAGTAGGGGAAGAGGGATTACTTATATCAATAATAACTAAACCATTGTAAGAGTCTGCGATCAAAGCGATATTTCCCACAACTTCCACATCAACAGCCGAGCGTTCCTCATAGGTAAACTCTACTGAAAATCTACTTATTTCAACAGGTTTAGTCGGATTAGAAATATCTAAAATAAGGAGTCCATAACTATTAGCAATATATGCGTAGTTACCTACTACCCTCACAGCTCTAAATGAGCCCCCCCATTGACCGATGACACTCGAATCTTGTTCTATTTCTATCAGTTCTCCGTCTATGTAGATGGTGGCGAAGTCGTCTTCTGGTTCATGGTTGATGTCTTCAAATTCTTCTTGATTACCAAAGATTAAATTAGCAAATAGATTACCCTCATCCCATACTGGATCGATCGTGTTTATTTGTGCATCTAACTGATGACCTATTTCTTCTATGAGAGTTTTTGCGACGTTTTGTATGGAATCATGGAGCAAGAAAGCATCAGAAATATAAATGGCATTGGTGGAGATACTATAACCTGCATTTGCCCCGTTTAAGATACTTGCTCCAATAATTTCAATTTTTGGTAGATTCTTAAAGTCATCTTTTTGCCACTCATTGACGATCGATTTGACTTTAGTTTTATTATAATTATCTCCAAAGGTGAGGTTTAAAGTAGTGTCAACATCACCAAACAATGCAAAGTTTTGTAAAAAATGCTTGACTAATTCAATAGATTTTGAGAGGAGTTGGGGGAGATTTTCTTCACTAGTCATTAATTTGACCCCTGATTTTTGATGTAATTATTAAATTATAATTTATTAAAAATTTATTGATGACATTCACTTAATCTATTTAAAAAACTTAACTAATTATCGTCAAAACATCGATCGAATTTTACTCAATTACTCTCAGTTGACCAATGGGATCGAGTAAATTGAGTAGTGAATTTAATCTCGTCAATTTTAGGCTGTGACTAAGGATAGCATCTCTCCAGTTAAGCTGAATGGCCGAACTTCGGTTATTTTGACGGGGACAATTTTACCTTTTAACTCCTTTAAATCACCTTTGAAGAAGGTTAAACGATTACCGTCAGTTCTACCCACAACTTGAGTGGTATCTTTAGGGTTAACATCCTCTACTAATACTTGTTCTACTTTATTTAAGTATCGTTGAGATCTTTCTCCTGCTTTAATGCCTACTAAATGATTTAATCTTTGAAGTCGATCGCTTTTTTCTTGTTCACTAATTTGATTTTCCCATATAGCGGCCGGAGTATTTGGACGAGGAGAATAGGCGGCTGTGTTAAGTTGATCAAAACCGATGTCATCCACTAATTTTAGGGTATTCTCGAACTGTTCTTCCGTTTCTCCGGGGAAGCCAACGATCGCATCAGCACTAATAGCGGCATGGGGCATATAATAACGTATTTTATTAATAATATCACGGTAACGCTCATGGGTATAGCCCCGTTTCATCGCTTTAAGAATGTCATTATCTCCTGATTGGAAAGGTATATGAAAATGTTCGCATACTTTTGGTAAATCATGACAAGCCTTGATTAAACGCTCGGTAAAATACCGAGGATGAGAAGTAGCAAAACGAATTCGATCGATCCCTTCTACATCATGAATATAATAAAGTAAATCGGTGAGTGTGTGTAAGTGTCTTCCTGTTTCCGTTGTACCGGGTAAATCACGCCCATAGGCATCTATATTTTGTCCTAATAAGGTGACTTCCTTATAACCTTGACGACCAATATCTTCAATTTCTGCTTTGATAGATTCCGGAGTACGAGACTGTTCTACTCCTCTAACATTTGGCACTACACAATAACTACATCTCTCATTGCAACCATAAATAATATTTACCCATGCAGATACTTCACTTTCACGGCGAGGCTTGGTTATATCTTCGTAAATATGGATAGGATCTGTAGCGACAACTTGATTACCAGCAAATACTTGATCTAGTAAACTATCTAAACGATTAGCGTGTTGAGGGCCCATAACTAAGTCTAACTCAGGAACACGTCTTAATAACATTTCTCCTTCCTGTTGGGCAACACATCCAGCCACGACAAGGGTTAAATCTGGTTCAACTTGTTTCCGTTTTGCCTGTCTGCCAAGATAAGAATAAACTTTTTGTTCAGCATTATCTCTGATAGTGCAAGTATTATAAACAATTAGATTAGCATTATTAGGGTCTTCGGTAAATTCAAAGCCCATATTTTCTAAAATACCGGCCATACGCTCAGAGTCAGCTTTGTTCATCTGACAGCCAAAAGTAGTAATATTATAAAGACGTTTTTTTTCAGTCATGGTGTGGATAAAAATAATTATAAAATTTAGCGTAACCTTTCCAGTATAAATCAATAAGTTAATGAACTATTAGTGATTATTAAATACACTAAATATACTGTCACAATACTAATAAGTAAGGGCATTCTTCTTCTGTTCTCGATCGAACTTATTTGGGATCTGTGATACTATTATCAAGATATTTATAACTTTTACAATGGTTACTCTCTCTGGTAGTCTGACGGATAGAGAATTAGAAAACAACGGTTTAAAAATATTCTTTTTCTCCGCTTATTCACTACAACTGAACTTAATAGAAATTTTATGGCGTTTTATTGACTATGAGTGGTTAGAAATAGAGAGTAACGAATAAAAGGATATATTAATAAGTGTTACATAATATATTCCTAAATATTCTTAATCAATTTTTAAAAATGATGTTATATTTAGTAGTGGTAATAATTTTATCAATTCCATTGACTAACAGATCATTATCCGATGCTTAATGAACTTTTATCCCCCATCCTTGCTTCTGCATTAAATCTCGTTAGTCAGAAGTTATTATCTTTCACCACCGATAATCAATTCGACGAAAAACTAATTTTAACTTTCGGTAACGCTATCAACACCGAATCTTATCTACAGTTATGGACAAATGGTGAATATAATATCGAGCCACTCATCGAAATTATCAGTCGCAGTCAGTTACAAGGGGCTAACGGTTCTTTTTCCAAAGATAACGGGAAAATTTATCTAGCAGAAGAATATTTAGCTACAAACATTAATAATCTTGAGTCGATCGCAAGTGTGATATTGGAAGAATATGGGCATTACTTAGACTTTATCATCAATGGCGATAATGATAGCGCAGGAGATGAAGGAGAGATTTTTTCCGCCTTAGTGCGAGGTGTCAATCTCAGTGCCAAAAATTTACAGCAATTACAGACTCAAAATGACTTTTCCACCATTTTCATTGATGGGCAATATCTGTCCGTAGAAAATTCCACCCCCACTGTTAGCTTGACTCCCCCCATCTTTAATACGGTAGAAGAAATCGATCAAACAAGAAGTCTCTATTATTACTTTAATCGCAGTACAGATAATATAACAACTCCTCTCACCATTTATGTTACTGTGGGTGGCACTGCTATCTTTAATCAGGATTATTTTCTGGATACTCCGGGGGGGAGAGTACAGAGTTTGTCGGGTTCAACATTGGTTATAACCTTTCCTGGCTATGTTTCAAATGTTCAGTTGATTTTGTCTCCTAACCCAGATTTCCAAGCAGAGCTAAATGAAACCGTTATTCTAACATTACAACCCCATTCCAGTTATAGCATCAGTGGTTCGGGAACAACCTCAGTGAGCATTATTGATGATGATGTAGCAGGTTTAAAAATTGCTCCAACTCCGGGCAACAGCAGTAGTAATTCAAGTCATGTATTATTGTCAGATAATTTCACCGCCGTAGGTAATCCCACCACCACCGATCTCAGCTACAATCTCGCACCCCGACAAAATGGTTCTCTGCCCCCAATTAATTGGGTAGCCACTGGGAATGTGGAAATAGGGAATGCCAGTCCTAATATCGATTCTGGTAATTATTTACTGATGAGAAATGGTGCGATCGCCGCCCTAGACTACAATTTCAATGGAGCAGTGGCTGAAGGGGGATTAAAATTTAGTTTCTCCCTTACTCCCAATCCTGAAAGAATCAATCAGTGGAGCGTGTCAGGAGGTTTTAGCTTAGGCTTATCCTCTGCTAACAAAAACGCCTCTTTCAACTCCGGCGTACCCCATTTTGGGATTATACTTCGTAGCGATGGCGTTATTCAAGCCTTTGACGGCGGTCAAGCTCTTTATGGAGCTTATCAAAATTGGGCAAGTTTAAGTTCAGGATTTGCAGGGGAATCGGCTTCCCTTTCCGTTCTTTTAACCGATCCTACAGACAACAATCCTTTCGATGGTATTGGTCAAACCAACATTGACATTTACAAAGATAATTCTCTGATTTATAGCTATGTTAAAGGTAATGGTGGCTATAGCGACAATTATGTTAACTTTAGTTCAGCCACTGCCCCGAGTAGTTCCCCTACTTCAACGGCAGCGGGGCTAGATAATCTTAAAATAGAGCAATTAGGAGAGATTTTAACCGTTTTTGAAGGGGGTGCAACAGATAGCTATACCGTCATTTTAAATACTAAACCCACGGCTAATGTTGTGGTAAACCTCAATGGAGGCTCTCAATTAAGAACCAATGTCAGTACCCTGATTTTTACTCCCGATAACTGGAATGTGGCACAAACTGTCACCGTATCGGCCTTCGCCGATGGTATTGCCGAAGGTTCTCATCTGGGAACTATTAACGCCACCGCTACCAGTAGCGATCCCGCTTATAACGGTCTTGTAATTCAGCCCATAGTTACAAAGATAGACACTAACGAAGCCCCCTTCGGAGTTAGCTTAAGTAACGAACTAAGTCTAATTGCCGAAAATACCAATACCGCAAGCCCCATTAAAGTTGCCGATCTTACCATTATTGATGATGGATTAGGAGTCAATAACCTCACCTTGACAGGAAGCGATGCTAATATCTTTGAAATTAAGAACAATAGTTTATATATTAAAAGTAATACGCTTTTTGACTATGAAAACAAGAATACTTATAACGTCTCTGTTGTAGTTGATGATCCCACAGTTGGTACAACTCAAGATGCGTTAAACACCTTCACCCTAAATATTGGCGATATACAAGAACCCGACACCACCGAAGTCAGCAACCTCAATGACAGTGGAGAGGGTAGTTTACGTCAGGCAATTCTATTCGCTAATGCGAATCCAGGGGCAGATACCATTACCTTTGTCGGCCCTGTTTTTAGTGATAACACTCCTGATACTATTTATCTGTTATCGATGTTGCCTATTATTACCGACGATCTTACTATTATCGGTACAGGAATAGATAAACTCACCATTAGTGGCGATGCCAACAAGAATGGTATCAACGATGCAGGGGATTCTCGTATTTTCTTTGTCAATCAAGGCAATATTTCCATCTCTGATCTTACCTTAGCTGAAGGACGAGCCAAAGGAGGAGATGGTGCTGACGGTGGTGGCGGTGGTGCTGGTATGGGAGGTGCATTGTTCATCAATGGGCTATACAATGGTGCATCTGTCACAACGAATGTCACCCTTACCAATGTGAATTTTACCAAAAATCAGGCGATCGGCGGTAGAGGTGGCACGATATTATATGACGGAAGTTTTAATGACATAGGTGGCGGCGGAGGCGGCGGTGGCTTCTCCGGTAATGGAGGCAAGATTGGATTTTATGAGTCTTTTCGTCCGCAGGGTTATTTTAGATTTTTTGGCGATGGGGGAGGAGGCGGAGGAGGCTTCTTTGGTGATGGTGGTATGGGTAGTTACAACGGAGGCGGAGGCGGCGGGGGCTACTCTGGTGATGGGGGAAATAGTGTTGATTACAATTTAGGTATTGCTGCTAGTGGAGATGGTGGTGTTGGTGGATTAGGCACGGGGACTCCCTTTGGTGGTTCTTCTGCTACCAATGGGGGGGGATTCACTGACCCTAATAGCGGTGGTGTCGGTGGTGGTGGCGGTGGTGCTTACCTTTTTTATACTGATGGTTATAGTTATTTTCCTTCTCTTTCCACAGGTGGTATTGGCGGTATCGGTGGCGGTGGTGGCGGTGGTAGTCACAACAATGATAATGACTTCAGTGCAGGTTCTCACGGTGGTAGGGCAGGAGATTTTGGCGGTGGCGGTGGCGGTGGCGGCGGTGACGACTTCTCTGGTACTGGCGGTAGTGGTGGCTTTGCTGGTGGCGGTGGCGGTGGCGGTGCTCGTGGCGGTGGCGGTGGTGGTGGCTTCGGCGGTGGCGGTGGCAGTGGCGGAGGAAACGGTGGCTTCGGCGGTGGCAGAGGTGACAGTGGTACTTTTGGCAGTGGCAGTAGCTTCTCTTTCCCCTATTCTTTTGGTGGAGGTGGTGCTGGACTGGGAGGAGCTATCTTTGTTAGAACGGGCAACCTAAACCTTAACAACGTCGATTTTTCTAACAATAATGCTATCGGTGGTGCAAGTGACGGAAATGACGGGCAAGGTATTGGTGGTGCTATTTTTGCCGTTGGCACAGCTTTAGGCTCTCAAGCAGGTGTTTCTACACCAGCGACGGTAACTTATAACAATATCAGTTTTGATAATAATACGAGTAGCACCAATAGTCCGAATACTTATGGTCTTTTCTTTGCTACTAATGATACTACTAATGCTAGAGAAGCAGGAAACTTCAATAACAATGTACTCGGTATCAATCCGACAGGCAACGTTCTCGCTAATGATACCGATACCAATAACAGCTATACCGATCTAAGAGTTATCTCCGTCAGGACAGGAGAAATAGCGGGACAGGGTACAGAGAAAACCTTGGGAACTCCGATCGAGGGTAATTATGGCACTTTCACTCTTAACAGTGATGGTTCTTATAGTTATGTTGTCGATAATAACAATCCTGACGTACAAGCCTTAAACATAGGAGATACTCTTACGGAGAGTTTTAATTATACCGTTGAGAATGTTCCCGATGGGCGAACTGATAAGGCAAAATTTGTCATAACCATCGATGGAGTCAATGATAAACCGATCTTACCTTCGATCGCTCCTATTGCTTTCAGCGAAACGAGTGCCTATGACATCTTCAACCCCATTTCTGGCACTCTACTGGGAATTGATCCTGATGGTGGGTTAACACAACTGACTTATGGTATTGCCGGGAAAACGGCATCTGGTGGCATGACTACCGTTAATGGAGCTTACGGAGTTTTGAGCATCAATACTTCAACGGGAGATTATACCTATACCCCTAATGCTTCGGCAATTAATGCCCTTCAAGAAGATGCGATCGATTATTTCAACTTCACCGTTTCTGATGGAGATTTAAGTAAAGATTTTTCCAGCGTTTCTCTGCTGTCAGAGAATTTTGAGATTTCTAGTTTCTTCTCCGTTTTAGATAGATACAATCCTAATTACAAACTTTCTTTAGGAAGACAAAGTGGCCCTCTCGCTCTAACTAATTGGAGTAATTCAGGAGAGACTTATTCTGCAAGCGGCTATGTCACTGTTCGGAATGGGACAACAGCACTCGATCGCAACTTTAATAATGATAATTCCGAAGACAATCTTCAGATCAGTTTCGATCTATCACCATTAATCAACAGTGAATTTGGTACTACCTCCAGTGATTGGGGAGGTATTAGTCTCGGACTTTCTGCCACTGACAAAAACGCATCTATTAATTCTGCTGTACCACACTTTGGCATTCTCTTTAGAAAAAATGGTGAAATGCAGGTTTTTGATGGTAATAAGGACATAACCGCGTTATTCCCCAATAGCACTTGGGGCATTCAGGCAACTAATTACACTTTCTCTAACTTTACACTGCAATTAAGCGATCCCACCGATGATAATCCTTTTAATGGGATTGGACAAACTAATATTGATGTTTATGCGAATAACAATCTGATCTATCACTATATTAAGAGGGATGGTGGCTATAGCGACAACTATATTAACTTTGCTAGTAGTAGTCGTACTGGATCGGGACTAGACAACGTAGTTATAAGCAAACCAAACACTATCATCACTAGACAAAATAGTCAACCTTTCATCGTTAATTTGCAGGGAACTAATGACTATCCCACAGACTTGTCCTTAAATTCAAGTGCAGTTAATGAAAACGTTACGACCTTGACTACCGTGGGAACGTTTAATACTGTTGATCCGGATAATAATACCCTGTTCACTTATAGCCTAGTGGAAGGGGTTGGCTCTGATGATAACAGTTATTTTACTGTTAATGGCAATCAACTAAAAATTAATAGTTCTCCAAACTTTGAAAGTAAATCTAGCTACCGTATTCGAGTCAAAACTACTGATCAAGGGGGTTTATCTTTTGAAAAAGAATTAACTATTACGATTAATGATCTTAATGAAACTCCTACAAACCTAGATATTAGCCTTAGTAACGTTGATGAAAATGTAGTAGCAAATACAGTTATTGGTAGTTTTACCACTATAGATGAGGATGCAAATAATACTTTTAGCTATAGCCTCGTAACAGGTACGGGATCAGATGACAATAATGCTTTTAGTATTATTAACGGTAATCAATTACAGATTAAAAATTCACCTAACTTTGAAAGCAAATCTAGTTATAAAATTCGGGTAAAAACTACCGATCAAAATGGTTTATTTTATAAAAAAGCTCTGACGATTACGATTAATGATGTTAATGAAGCCCCAACAAATTTAATTCTGAATGCTGTTACTGTTAATGAAAATGTCCCAGATAATACGATCGTGGGGAGTTTTAGCACCACAGATAGCGATTCAAACAATACCTTTACCTATAGCCTAGTAACAGGTACAGGATCAGATGACAATAATGCTTTTAGTATTGTTAATGACAATCAGTTACAGATTAATAGTTCTCCAGATTTTGAATTGAAGTCTAGTTATAAGATTCGAGTTAAAACTGAAGATCAAGATGGATTGAGCTATGAGAAAGAATTGATTATTAGTATTAATGATCTGAATGAAACCCCGACAGATTTAACTCTGAATGTCAGTAATATTGATGAAAATATTTCGCCAAATACAGTTATTGGGAACTTTGGCACGATCGATCAAGATAATAACAATACTTTTACTTATGAAATCCTTGATAGTAACGATGGTTCAGAAATCCTCTTTTCTGACAATTTTATCGCTCCGAGTAACCCCAATACTTACGATATAAACTATAATCTTAACCAAAGACAAGGTGGTACTTTTGCTCAAACTAATTGGGTAGGGAATGGCAATACTCAGGTAGGAAATAATACGGCGAATATCGACTCAGGGAATTATCTAATAACTGCGTTTGGTGGTACAGCAGCACTCGATCGCAACTTTAATAATGATAATTCACAGGGAGGACTTACGATCGCCTTTGATCTTGCCCCTAACTCAACAGGAAATGGGGATCAAAATGTTTGGGGGGGCATTAGTCTAGGACTTTCTGCTAATGACAAAAATGCTAGTATCGATTCTGCTGTGGCACATTTTGGCATTCTATTTCGAGGTAATGGTGGCATACAAGCCTTTGATGGCAATACGAATGTAACTGGTTCTTACAGCAACTGGGGCGGTACGGGAAATGATGGCACACTTCATCCTTTTACTATACAATTAACCGATCCCACTGACAGCAATCCCTTTGATGGTGTCGGGCAAACCAATATTGATGTTTATGCTGACAATTCCCTGATTTATCACTATGTTAAGGGCAATGGAGGCTATAGCCAAAATTATCTCAACTTTACCAGTTCTTTTATTTCTGGTGTAGATAACCTAGTAATCAGCAGAATGGGTTTATTTAGCATCACTGGAAATCAACTCAAAATTAATAGTTCTCCCAACTTTGAAGCCCAGTCTAACTATACCATTCGAGTCAGAAGCACTGATCAAGATGGTTTGTCCGCAGAAAAGGATTTTGTGATTAATGTCAACGATGTCAATGAAACTCCCATAGACATAACTCTTAGTTCCACGAGGGTTGATGAAAATGTAGCTGAAAGTACGATCGTTGGTGACTTTAATTCGATCGATCCTGATAGTAATAACACCTTTAGTTATAGCTTAGTAACAGGTGATGGTTCTGATGATAACGATGTTTTTAGTATTATCAATGGCAACCAGTTACAGATTAATACTTCTCCCAACTTTGAGGGTAAATCAAGTTATAGCATTCGAGTTAGAACGATCGATCAGGATGGTTTATTTCTGGAGAAAGTGCTGACGATTAATGTTAATGATCTGAATGAAACTCCCACAGACATAACTCTTAGTTCGACAACGGTTAATGAAAACATCCCCACAAATACCGTTGTTGCTAGTTTGAGTAATAATGATCCTGATGCTAATAATACCTTCAGTTATAGCTTAGTAACGGGTACTGGTTCAGAGAATAACGATATTTTTACTATTATCAATGGGAATCAATTACTGATTAATCATTCTCCCAACTTTGAAACTAAACCCAGTTATAGCATTCGAGTTAAAACTACAGATCAAGATGGTTTATTTACCGAGAAAGTATTTACTATTAATGTTAATAATCTTAATGAACCTGCCTCAGACTTATTGCTTAGTTCGACAAGGATTGATGAAAATGTAGCGGGAAGTACGATCGTTGGTGACTTTAATAGCATTGCTAATGATACAAATGATACTTTTAGCTATAGCTTAGTAACGGGCATAGGTTCAAATGATAACAACGCTTTTAGTATTATTAATGGTAACCAGTTAAAGATTAATACTTCTCCCAACTTTGAAACCAAACCCAGTTATAGCATTCGAGTTAGAACTACAGATCAGGATGGTTTATTTCTGGACAAGGTATTCACTATCAATGTTAATGATCTCAATGAAAGTGCCACAGATATTTCTCTTAGTTCGACAACGGTTAATGAAAACATCCCCTCCAATACAGTGGTTGGTAGTTTTAGTAATAACGATCCCGATGCCAATAATACGTTTAGCTATAGCTTAGTAACCGGTGATGGTTCAGAGGATAATGGTGTTTTTAGTATTATCAATGGTAATCAGTTGCAGATTAATCATTCTCCTAACTTTGAAACCAAACCCAGTTATAGCATTCGAGTGAAAACCTCAGATCAAGATGGACTGAGTTATGAGAAAGAATTGATTATTAGTATTAATGATCTTAACGAAGTTCCCACAGATTTAAACCTGAGCGTCAGTAGTATTGATAAAAATATTCTCCTCAATACAATTATTGGCGACTTGACTACCACCGATGAGGATAGTAACAATACCTTTACCTATAGCTTAGTTGCAGGTGGTGGATTAGAAACTCTTTTGGCGGACGATTTTTACGTTGCAGGAATCTCTCTATACGAAACATTGAATCTCGATTACAATATCACCCAGAGACAAAGCGGTTCTCTTACTCCAACCAGTTGGATCGGTAATGGTAGCGCTTTGGTTGGGGATTTTACCCTTTCTAATATTGACTCTGCTAATCATCTTTTCCTCGCTGTGGGTGCTACGGCGTCGATCGATCGCAACTTTAATAATGATGATTCTGAAGGAGGGCTTCGCATATCTTTTGATTTAGCTCCCACCTTAGATATGTCGGCTAGTCTAGGGTATCCGAGAGACATCAATACATGGGGAAGCATTAGTCTCGGACTTTCTGCTAACGATAAAAATGCCAGTATCGGTTCTGCCGTGCCACACTTTGGCATTCTCTTTAAAGGGGATGGTACGATTCAAGCCTTTGATGGTAGCACTGATGTTACTGGTTCTTACGGTACTTGGGGGGGCATAGTTACTGACGATCGACTTAACCCTATTACATTAGAACTAAGTGATCCCACCGATGATAACCCTTTTGACGGCGTAGGACAAACAAATATTGATGTTTATGTCAACAACTCATTGATATATCACTATGTGAAGGAAAATGGTGGCTATAGCGAAAACTACTTCAATTTCAGCAGTTCTTATTTTTCTGTAGTGGATAACCTAGTGGTTCAAAAAAGAGGTTTATTTGGTATTAGTGGAAATCAACTTATAATGAATCGCCCTCTAGGTTCGGATGTAGAATCCAGTTACGATATTCGAGTGAGAACCACAGATCAAAACGGTTTATATTTTGAAAAAGACTTAACCATTAATGTTGATGGTATTAACGAAGCACCTACTAACCTGAACCTCAGCAACAATGTTGTCATGGAAAACGTTGCTACGGGAAGTTCGATCGGTATTTTATCGACGATCGATCCCAATGAGGATGACACCTTTACCTACGAACTCGTAAGCGGTGAGGGTGATACCGATAACGATCGTTTCAGCATTATCAACAATAACCAGTTAAGCATTAACCTTTCTCCTGATTACGAAACTAAAAATGAATATAGCGTTCGGGTGCGGACAACGGATCAAGATAATTTAAGCTATGAGCAAACCTTTGTTATTAACATTACCGATATTAACGAAGCACCCACCATCACCTCATCTGATACCGTCTTCGTGGATGAAAATATTACTACCACTACCGTAATTTATCAGGGAACGGCAACAGACCCCGATAACAACACTCCCTATAATACAATTACTTGGAGTTTAGAAGGTAGTGATGCTTCCCTGTTTAACATCAATAGCTCTAATGGTGAGGTTACTTTCGTCAATAGCCCAGATTTTGAAAACCCAGAGGATGCAGATAGTAATAACATTTACAACATTACTGTCAAAGTTCAGAATGAGAGCCTTAGTGTTACTCAAGATGTGGTAATTACATTAACAGACGTAAATGAAGCACCTACCATCACCTCATCTGATAACGTCTCCGTGAATGAGAATATTACTAACACCACCGTAGTTTATCAGGGAACGGCAACAGACCCCGATAACAACACTCCCTATAATACAATTACTTGGAGTTTAGAAGGTAGCGATGCTTCCCTGTTTAACATCAATAGCTCTAATGGTGAGGTTACTTTCATCGATAGCCCAGATTTTGAAAACCCAGAGGATGTAGATAGCAATAACATTTACAACATTACTGTCAAAGTTCAGAATGAGAGCCTTAGTGTTACTCAAGATGTGGTAATTACATTAACAGACGTAAATGAAGCACCTACCATCACCTCATCTGATAACGTCTCCGTGGATGAGAATATTACTACCACCACCGTAGTTTATCAGGGAACGGCAACCGATCCAGATAACAACGCTCCTTATAATACAATTACTTGGAGTTTAGACGGAACAGATGCTAGTCACTTTATGATTGATTCAATTACTGGAGCGGTTAATTTTAAAGTTTCTCCCGACTTTGAAACTAAAAATACTTATGACATTGACGTAATTGCTACGGATGGTGGTTCATTGTTAGATACTTCAAAAATAACCATGAATATCAATGATGTTAACGAGGCTCCTTTGTTGATTAATGCTATTGGAGTTCAAAATACTTTAGAGCAAGTCGAGTTTAATTTTACTGTTCCGGTGAATACCTTTAGCGATCCTGAAGCTGATATTCTTACCTATAGTGCGACTTTAGCCGATGGAAGTAATCTTCCGGCTTGGTTAAGTTTTAATACTAATACTTTTAGCGGTAAAGCACCAGCTAGTGGCACTATTTCTGTGAAGGTAACGGCAACGGATACAAGATTTTTATCGGTAAGTAATACTTTTGAACTGGTAATTAACCCATTGCAAACTTTGGTAGTTAACTCTACGGGGGGCAATGATACTGTTGTGGGTGGAATGGGATTCAATATCATTGATGGTGCTGGGGGACATGACTCTATCACGGGGAATGCGATGGAAGATACTCTCAGGGGAGGTAGTGGTAACGATCTTCTCGATGGTGGTGGCGGTAACGATCTTCTCGATGGTGGTGGCGGTAATGATCTTCTAAAGGGTGATAATGGTAATGATACTCTTTTAGGCGGTAGCGGTAATGATACTCTTGTGGGCGGTATGGGTAATGATACTTTGACAGGGGGTAGTGGTGCTGACTATTTCCGTTTTAATTCTCCTAGTGAGGGCATCAATACTATTACCGATTTTAAGGTAGGAGAAGATTCGATCGTCCTTCAAGGTAGTTCTTTTAGTTTACCTTTAGGAGAGTTGAGTTCAAGTCAATTTATCATCGGTGCTAGTGCGAGTATGGAAGCTCATCGTTTAATCTACGATCAAAATAATGGTAATTTATTCTTTGATTACAATGGTGTTAGTGATAATGGACAGATACAGATTGCTGTCTTAAAGCCTCGATTGGCATTAACAAATAAATTTTTTATCGTTATCTAAATATTCACTGGAAACATTGGGTTTATTTGATGATGGGCAATCTTCAAATAATAAGTACAAATAAATTACCTGAGTAAGCTATAAAAAAATGATGAAGATCAGGAGAGAAGGGGGGAAAATGACTAAAAACTCTTGTATTGCCTCAGTTTGACATAAGATTGTCGAGTTTGGGTATTGGGGTGTTGGGGGAGAAATTTGGAATCATCAAAAGATCAATGATTACTCTTACAGTCTGATTTTTCTAGGATTTTTTTCGTCAAATTCAGGTAGTAAAAAGTTAAAGTGCCTGTTTGAATCAAACTTCTCCATTTTCACTCATTTATAGGGAAGTTATTTACAATGGATATAATAATAGTATCATAGATTCCAAATGGGTTCTATATCTCTGGTCTCAGTCTTGCTATAAGTTTTGTGGTTTATTCAAAAACTCGATCGACGTAAGGTATTAATAGTTTTAACAGTAAAATCTGCCACTTCTTTTATTTCTTCGATCGTATTGAAACGTCCAATGCCAAAACGTAAGGAAGCCTTTGCTAAACTATCACAATGTCCTAATGCTTTTAATACATGAGAAGGTTTTGTGGAGGTAGAAGAACAAGCAGATCCTGATGATAGAGCTATCTTTGATTGTAAGGCTAATAATAATGCTGAACCATCAACTCCGTCAATGCTTATATTCAAATTTCCTGCTAATCGTTGCTGTAAATCTCCATTAAGGTATATTCCCTCTAATTGGTTCAATTTTTGCCATAAATAATCTCTTAACTGTTTTTGTCGTTGATTTTCTGTGTCTATCTCTTGTAAGGCTATTTGAACTGCTTGTGCAAAACCGACAATCTGCGGTGTACATAGTGTACCCGATCGAAACCCCCTTTCTTGTCCTCCCCCTTGAATTTGAGATGCTAATTTTACTCTAGGACTTTTTCGTCTAACATATAATGCACCAATACCTTTAATACCATGAATTTTATGAGCCGTTAAAGACATTAAGTCCACATTCATTTTTTGCACATCTAAAGGAATTTTTCCGATAGCTTGGGCAGAATCAGTATGGAAAATAACCTCTTTTTCACGACAAATCGCTCCAATTTGTTTAATATTTTGGATCACTCCTATTTCATTATTTGCTGTCATTACTGATACTAAAATAGTATTCGATCGAATATTTTGAGCCAGTAAATCTAAGTCTAATAAACCATTTTTTTCGACAGGTAAGAAAGTAATCTCAAATCCTAAAGTTTGTAAATATTCACAAGGTTCGATAACCGCTTTATGTTCTGTTTGTACCGTGATAATATGTTGTCCTTTAGAAAAATAAGCCTCTGCTATGCCTTTTATCGCTAAATTATTTGCTTCCGTTGCACCACTGGTAAAAATAATCTCCGCCTCTTCTGCATTAATAGCTTGAGCAATGATACTTCTAGCTTGTTTTATCCCCGTTTCTGCCTCCCAACCATAAAGATGAGCATTACTGGAGGGATTGCCATAATATTCCGTAAAATAAGGCATCATTGCCGATAAAACACGAGGATCAATTTTTGTAGTAGCATGATTGTCTAAATAAATAGGTCGATCGATCATAAGTAACTAATAATTGAGATTACGGAAAACAAAATATTGTACATTGAAAGTATTAGGTTTTAAATAATTAGAGTCTGCTTAATTAATCATAAAGCTATAAAATGAATGGTTGTAACCGATTATATTGGTCAAAAAAGCCATCGATTTTAGCAAATTTTAATCGAAAACTCAGCATTTCTTCACTTACTTTTCTTTGAAACAAGTGTATATTGATACAAATACTCAACCTGACAGCCTTTATTTTTTCGTATTTAACCTGATGCCTAACATCTTTTCTTTAAATTAGTTTATTCTGCCTAACATCAGCTAATAATAAAAAATCCCTAATTTGTAATTCTTAATTTGTAATTCCTAATTTCTATTATCGGTTATTATTATAATCAAAGACTCAAATAGACAATTTAGTTTTTAGTTTGTGGGAGTAAAGACTATGGATAATGCAAATAATGAAAGGATTGTTGGCTATTTTATCGAGGAAGCAAAAGAACATTTAGAAACGATCGAAAAAGGTATTTTAGACTTATCCTCGGCGGTTAACGATGAAGAAAGTATAAATGAACTATTTAGGGCCGCTCATTCCATCAAAGGAGGTGCCGCTATGTTAAACTTTAATAGTATTGCAAAAACCGCTCACCGTCTGGAAGATGCTTTTAAAATACTTAGAGATGATCCTATTCAAACTGATCAAACTTTAGAAAGTCTTTTCCTTAAAGCCTACGATATTCTACAGGATTTATTGGAGCGTTTGCAAGGGCCTCTTGGTTTATCGGAAGAAGAGGGAGAACAAATTATGGAAGCGGCTGAGCCACATTTTGTAGAATTACAGAATTATATTCAGCAATTAGCCGACGGGGAAATTCCCACTGCTACTCATGTTACTTCCGCATCGGTAAGAAGTTCAAGTCCGTCTCTCACCGCTATTCCTAGTGATGAAATTGTTCTTCAAGTCAGACAAATATTACAAAAAATGTTGGTTATATTCAAACAAGATCCCACTCCAAATAATCGACAACAATTACAAACTATTTGTGATAAATTAAGTCAAATTGCCCCCGTCGAAAATGGTTGGCAAAATTTAATTAAATGTGCAAAACAGGCTATTGGTAATCCAAAGCATTCTTATCGTTTATTAGCACCTGTAATTATTAAAGAAGTCAAACTGGCAGGAGATTGTTTAGAAGTAGGTAAGGGTTCAGAAATTGCTCCCTCTCAGGGATTAGAACAATTAGCCTATTCCAAATTACCTCAAGTTTTAATTACTGTCGATCCTAGTGTAGCGGCAGAAACTATTACTAAAATATTTAATAGAGAACAAATTTCTGCGTTAGTTAATTTACTACAAGCAACCCATTAAATAGTTAATAATTGTTAATTGAGATGTTGCCTTTTTTTAGAGATTTTTTTCATCAATATAACTTCTATTTACAACCTTTTTATTTTGTGATAGCTTGGGGACTTTTTGGCTTATTAATTTTGAGTTTAGTAACAACTATTAGGGATATAGGAAAAAGTACTAAAACCATGCACCAAATTCCTTGTACGGAATGCTCTTATTTTACTAACAATTATTACCTCAAATGTACCCTAAGACCTTCTATTGCGAACACTGAATTAGCGATCGACTGTCCTGATTTTATGATCAGAAAAAGTTAAAATAAATATTATTGATTATCGGCGATAAATCTTAGATAGTCGATTTTAATTATTCAATTACAAACATAAATTTTATTTTAAGAATATGAATAGTTTTCTTCATCTCAACAACTATATACTGTTAAGTAGTATCACGATCGTTAATACTATAACTTCTATTAATTTAGCTCATAGTTCTCCTTTGTGTTATTTAATTGATGCCAATGGAAATCAAGTCAATCTTAGTTTTGTTTGTACTACTCCTGCTTCATCATCAGACACAGACACTACTAATTCTACCGTTAAAACTCCTCCCCCTCCAACGGCTAATAATATTCCTGTTACCCCCAATACAACAACGACTTCTCCCCCATCATCTACTCAAAATGTGACAACTCCTGAGACAAATAAAACTCCATCTTCTTCTCCCACTCCGTCATCTTCTCCGAGACGCACAATTCCTTTAATTCAAAATAAATAAATTACTCAAACTAACAATTCTCAGCAACTAAATTATTTGTCAATTTTGTTAAATAAATCTTGTTTATTTTCTGTTATTATTGTTGTTAATAACACTGCTAAAAATCTCGATCAATTAATTCAAAATATTGTCAATCAGTGTCAATTATTGGGAAAATATGAAATTATTTTAATTAATAATCTTTATAAGAATAAAAAAAATATCTCTATTTTCAATACTGTCAAAAATTATCAAAATATCTCCATCATCGAGGGAAATTTTAATACAGTTTATCAAAAAATATTAAAGGATTCGATCGGAGAATTTTTGATTTTTACTACTACAGAAGCTCAACCAGAGAAAAACTGGTTACAAAATATAATGAAACCTTTTGAAGATCCTCAAATTCATGTAGTAGGAGGGCAGATTGAACAATTGAAAGTAAATAATATTATTCTCAAGTTTTATAATTTTATCAAAAATATACTTTATAAAAACAAGATAAAATGGACAGATATTTATGATAATCAAATAAGTAATCTTGCTATTAAAAAAGAATTTTTAAAACGACAAAAAATATTAAATTTATCTAATTTGAATCAACAAAAAATAAACTTTTATTATCGTATTTTAAGGGAAGTTGAAGCAGAAATAACTTACAATCCTTCTGCGATGGTTTATCAAATCAAATAATCTAATTTTTATAGTCAAAAAATAACTATATTATTCCTAAATCATTTGTGAGAATTTTAGATATTTTTAATTATTAAATTCTAATATCTATACTAACTCAAATATTTGCGAGAAATTTCTACAATACGATGAGATGCTTTACCATCTCCAAAAGGATTGATGGCTTCTGCCATTTGTTGATAATTGTTTTTATTTCCCAGTAAATCACTAGCTGATGATAAAATTTGATACGATCGAGTTCCGATTAATTTTGCCGTTCCCGCCGTGACAGCTTCTGGTCTTTCAGTGGTTTCTCGTAAAACTAAGACAGGTTTTCCTAAACTGGGGGCTTCTTCCTGTAAACCTCCAGAATCAGTTAAAAGTAAATAACTACGCTGAATTGCGCCTACTAATTCTTCATAATCTAAAGGTTCAGTTAAAAATACTCTCTCATGAGATCCTAATTCTTTTTGTAATGGTTCACGCACGATCGGATTACGATGTAAAGGTAATAAAATAGCCGTATCAGGAAATTTAGCTAAGACTAATCTTAAACCAGCGATGATGTCTTTTAAGGGTTCGCCCCAATTTTCTCGACGATGGACTGTTACTAATAATACTCGATATTTTTCCCAGTCTAAACCCTTAATGTCACAAGATGGTTTTTTTTCTGCTACAGACAACAAAGCATCAATAACAGTATTTCCCGTTAAATGAATTTCCCCTGTTACTCCTGATTTATGTAAGTTTTCTACAGCTAAAGTAGTGGGAGCAAAATGAAGTTGACTTATTTGGGAAATTAAACGACGATTGGCTTCTTCCGGAAAAGGATTATATATGTTATCTGTTCGTAGTCCAGCTTCTACATGGCCCACAGGAATTTGTTGATAAAAAGCGGCTAAAGAAGCGGAAAAAGCGGTAGTAGTATCTCCTTGACTAATTACGAGATTAGGGTTGATGTCTTGAAAAATTTTTTCTAATCCTTGTAAACTACGACAAGTAATATCACTTAAACTCTGCTTAGATTGCATGATGTCTAAGTCAACGGTGGCACTCAAATTAAATAATTTCATTACTTGGCTAACCATTTCTCGGTGTTGCCCTGTTAAAATGACTTTGGTGTCAAAATCTTTGGCTTCTTGAAAGCACTTAATGACAGGAGCTAATTTAATGGCTTCTGGACGAGTTCCCAGTGTTATACAAACAAGTTTTTTGGTTTGACTCATGAATTGAGTATAGATAATGAGTAATAATAATTCTTTTGCCTTTTCTCCATTGTCAGTTGTCCATTGTTAATTGTCAATTATCCATACCAATATCTTCTTCTAAATCTGATCCTTGGGCGGCATGGAAGGCAAGACGATCGCATCTTTCGTTTTCTTTATTGCCAGAATGTCCTCTTACCCAAATAAAATTAACTTGATGTTGATTACATAATTGTAATAATATTTGCCAGAGATCTGGATTTTTGGCTTTTTCTTTGCCATTGCGTCGCCAATTATTTTTCTGCCATTTTTTTGCCCAACCTTTACTAATAGCATTAACCACATATTGAGAATCCGTATAGATGTTAACACGGCAAGGTTTTTTTAAGGCTTCTAACCCTTTAATCACCGCTAAAATTTCCATACGATTATTGGTAGTTCGTTCAAATCCTCCCGATAATTCTTTACGGTTATCTCCTGCCAATAAAACCACACCATAACCTCCGGGGCCTGGATTATTTAAACAAGAACCATCAGTGTAGATTTCTACTTGTGGTAATTGATCATTCATTATTTTTTTTGCCCGATAGAAGGTTATTAGGTAGTTTTTGGAATAAATCTCTCATCCCTTGATCATAATTAGATGCGATCGCCAATAAAGCACCACCAAAAATGTACAAGGGTAGAGGTAAGAAGAAATCTTTTAGCCACAAGACAAATTGAGCTAAGACAAAAATTATTAAAAAACTCACAAATAAAACTTTCATTTTCACTCCTCACAATATTAGAGATGACGAGACTAGAGGATTAAGAGAAATATATTTCATTTCTGAATTTCTCATAGTTAATTCTCTATTATCTATTGTCAATCAAAAAGACGACATACTCCTTGTAAAATCCCTTGAATTTCCACTTGATCAACAGGTGCAGTAATAGGTTCATAATTGGGATTAGAGGCTTTTAAGATAACTTTATCTTCAGAAAAATAGACTCTTTTTAAAGTTGTACCTTGTCCATCAACTCTAGCCGCCACAATGTCTCCTTCTTTTACTTCATTTTGATCAGAAATCGATCGCATGATAACATAATCCCCCTCGGTGATATTATCATTTATCATACTATCTCCAATTACTTGTAAAGCAAAACAGGTAGATTCATTGAACATTGAAGCAAGATCGAGTTTTTCTTGTTCATCGGTAAAAGGTTCGACTAATCCTCCCGCAGTGATTTTTCCTTGTAAAGTCAATCCTTGAGTATAGTTTTTTAAAATTTTAAGAGTTCGTGCTTGTCCTTCAGACCAATCAATATAACCTTTATTGCGCATTTTTTCCAAGCGACTTTGAATAGGTGCTGGCGATCGCAAATTCATAGCCTTCATCATCTCTCGAATAGAAGGAGAGTGTTTATTTGTCTGAATATATTGAATTAACCATTCATACAGTTGTTTTTGAGCAGGAGTTAAGTTTTCCATGATTTATTCACCGATTAAGGAATTAATTGTCATTATTAATAATAATTTAACTTAGAACACTCGTACTAAGCAACTATTTAGACAAATTTGTTAACTTTATTCATGATTTTTGTGGAGATGTTTGATTAAAGTTTCTTGACTTAAAGCAGTTTTGAGATGTTGCCAAGGTAAAATTTCATCTAATGCCCAGTGATCATGTACATAATATTCTAAGGGGGGAAGTTCTCCTTTTAATTCTTTGAATGCTCGTTTATAACTCCCTAAACTATCTCCATAATTACGAGTTAATTCTAATAACTTACTTAAACGTCGATCGCCTCTGGATATTAAAGCCTGAATTACTGACCAACTATAACTTTCGGGACGAAAATCAACCCCAATTTTTCGTAAATTTTTCTCTAAATACTGCAATCTTTTTTTGCTCTCAGAATTAACTCCGAACCATTGAAAAGGAGTATGAGACTTTGGGACAAAAGTACTGCATCCGAGAGTTACTTTTAATTTGGGTGCAACTTTTTTGACTTGTCCCATCATATCAATAGTAGCATCAATATCTAATAAATCTTCTTCAGGTAAACCCACCATACCATAAAATTTTATCGCTTTTAAGCCTCCTGCTTCAGCATTAATAGCGGCTTGGATGATTTCTTCATTTTCGAGCTTTTTATTGATTAATTGTCTAATTTTAGCAGATCCACTTTCAATCGCAATAGTTATCGATCGAGTATCTCGTTTTTTAAGAAATTTTGCCAGTTTTTCTGTAACGGTATTTGTTCTTACGGATGCAATACTAACTCTGACATCATCAAATTTTGCTTGGGATAAATAGTCAATTAAAGTATCAAATTCAGGATGTTGGGTAACGGATGCCCCTAATAAACCTAGACGATTGGTAACAGTTAAACCCCTTTCAATAGCAGGAATTAAAGAAGCCTCTAAACTAGCGGTACGAAATGGTAAGGTAAGATAACTAGCCAAGCAGAAACGACACATTTCAGGGCAACTTCTGACGACTTCCACCATATAAATATTTTCCCAGGCGGCTTTTTCTGTCACAACGGTAGAAGCTGATAAAACATTTCCCCTATAGGTTTGTTTTTCTACACTATCAGGAATTTGGTTATTAATAGGTTTAATATCTTCAATTTTACCATCGTTTTGTTTATAGTTAATGTGATATAAACTGGGGATATAAATACCTTCTGTTTGAGCTAAATAAGTTAATTTTTCTTCTCTATTTGCTTGTCTAATTTCTTGATAACGATCGATAAAATTACCGACTAAATTTTCACCATCACCTAATAAAATAATATCAAAAAAATCGGCAAAAGGTTCAGGATTAGCTGTAAAAACAGGGCCACCACCAAAAACTAAAGGATGATT
This sequence comes from Geminocystis sp. NIES-3709, assembly GCF_001548115.1. Lineage (GTDB taxonomy): Bacteria > Cyanobacteriota > Cyanobacteriia > Cyanobacteriales > Cyanobacteriaceae > Geminocystis. The sequence goes on along the minus strand of NZ_AP014821.1, from coordinate 2,575,292 downwards.
TTCATTACGATCTCTAGCATAAATCGGAACATTTAAAGACTCCAATAAATTAAGAATATTAACATAATCTAATTCCCAAGAAAAAGAAAATCCTACTAATTCAGAATTACGAGGTAAATTTTCATGAATATCTGTAAATAAACGACTTACACTAACATCATTTCTCAAGGAAAAATTAGCCCAAACTAATTGATAACCTAAGCTAGTGATACCCACAGTATATTCATTTGGAAAAGCAAAAATTAAGGGGATAGGATTAAGATTTTTTTGTACAGGGGTAAATAATAGCTTTTCTTGGGCAAAAAGATTCATATAATTATTTGGAACAGAATTAATTACATCATTAATAGAGGTACATATTTATTATAAAGCATTTCTTTATCTACTAATCTAAAATCTATAAAAGTTGCATTTTTTCCATCGTGATTATTTATCTCTCGCAAAGAGGCAAAGACACAAAGGATAGGATTATTCAATTGGTTTGATTTAAGCAAGTCAAATTTTCGATGAATTAAAGTGAAAATGGGGAAATTTTTTAACCTTATTCTCACTAGAGATACTAAATGGATGTTAATTTAGCCTAATACTTTATCACCTAATACCTTTTTTTTAGGAATAATTTATCATACTCAAAGTAAGAGAGTCTTATTTATTACTTAATCAATTATTATGCCGATTTATTTATATTGGGGTGAAGATGATTTTGCCATGAATCAAGCAATTACTACCCTTAAAGAAGATAACCTCGATCGAGATTGGATTCAGTTCAATTTTGACAAATTTGTCGGCGATAAGGAAGATTCTATTCTTTCTGCCTTAATGCAAGTCATGACTCCTCCTTTTGGTAGTGGCGATCGAATTGTATGGTTATTTGAGACTAATATATTTCAAAGTTGCTCGGAGGAATTATTAACTCAATTACAACGTACAATTACTCAGATACCAGACAATACTCATTTTTTATTAACTAGCAGCAAAAAGCCTGATGCACGAATAAAAAGTACTAAGTTAATTAATAAATATGCAAAGGTTGTTGAGTTTGCCTTAATTTCTCCTTGGCAGACGGAAATTTTAATTAAAAAAGTAGAAGAAGTTGCCCAAGAAAAACAAATTAATTTAACTCCTTCTGCTATTAAAATTTTAGCTAGTTGTGTCGGTAATGATAGCCGTTTATTGTGGCAAGAATTAGAAAAGTTAGCAATTTATCAAGGAAATAATAAACAACCAATTGATGAAGAAACTGTTAAAAGTTTAGTTAATGTTAGCACTCAAAATAGTTTACAATTAGCCCAAGCAATTCTCGACCGCAATATTCCTTCTGCCTTAGAATTAGTTACAGATTTAATTACCCTAAATGAACCAGCATTAAGAATAGTTGCCACTTTAGTTGGACAATTTCGCACTTGGGCAATAGTAAAAACTATGATAGAATCAGGAGAAAAAGATGAGAAAAAAATTGCAGAATCTGCGGATATAAGTAACCCTAAAAGAATCTATTTTTTAAAACAAGAAATCAAGAATCGATCGAGCAAAGAATTGTTATCTAGCTTACCTATTTTACTTGAATTAGAAGCCGGTTTAAAATTAGGTGCTGATCCTTTAAATATATTAGAAACAAAAATTATTGAGTTGTGCAATGTTTGATTTAATTAACCGCAAAAAACTTAAAGTATTAACATTATCTATAATATCTTTAATTATATTTATTTTAGTAGAAAATTTACAACACAATTTAACCAATTCAAAAGTCATAGCACAAGATAATTTTTCTCCCGAAATTAAACAAATAATTAACGAATATAAACCCATACAACCCCCTAGAGGCGATGTAAGATTATTAGTAATAAGTGATCTAAATAGTGCTTATGGTTCAACAGAATACGATGAAGAAGTGCATTTAGCCTTAAAAATGCTTCCCTTTTGGCAACCAGATCTAATATTATGTAGTGGTGACATGGTAGCAGGACAAAATCCCTCTTTAACTCCCTCTGAAATACGCGCCATGTGGAAGGCTTTTGACAGACAAATTGCTCAACCTATTCGCAACTTAAATATTCCCTTTGGTTTTACCATTGGAAATCATGATGCTTCTGCCGCCTTTGGAGTAGATAAGAAAAAATTTCTCTTTCAACAAGAAAGAGATTTAGCTGTAGAATATTGGCAAAATCTTACTCATAACACAGGAGTTAAATTTGTTGATCGAACTCTTTTTCCATTTTATTATACCTTTGAACAACAAGGAATTTTCTTTTTAGTATGGGATGGTTCAGCTAGTCATATCCCCCCTGATAAACTCGCATGGGTAGAAAAAAGTCTCTCATCCACAACTGCTAAAACAGCAAAAATGAGAGTCCTTATTGGACATTTGCCACTATATGCAGTTTCCGAAGGTAGAGACTATCCCGGAGAAGTATTAAATAATGCGGATAATCTCAGAAGTTTACTAGAAAAGTATAATGTACATACTTATATAAGTGGTCATCATCACGCCTACTACCCTGCCCATAAAGGTAATTTACAACTATTACATACAGGTGCTTTAGGATCAGGAGCAAGAATGTTACTAGATACTACGATCGCACCTAAGAAAACAATTACAGTAATTGATGTTAATTTTGATGATAAAAAGTTAACTACTTATCACACTTATAATATGGCAAATTTTCAATTAATTAACTATGAAGAATTACCCACATTTATTAAAGGACATAATGGTATAATTTATCGCCGAGATATAACACCTCCATCAGACACAAAATTTATTAACTAAAGTAATTGATGATTTTTTTATCGATTTCAGCTCATTATCTATGCTTAAAATTATAATAAAACATTAGATAAAACTTGTTTTGTAATATTTATTGTTTGCTCGTATGTAGTGCATTGACAGTATTTGCAAAGTACTAACTTTACTATATTATTGGGATTATTAATAAGATTATTAAATTGTACTTTAATAAAAAACTATGGAAATTCAAACAGGAGAATACTGGATTAAAAAACTAAACTTACAAAAGCATCCTGAAGGAGGATATTTTCGAGAAACTTATCGTTGTCAAGATATTATTAATCAAGATAAATTGTTAACAAGATATGATGGTTTAAGAAATTCTAGTACAGCTATTTATTATCTTTTATCAGGAGAAGAATTTTCTGCTTTTCATAAATTAAAAAGTGATGAAATTTTCCATTTTTATAGTGGTTCAACTTTAATAGTTCATCTTATTAGTGAAAATGGTGAATATAAGCAAATTAAACTAGGACAAAATCCTGATAAAAATGAAATTTTACAGTTAGTTATTCCTTCTGGTTGTTGGTTTGCTTCCCATGTTAGTCAACCTGAATCTTACAGTTTAATTGGTTGTACAGTATCTCCGGGATTTGATTTTGCAGATTTTACTTTAGGAAATAGAGAAGAATTAATTAAATTATATCCCCATCATAGCAACATTATTACTGAGTTAACCCATGATTAATATAATGTATTGATTGACAGAAAAAACATGATTAATTTATAATAATCAAAATATAATGAAAGTATAAAATCATTAATAATAAATTGAGATAAAATAAAACTCATAACTATAAAAAGGATTAAAAAATATGGATGGAAATTATCAAAATTATATAAATAGAGTTGTACAAATGACTCTGCCTTCTAACCATAAACAACAATTAAAAAATATTCAGTCCTCTCCTAAATTTATCAATGGCAAACCAGTAGAATTTCCCGGATATAGTGTTATTACCCCACCCTATGGAGAAGAAAATTATAATCAAGAATTTTATCAAAATTTAAAATTGATCGAAGATCAATTAATAGAGAAATTAGATCCTAATTTTTTCTTGGGCTTACCTTCAGAAAGTTTTCATTTAACCTTAGCAGATTTAATCTGGGAAACAACTTATATTAGTGCAGTGAAAGAAAATCCAGATTTTGATAATTTATTAATTTCGGAAATGTCTAAAATTTTTAAAGAATATGAATTTAGTTTAGGTGATATTCAATCTTTAGAATTAGAAGTTTTAGGTATCTCTATTTTTCCTAGAGCGATCACCGTATGCCTTGCACCTAGTGAAAATAGTTATGAACCTATTATTAAATTGCGTCAATTAATCTATCAAAATGAACAAATAATGAAGCTAGGAATTGAACAACACTACGATTTTGCAGCTCATGTTACTTTAGGATATTTTCACAAAGTAGATGAGAATATTGATTTAGATAAAATAGAATCTATAATTAAAGAAATTAATGATTTATGGATAGAAAATCCTGCACCTACTTTTAATTTAAAACAATTTGAATTAAGAAAATTTACTGATATGATTAACTATATTCGTGAACCAGATTGGGCAACAATTAAACTGAATTAATCATTGGTAATTGATGGTTAACAATTAATAACAAATACCTTGATAAAAAATGAATTCTTATAATAAATAAGATAGGTAAAAAAGTTTTAATTTTCTATTACATTATCCTTTTTTTTATTAGTTAAAATTTTGCAGAATTTAACAAATCCTATTATTGAAAAAAGTTTTGCTATTATTGATCAAATTGTTGGGGAACATGATCTCAATCCTTTAGATTACAATATTGTTCGTCGCATTATTCACACTACAGCTGACTTTGATTTTTTACATCTGCTTCAATGTAGTCCTAATGCCATTAATATTGCGATCGAGTTATTAAAAACCAAGACACCGATAATAACTGATGTGAGCATGGTAAAAGAAGGCATCTGTAACATGGTAGCGAAAACCCATCAAAATGAGATTATTGTGGCAGTAAAACAGGTAAAACAGTCTGAAAATGGACAAACTTTGACAGAAACAGGCTTATTGCAATGCACTCAAAAGTATCCTCACGGCATCTATGTTATTGGAAATGCTCCTACAGCTTTAATTGCTTTATGTAAACAATGCGAGGGACAAAAAATTAAACCTTCTTTAGTAATTGGTACACCTGTAGGATTTGTATCAGTATTAGAATCAAAGGCGTATTTAGCTAGGCTTAATATTCCTCAGATACAAATTATCGGTAATAAAGGAGGCTCAACCGTCGCCGCAGCTATTATCAACGCTTTAATCGTCATGTCAGTAAAGGATATTAGATAAATTTAACTTAACAATTAATGAAGTAAAAGACCTATATTTTTTATTTTAAAAAGGAGGAAATAAACGGCGAAAACCGTGTATTAAAACTATGATTAAGAAGATTAAATTTCTAGGTAATATCCACCACCAATCATAATTAATGGGAATATTTTTTGAATACTTATGATTAATATTTTCTGTTAATTTGTGGGCAATTTTGACTAATAAATTAGTATTTCTGGGAAAATCAACGATTTTTTCTCGCCATTGTCTAGGAATTTTTGATTCTCCTATTGTTACCCCACATAATGCTCCTGTAATTGCCCCTGTTGTATCTGTGTCTCCTCCACAATTAAATACGGCTTCTAAAGCATCTCGAAAATTGTCAAAATGTTGATACCAAGCATAAATTGCGATCGGTACAGTTTTATAAACATAACCTGATATGCCTTTTTCTTGTCCAATTAAATCTGCAAATTCTAATACGGATAAATCTTGTTTTAAACCATAAATAATTTGATTGACTAAATTTAGCCATTCTTGATCATCATTTTCTACTAATCTTAAAATAGCTTCTAATTTATCAATATCTGGAAGTTCTTTTAAGTTTTCTTTGATAATCCATGCGGTAATATAAGCGATCGCTTTTGCACCAATTAAAGCACGAGGATCACTATGAGTTATTCTAGTAGATAACGTCAGAAAACTATCTAATTTGGGCTGATTATAAGCAAAATAAGCCCCTATGATGCTCGATCGCATTGCTGCACCATTTCCTGCAGAATAAACTCCACTTTTATCAGGAGAAAATCCTAACCAAAGTCTGATAATAGATTTTAATGTGGCTAAACCAACTCCCGCAGGTAACGACAACAACCACCATTTAAGACACCAAGAGAATCGTTGAATAAAAATTTCCTCAGAATCACCACAGGCTAAAAGACATTGAGCGACAAAGATAGTATGCTCTGTATCATCGCTAATCATACCGTAGCCAAAGATTAATCTTTGATGCCATTTTTGTCGAAAAATTCTATTATTACGTTTTTTGGATATTCCTTCAGCGGGTAAACCAACAGAATCGCCAACGGCTGTACCGATTAAAAGTCCTATTATTCGATCGAGTAACGTTACTTCTTGATGAATCATTTAAAATGTTTAGGGATAAAAGACAAAGAGATATTCAGGACAAAAAATAAAACTTAGTGGCAACTATACTTTGGAAATTAATAACTTAATTTTAGATGAACTTAGCTAAGAAATAACCGTTTTCTCTTTCCATCAAATTATCAACTTCACAAATAAACTTTGTTAGATTCTGACTTTATTGATTGTTCCCTCTCAAGAAAATTGAGATATAATTTCTCGTAAAAGTATCTTAATAACTAAAATAAAAAAAAGTGAAAAAACATCATTTAATTAATCTATTTCTTTCTGGATTAATCACTACCCAAATTGTAACAATCTCTCACGTTGTTAAAGCCGCTCCCATCAATTTTAATCAACAAGAAAAAATCTTAACTGCACAAAATACCCCTCAGTTAACCTCAGAAAAAATTACGGAAATAATGGCTTCGATCGAAAATGCAGAAAAAAGCGAAAATCTGTCTCAACTTCTCGATTTCTTAACCCCTTATACCTTTTCTACCATTAGTACAGAATCAGATAATACCACTATCATCACTACTTTAGAGGGAAAAGACGAACATGAGTACTATTTAAGTAATAGTTTTAAAAGAGTTAAAGAAAGAGAGTATCTGAATTCCTACTCTAGTATAAAAGTCACAGAAGATGGTCAAATGGCTTTAGTGACAAGAATTAGAGCGACAAATATAACCACCGAAGAAGGACAAAATTATCTTTCTTTGAGTACAGACAAAATTCGTTTTGCTTTGATTGATAATCAACCTAAAATTGTCAATATAGAAGTAAAAGGTTGGTTAGAACAACGTCCCTAATCTTAATTAATCACTCTACTAGGAAATATATATAAATCTATGAAATCACAATTTTTAAGTATTACAGCGATCGTCACTACTCTTATTACGGGAATGACTACGTCCGTAAAACCTGTTCAAGCTAGTTTTGGAGATTTTATGTTAGGAGTTGGTGCGGCAGTAGGGGTTGGTGCGATCGTGCAGAGCAATCAAAGAGCGGCTCAAGAAAGATATGGCCCCGCAACTCCTCAAGAAGAATATTTTAGAGGTCGTCAAGATGGTTTTAATGGTCTAAGATATGATAATCCTCGTAACTCAAGGGATTACGATCGAGGCTTCCAAGAAGGTTTAAGATTAAGACAGCAACAAAGATAAAAAAATCATTGATAATTAATAATTGACAATTCATTGTTTTAAATAATTAGATTATGTTAGAAAAATTGGGACAAATTCCCCGTTGGTTACGTTTAGTTTTTGTTTTTCCTTTACTTTGTTTAAATGGGTTTTTATTAACTCTATTAATCAATTATTTTCAGCCTCTTATCAGTTTTTTAATTATTGCTAGTATTCTAGCTTTTTTATTAGAATTATTGATTAAATTATTAGTTCAAAAAGGTATTAGAAGATCTTTAGCGATCACTTTTGTTTTATTTATTACTATATTTCTTTTAGTTACTACCAGTTTTATTTTACTTCCTATACTTACCCAACAATTAGAAGAACTTTTAATTAGTGCTCCTAAATGGATTGATCAAGCGAATCAGTATCTTTTGTCTGAATTACCTATTTTTAATAAATTTTCTTCTATTAATATTGATTCGATCGTACAACAAATAACAGGTAAAATTTCTGAAATTATCAAAACTGTTGGCGGCCAAACCGTCAATATTTTATTTACCACGATTAACAGTGTATTTAATGTTTTATTTATTTTTATTTTAACTATCTTTTTATTATCAGGAGGTGATAAATTTTGGGTAGGAATTTTTAGTTGGTTTCCTGAACCTTGGCACGAAAAAATCCCTAATTATTTAAGTCAAACATTTAAAGACTATTTTTTTAGTCGTTTAATTTTAGTAAGTATTGCTAGTGTTATTCGAGGATTAATTTTTATGTTGTTAGGAGTTCCTTACGCAATATTATTCGCTTTCGGTATAGGAATCGCTAGTTTAGTGCCTATATTGGGCGGAGTGGTTACTCTTTTTGGTACTCTATTATTAATTTTTAAAAGTGGTCAATTAGCTTTATTCTTCTTCATTTCTGCTACTATTATTGATCAACTGACAGATAATGTTGTTGCACCTCGTTTTATGGGAGAATTAATCGGTTTAAATCCCGTTTGGTTGATTATTTCTCTTTTTATTGGTGCAAAGCTCGGTGGTTTACTCGGAATTTTCCTTGCAGTACCTTTAGCTAGTGTAATAAAAAAAATAATTGATGATTTACGATCGCCAAGTAATTATGCTCGATCGTCTAATGAATTAAGTAATTCTGAAATTTCCATGGAAACTTGATTTTTTTGCCTAAAATCTTTGGAGACGATTCAACGAATCGTCTTGATCATAGTCACAATTATTGAATCAGTCTAATTCATCCGAAAATTAGATGTTAAAGTGAGTTGAAGATCCTGTTGAGGGTTAATAGAAATTAACTCTTGACTGCGATTACCCCCCAATAATAATCCACCCAATGCTCCAGCACTAGCACCTCCTAAAATTTCTAAAGGTGTAATTCTTCGATCGCCTGTAACCCCAGAAATAATAGCAGCCGCACCAGCACCAGCCAAAGAACCTTGCCAGATGGCATCAGTATTTCTTCCCGCAGAAACAGTTTCAGTGGTAGTAATCACACGGGAAACAGCATTAATATCATATTCATCACCGTTACTTAAAATCAAAGTATCTCCCACAAATCTTGATCCATTACCAGATGGCCTAATTTCTCCAACAATTCTACTTCCTGAAGGAATAATAACTTGATTACTATTGTCTCTAATACTTGTTGTAACAGTAAGAACGAGAGCCATTGTTTCTTCTTTCGTCACCAAAATTTTATTCGCAGAAGAGTAAGTTGTTGGAATAAGTGTACCTGAGCTTAAAGTGACATTTTGTGCTTGAACTACACTATTAGAAGAATTATTGAAACCATTATTAGAACGGTAAAACCGACTATTCTTATTTTGTTTAGTTTGATTGAATGTTGTCTGATTATAACCAAACTCTTGATAAGGTTTAGCGGAAACTTGAAACGGTGCAAAACTAACCAAACCAGTAGTTAAAGCTAAAGTTAAAACAAAAAATTTGTTATGAGTTTTATGTTTAATAGCAGTAGATTTAATCATCGTTTTTTGCTCAATATTCTTAAATGGATTAACTTTTTTGACGCAATGCAAAATAGTTTGTTCCTTTAATACTTTCGGCAATTTTTGAATAATCTGATAATATATAACCTTATAGGATTTTAGCTTGAAATATCAAAAGATTATAAAAAGTTAGTTATTGTTTTGTTAAGAAAAATAAATTTCTCTATACACTATTAAGAGAATATTGCCAAGTTTTTTAATGTTTTTTTAAGATTCTTGACAAAGTAATGACAATTTAAGATTTTAGTCTTAGTGTAGGAATAGTTAGTGTTCATCAAATGCTATGACGATTTAATTTTTATAATTTCCTACTCAAAGGAAGTAAAAACAATGAATATATGGCTATCTCTATTCTCCTCCCTTTTTTTAACCACCCTAGTTAGTTTCACTACTCCCGTACTTTTCAGCACCGTCATTTTAGCAAGTTTACGAGTAATATCCCATATTCCGTTGTTAAATGTCTGGGGAGAAAATGTGTATGAACAAATATGGAATTTTTTGGCAATTTTTGGGGAAGGTTCAGGTAGTATTGGTATTTTAACCATTGGGTTTACTTGTGCGATCGCCGGATTTTTATTTGAGTCTTTAAACTTTTATCGCTATCGTATTCTGATTAAGCATCCTCTCAACTATTCATGGCAAGGAAAAGCACCCGAAATTATTTCGAAAATAAATAACTATAGACAATAGACTTAATCAACACTCTAATCAAATTTATTGTATGAACACTAAAAAACACCCTCCAATTAAGGAGAGTGCCTTTCAGTTATTATTTTATTTAATAATCAAACTTAACCGTTGATTACAGGAGCAGATACAGGCTCTGCACTTGCTAAATCTAAGGGGAAGTTGTGAGCATTACGTTCGTGCATTACTTCTATACCGATGTTTGCACGGTTCAATACGTCTGCCCAAGTTCCAATTACATGACCTTGGCTATCTAAGATAGATTGGTTGAAATTGAAACCGTTTAAGTTGAATGCCATGGTACTTACACCCATTGCGGTGAACCAAATACCGATGACAGGCCATGCACCTAAGAAGAAGTGTAACGCACGACTATTGTTGAAGGACGCATATTGGAAGATTAAACGACCAAAGTATCCATGAGCCGCTACGATGTTGTAGGTTTCTTCTTCTTGACCGAATTTGTAACCATAGTTTTGAGACTCGGTTTCGGTGGTTTCACGAACTAAAGAAGAAGTTACGAGAGAACCGTGCATTGCGGAGAATAAAGAACCACCAAACACACCTGCTACTCCTAACATATGGAAGGGGTGCATTAAAATGTTATGCTCTGCTTGGAACACGAACATAAAATTGAAAGTTCCAGAGATTCCTAAAGGCATACCATCAGAGAAAGAACCTTGTCCGATGGGGTAGATTAAGAATACTGCGGTGGCAGCAGACACAGGTGCAGAATAAGCAACACAGATCCAAGGGCGCATACCTAAGCGGAAAGATAATTCCCACTGACGACCCATGTAGCAGAAGATTCCGATTAAGAAATGGAATACTACTAATTGGTAAGGGCCACCGTTGTATAACCACTCATCTAAAGATGCTGCTTCCCAAATGGGGTAGAAGTGTAATCCAATAGCGTTAGAAGAAGGAACAACAGCACCGGAGATGATATTGTTTCCGTATAATAAAGAACCAGCTACAGGCTCACGAATACCGTCAATGTCAACGGGAGGAGCGGCGATAAAGGCGATAATAAAACAAGTGGTTGCAGTTAAGAGAGTAGGGATCATTAAAGTACCGAACCAACCTACATATAAGCGGTTGTTGGTAGAAGTGATCCACTGACAAAACTGCTCCCAAGTGGAAGACTGTTGTTGTTGTAATGTGGTAGTCATGTTCTTATGATTGCGTTATAAATTTTTCGAGGTACAAATTTGTGATTGCTCACATTTATATAATGACAAATTTATTAAGAATTGTAAAGGTTTTTAAGGATATATTTTTTTATAGAAGGTATAAGTTTTTGTTATTCTTATTGAATGAAAATAAAAACTAAGACAATTGTATGAAAATCTTATTATCCCGTTGTTTATTTGTTTTCCTGTCGATCGTACTCATGAATCATGGTTCGATGGCTAAAAGTCAGGAAACGATTAATACTAATTATAGTCGAGATGTGACAAGGGAAGTTTTAGCGAGTGGTTATCCGGATGAAGCGTCTGGTTATATTTTGGAGTTAGTTCGTTATATAATTCCTCCTGATGTTTTGCTTCCTATTCACAGTCATCCCGGAATGCAACTGGGAAGAATAGAATCTGGTATTTTACTGTATAAGGTGGTGAAAGGAGAGGCTAAAATTATGAGAAAGAATGGATTGATCGAAATTCTAAAAGATGGACAAGAAACTTTACTGACACAAGGAGATTCTTTGATTGAGCCGGGTTATATGGTACATTATGGTCAAAATAAGACTTCTGAACCTGTAATTATACTTTCTTCATCTTTATTGAAAAGTAACGAACCAAAGACAATTATTGAACCTTAGTTTCTTTATACAGCAAAAATACTTGTTATATGTCTAGATGTTTAAAAAAGTCTCTTTAAATAGAAAGATATTTCTTCTATACTGGAGATCATAAGAGGATAATTTAATTTTGGTCTTTGAATGATAATAAGAGGAATATTTAATTCTTGAGCGATTTCCTGTTTGATGTCTTCTCCTCCTGCTTTTCCTCCTGCTTTGGTGATAACTATGTCTATATTCCACATTTGCCATAGGGCTTTTTCTAATTGTGCGGAAATGGGAGGACGAAGGGCTATAATACGATCGCAGGAAAAATTTGCTTGATAGGCTTGGTTAATAGATTCAGAATAAGGTAAAATTCGAGCGTAAAGAGTGGCAGATTGATGATAATTAGTGAATAAGTGTAAAAATTTTGCACCTATGGTCAATAATACTCGTTTTTGATAAATTAAAGAGTTTTCTGTTAATAAAGATTCGATCGAATTAATGTAGATAACACTGGAAGAATTATTAATTAAAGGGCGCTCATATCTTATATAGCATATTTGCAATTGTTCAGAGATATTAATAACTGTTTGAGAAATGTTAACGGCAAAAGGATGAGAAGAATCGATAATGAGATCGATTTTATATTGACGAATGAATGATGCTATCTCTGAGGAGGATAGTTTTCCTACAAGAATTTGATAATGGGAGATGGATTGGTAGAGTTTAGTTGCGTTAGGGGTTGTGACGGTGACAATAAAATCTTGTCGTTGTTTTGTTAGTAAGTGTGCGATCGTAACACTTTCAGAAGTTCCTCCGATAAGCCAAATCATTTATTAGTCCTGTTGCAAAATAAAAATTAGAGTAAATTTAAGGCAAGATTACACGAAAACAAATCTTACACCCTACACTGTCACTTCTTACAGAAGTCTATTTTTTATGTGAATGTCAAAATTTGCATCACTTAAGTTAAAGTTAAAGTGGTAATGAGTTTACTTTAGCAAAATATTGATAAGGAGTTTGAAAGAAAACATGGAACAATCAGGAGCAACTACAAGGAAAATTAGCTCCTTTAAAGATGCCCTTAATCGTTGTCAGGAATTGGGCATGAGGATTTCTCGCCAAAGACGTTTTATTCTTGAACTCTTATGGAAACAACAAGAACATTTATCGGCAAAAGAAATCTACGATCGATTGAGTCAACAAGGTAAAGATATTGGACATACTTCAGTATATCAGAATTTGGAAGCCTTGTCTAGTCATGGTATTATTGAATGTGTCGATCGACATGAAGGAAGATTATATGGTAATTTTTGTGAAGATCATAGTCATGTTAACATCCTAGACACTAATCAAATTATGGACATAAAAGTAGAGTTACCCTCAGAATTGATTAGAAAAATAGAAGAAAAAACAGGAGTCAAAGTGGATCATTATCGTATCGATTTTTACGGTTATAAAAACGAGGTATCAGAATAATAAATTATTAGGCAAATTTACTGAATAATCTCCTCCTTAAATCCTTATGGTTTAATGAAATAGTAAAAATAGTTGAAAATATTGCTTAATCTTGATATTAATTAAATTTAATTATAACTATTTTAAATATAAATAAAATGTCTTTTACAAATGGGAATAAAGATGAAATAACTATTGTTTTATTGGATAATGATCCCATTTTTACTCTGGGATTGAAGGAAGTATTAAAAACGGAAGAATATCAAGATATTAATATAATTGCTACGGGAAAAATATCTGAACTTATTACTCTATTATCTCAATATAAACCTCTTATCTGGTTAATTTCTTTAGACACTAATAAATATCCAGATAAAGTAAAAGAATTTTTGAATTATCTTCCTCAATTAAATGAACAATATCCTGATTTATCTATATTAATTTTATTGTCATCAGGATTTATTCCTGATTTTAGTAATATTTCTATTATTAAAGGATTTTGTTATAAAAATGCAGAACTTTCTGAATTAATTAAAACCGTAAAAATTTGTGCAGAAGGAAAAAATTATTTTAGTTTTACCAACAGTAGTATCAAATCTCAAAAACTTAATAACTGGTTTTATAAACAATGCCAATTTGGATTAAAAGAAATAGAGCAAGAAATATTGAATATAAATGATTATATTAAGGAAAAAAATTTATCTATTAGTGATAGTTTATATTGGCAAGGAAGAAAAAGAGAATTGAAATTAGCTAAATGGTTAATTAATCGAATAAAGCCTAATGTTTCCCAATATGCAATCAGTTACTCTTTAAATTCTTCTCAAGAAATGTTTGCTAATCAAGAGAATGACTCTAATTCTAATCAAGATTTAAAAGGTGAAATAATATTAGATGATTTTCCTAAAAATACTTCTGATTTAACTTTAGCTAAAATAAAGACTTCAGTGACAAATTCTACTGATAAATTATTAGAAATTGATATATTGCAAGAATCAAAAAAACAAGAATTATTAATTATAATTTTGGAAGAATGGAAAAATCAGATTAAAGAGTTAAAAAATATTACGATCGAGTCTCAATATTTATTAGAAAAAGTTAATATTTTTATCAAGGATATTTGGCAAAACTCTGCTATTAAATTTCTGAGCAGATATTATCAAAATAATAATGATAACGAATATAACTTAGTAGATTTAGTTTTAAAAGAATCTCGTTTTATTCAAGAAACAATATTAATAAAAATTCCTTTTATTTTAGATATAGTTAATTATCAAGTATATCAAAAAGACTTTGTAATTGATAATCAAGTTTATAAATATGAAGAGGAATCAGGACAAAATTTAGAGGAAATTATTTGGCACAATATAATCATAAATTTAGCTAATGGTGTTATGACATTTACTCTTAATCGTTTATCTGATGACATAAATATAAAACATAGTTTATTTAATTTAGAATCAAAATCTTCAAGAAAAGTGGCAATGTTTCGTAATAATTTAGTATGGCAATATCGTCAAGAAAAGTACTGGCAAAATCCCCAAAATATTTTTGACGATCGATATGAAATGTTAAAATTAGGTTATCAAGGTATTGAAAGTTGTATTATTACTCATCCCCGTTACCAAGAGTTAAATAATATCAAAGGATTACCTTGGTTTGTCACCATTTTAATTGAATTACGAGATAGCCTTTCTAAAGGAATTAAATCCCTTGAAAATACTTTAGGAAAAGCATTGATTTATGTACTAACAGAAATTATTGGTAAAGGTATTGGTTTAATTGGTAAGGGTGTTTTACAAGGAATAGGTAATAAAATAAAAAATTAATAATAATATCATTTCGTTATGAAGACAAAAAGAATTGCAATATGCTTTTGCCTCAAATTAACAACAGTGTTTAAAAATGCTTCTATTAATTTTAAAATTTATTAAATATGTTTTTCTTACTATCAATTCTTATCATAATAATTTCAATAGCTTTAATTTTATCCAAAGATTAAAGGTTTATAACTATGTATTTATTTTACCCTTTTAAAATTTAATCATCACGAGAGTAGATATTTGTTATTTATATATTGCAATATTAAAAGAAATAGAGATTAAGTATTGAAAAATAAAGAAATATTAAAAATATGTTCTCATAAATAATAATTAAATTAAACTAATGGTAAATTATCAAAAATCTTAAAACTTAAGTTTTATTTAGGTAGAAATATGAGCAATACTAAATCTTTTCAAATACTAATTATCGGTGGTGGTGCCGCCGGAATTACCGTTGCATCTCAACTGAAAGGAAAAAACTCTGAGTTGAAAATGGCTATTATTGAACCTTCTGAAAACCATTATTATCAACCTGCTTGGACATTAGTAGGAGGAGGAGAATATCTTCTTGAAGATACCGTTAAACATGAACAAAATTTAATACCTCATGGAGTTACATGGATTAAAGATTATGCGGAAAATATTGATCCAGATCATAATCAAGTCACCACAAAAACAGGTAAAATTTATCAATATGAATATTTAGTCGTTTGTCCTGGAATTACGATCGATTGGGATAAAATTAAGGGATTAAAAGAGTATTTAGGTAAAGATAACGTTACTACTAATTACACTAAAGAAACTGCTCCTTATACATGGGAAGTTATCCAAAATTTTAAAGGTGGTACTGCCTTATTTACATTTCCTGCCGGTGCAATAAAATGTCCGGGGGCACCTCAAAAAATTATGTATTTAGCGGAAGAAGCTTTCACCCGTCAAGGAATTAGGGACAAAACTAATATTATCTACGGTAACGCTACTGGTAAAATGTTTGGTGTCCCAACCTATTGTAAACCTTTAGAAGAAATTGTCGATCGAAAAAAAATCGATGTTAAATATAATCATAATCTTATCGAGATTAAAGGAGATACCAAAGAAGCTATATTTGCAACGGAAGACGGAAAGACTCTAACTATCAAATATGATATGCTTCACGTTTCTCCACCTATGACTACTTACGATTTTATCAAACAAAGTTCGATTTCTAATGAACAAGGTTGGGTGGACGTAGATCAATATACTTGTCAGCACAAAAAGTATAATAACGTCTTTGGTTTGGGAGATTCTTCCAGTTTACCCACATCCAAAACTGCCGCCGCCATTCGTAAAGAAGCACCCGTTGTTGTAGCCAATATAATAGCTTTAATGAATAAAAAAACGCCCCAAGACAAGTATAATGGCTATGCTTGTTGTCCTTTAATCACTGGATATGGCAAAACAATTATGGCAGAGTTTGACTATGATAAAAAACCCTTACCAAGTTTCCCCTTAGATCCTACCAAAGAACGAGAAAGTATGTGGTTGGTAAAAAAATATATTTTACCTTGGTTGTATTGGAATAGGATGTTAAAAGGAAAACCATTTGAGCCTGATAGTTGGAAATTTTTACTACGAAAAAATAATTAATTTTATTTTTAAGATGTGTTAGGCCTCCATAACACACTTATTAATTTTCGGCGTTGCTGAATTAAGGTATGATTGTTAGATAAAGCGATCAAATTTATTAGAAATCAAAAAATGATCAAATGCCCCGAGTGCAGTTCTATGCACATTAACAAAAATGGAATGAAAAGAGGAAAGCAAAATCATCTTTGTGTTGATTGTGGTAGACAGTTTATTAATCCACAACCATCTAATTCCAGAGGTTATAGTGATCAGATTAGAAGTGAGTGCTTAAAAATGTATGTCAATGGTATGGGCTTTCGAGCAATTGAAAGAGTAAAAGGAGTTCATCATACTACCGTGATTAATTGAGTGAAAGATGTGGCAAAGTTTTTGCTCAATAGTTATCAAGCCGAAACCATACCTAAAGTCGGTGAATTAGATGAATTACAAACATTTGTGGGTTCAAAAAAAACAAAATGTGGTTATGGACTGGGGTAGATCACTTTAAACCAGGCATTTTAGAATGGGTTGTGGGGGATAGAAGTGCCGAAACATTTCAACCGTTGTGGGAAAGAGTAAAACAATGGAATTGTTATTTTTATGTAACTGATGGTTGGAAGGTATATCCTAATTTTATCCCAGAGGGGGACCAAATCATCAGTAAAACTTATATGACAAGGGTTGAAGGAGAAAATACGAGATTGAGACACTATCTAGCCAGATTACAGAGAAAAACCCTTTGCTATTCCAAGTCTGTCGAAATGCTGAAATATTCAATTTCACTTTTGATTCATTATTTTAAATTCCAAGATATTCCCATACCTTATAGAGGTGAGGTGCGATCGTGCAGTGCCACCAAAGGCGATCGCTTTATTTAACAATCATACCTTAATTCAGCAATGCCACATTTTTTATTAATTCTTAAAAATGATTGAAACCCTTAACTTTTCCTCTTTCCCTTTTCCCGATTCCCCGTATTCATCAATAAATTTTAGAGTTCTCTGAGATTATGTATCAATTGCTACAAAATAGAAATAAATCTATCCTTAGCATTAAGTGTTTGAGCGATTAAATAAAGTAATTAAAGTTAAAGGAGAAGTAGTTAATGCCCGGAACTCCCCAAGAAGTTTT
Source organism: Geminocystis sp. NIES-3709 (assembly GCF_001548115.1). Taxonomy (GTDB): domain Bacteria; phylum Cyanobacteriota; class Cyanobacteriia; order Cyanobacteriales; family Cyanobacteriaceae; genus Geminocystis. Next base: position 2,557,403 of record NZ_AP014821.1, on the reverse strand, counting down.
ACAAATGATTAAAGAGAACAATATCAAAATTATTGATCTCAAATTTATTGATATGCCCGGTATTTGGCAACACTGTTCTTTCTATTATGATCAAATAGATGAAAATTCTTTTATTGATGGTGTTGCTTTCGATGGTTCAAGTATTCGTGGTTGGAAAGCGATTAATGACTCTGATATGGCAATGGTACCCGATCCTACCACTGCATGGATCGATCCTTTCTATGCCGAACCAACTCTTAGCATGATATGTCGTATTAAAGAACCTCGTACTGGTGAATGGTATTCCAGAGATCCTCGTAGTATTGCCGCTAAAGCTGTTGAATATTTATCTTCCTCTGGTATTGGTGATACTGCCTATTTTGGCCCTGAAGCAGAATTTTTTATCTTCGATGATGTACGCTTTGATCAAACTGAAAACAAAGGTTTTTACTACGTGGACAGTATTGAAGGACGTTGGAACTCTGGGCGAGTGGAAGAAGGTGGGAACTTAGGTTATAAACCGGGTTACAAACAAGGTTATTTTCCTGTTTCTCCTACGGATACTCAGCAAGATATTCGGACAGAAATGCTCTTAACCATGGCTGCCTGTGGTGTACCGATCGAAAAACACCACCATGAAGTAGCAACTGGTGGACAAAATGAGTTAGGAATTAAGTTTGCGACTTTGGTGGAAGCGGCGGACTATCTAATGACTTATAAATATGTGGTTAAAAACGTAGCGAAAAAATACGGTAAAACAGCAACTTTCATGCCTAAGCCTTTGTTCAACGACAATGGTTCTGGTATGCACACTCACCAATCTATTTGGAATGATGGTGTACCTTTATTTGCAGGTGACAAATACGCAGGTTTAAGTCAAATGGCTTTACATTATATCGGTGGTATTATTAAACACGCACCTGCTCTTTTAGCATTAACTAATCCCACTACTAACTCCTATAAACGCCTAGTTCCGGGTTTTGAAGCCCCTGTAAACTTAGCTTATTCTCAAGGAAATCGATCGGCTTCTATCCGCATTCCTTTATCGGGTACTAATCCTAAAGCAAAACGTTTAGAGTTCCGTTGTCCAGATGCTACCAGTAACCCTTATTTAGCTTTTGCCGCTATGTTATGTGCGGGGATTGACGGTATTAAGAATCAAATTGATCCGGGTGAACCTTTAGATGTAGATATTTATGATCTCTCTCCTGAAGAATTGAGCAAAATTCCCTCTACTCCCGGATCATTAGAAGCGGCATTGGAGGCTTTAGAAAAAGATCATGGTTTCTTAACTGATACTGGTGTATTTACTGTCGATTTCATCGAAAACTGGATCGAATACAAATTAGACAATGAAGTTAACCCCATGCGTCTTCGTCCTCATCCTTATGAGTTTTCCTTGTACTATGATGTATAAGATTTAATTCAACTTCAGTTCGATGTAAGATTTATGGGGAAGGTCAAGGTATTAGGTATTAGTTATTATTAGGTAATAGCTGATAGCTAATAGCTACCTAAATCCAAAATTTTTGTGTCGAACTCAGGTATTGGTAACAGTTCACAATTTTGTACGATCGTATGTTCAGCACTGACATTATCTAAGGGTTTACTAACTAAAAATCCTTGCCCAAATTCACACCCTAGACAATAAAGTAAGTCCATTTGTTCAATGGTTTCAATACCCTCAGCAATGAGTTTGATCCCTAAAGTTTGACCTAATGTTACGATCGTGCGCACTATCTCATAATCTTTTTCTTGTTGTTGTATTTGTTGAGTAAAAGAAGAATCAATTTTCAAGATGTCGATAGGAAAATGATGTAAATAACTTAAAGACGAATAACCTGTTCCAAAATCGTCTAAGGACACTGAAATACCCCGTTTTTTAACTTGAGACAGAATATCGATCACCGTCACATTTTTAAGTAAAAATACTGTTTCTGTAATTTCCATGTTCAGATTTTGGCCGGGTAGTTGAGTTTCGTCTAAAATTGACTCGATAATTTGAACTAAATTGGGATTTTCAAATTGTTTTGCCGAAAAATTGACACTTATAGTTAATTCTTTAGCTTGAGGGTATTGATTTTGCCATTGCTTTAATTGATAACAAGATTCTCTTAATATCCACTCTCCAATAGAAATAATCAAACCACATTCTTCAGCAATGGGAATAAATTCCGCCGGAGAAATAAAACCCTCAAGGGGGTGTTGCCAACGAATTAAGGACTCAAAACCCATTAATTTTCTGGTTTTTAACTGAAATATCGGTTGATAATACACTTTTAATTCTTGATCTTCTTTATTACTATCCCATTTAGCGATCGCATTTTTTAAATCACTTTCGATTTGTAAACGACGCATAACTTGTTGATGTAATTCTCGATCAAAAATAGCATATCTATTCTTACCCATTTCTTTCGCTCGATACATCGCAATATCGGCATCTCGTAATAAATCTGAGGCTTTTTGACGGTGATGATCCCCTAAAACAATACCAATACTAGCCGTAGGGTTAAAATTATGGTTAATCAGAGGAGAAGATTTAGTTAACTTGAAAAGTATTCTTTGGGCTACTTGTGTCGCTTCTGTTACCTCCGTTATATCATCTAATAGAATGGTAAATTCATCTCCTCCTAATCTAGCAACAGTATCGTTCTCTCGAACAGACTCTCGAAATAATTCCCCACAAAAAATTAAAAGACGATCGCCAACCTGATGACCTAAACTATCATTAACTAATTTGAAACGATCCAAATCAATAAATAAAATGGCAAATTTATAGTTAGGAAAACGGTGAGAATGACGAATAACTGTTTCTACTCGATCGATAAAAAGAGTACGATTAGGAAGATTGGTTAACGGATCATGAAAAGCACAATGGAGTAATTTTTCTTGAATTTTAGTCTTTTGCTCATTTTCACTTTTGAGAATTTGGTTGAGGTTTTCTAACTCTGTTGTCCTTTCTTTAACACGATTTTCCAACTCAAAATTAAGTTTTCTTAACTCAGAAGTAGTTTTCAATAGATTAATTTGAGTATTAACTCTAGCTAAAACTTCTCTAATTTCAAAAGGTTTAGTAATATAATCAACTCCACCAATCGCAAAGGCATTAATTTTCTCTGTTACGTCATCTGCCGAACTTAAAAAAATAATCGGAATTGAGGCAGTTTTAAGATTATCTTTTAGAATACGGCATACTTCATAGCCACTTAATCCAGGCATTTTGACATCTAATAAAATCAAATCCGGTAAATCATGTTCGACACTCATCAAAGCCAATGAACCATTTTTTGCACATCTAACCTCATAACCTTCTGCTGTCAAGGTTTGGGATAATAAATCGAGATTTTCCAAAATATCATCAACAATGAGAATTGTTTTGCCAGAAGTTTGCAAAGATGTCATTTAATTCACTCTAGTAACTTTTCTGTTACGATAATAATTTCGTCAAAATCATAATCTTTTACCATTCTATTTAATGTTTTAATTAATGGATCATTAGAAGGGGGGATTATTTCAATTAACTTTAACAATTCTTCTGGATTAAGTCTTTTTGATGTTTCATTTAGTTGTTTAATCCAATGGAGAGGCATAATTTTTAAACTGTCTAAACTTAATTTATGTTCTTCTATTTCTTCATTTTTATTTAATTTTGAAGTTATATATTCTAATTTTAAATGATAAGATATTTTTTCTAATAATATATTTTCTCGAAACGGTTTACTGATAAAATCATTACAACCTGATGCGATCGCTTCTTGAATGTCTTTTTCAAAGGCGCTGGCAGAAATTGCTATAATTATTGGTTGAAGTAATTCATTATACGATCGAATTTTTTTAGTGGTTTCAATACCATTAAGAATAGGCATTTGCAAATCCATTAAAATTAGTTCGGGAGAATATTTTTGCCATAAATCAAAACCTTCTTGACCATTTTTAGCTATGTAAACTTGAAAACCGATCGATATAAGTAAATCAGATAATAACTGACGATTGGCTTCTATATCTTCCACAATTAAAATTTTAATAGAAATATTAGGAAGTTTTAAATTAATAATAGATGAAGTAACAAAATTATTTTGAGATTGATTATTTTGAATAACATTAATTGGCAACTGAAAATAAAAAGATGAACCTTTATTAATTTTACTTTTTACCTTTAAATTTCCGCCCATTAATTCCACAAAACTTTTACTAATCGATAAACCTAAACCAGTTCCTTGCTGTAAATTTATCCCCGCTAAGGTTTGCTCAAAAGGCTCAAAAATAAGTTCTAAATCACTAGGATGAATACCAATACCTGTATCTTTAACTTCAAAATACAATAAGACTTTATCATCATTATTATTATTAAAATTAATCGATTTTACTATTAAATTAACTTCTCCTACTTTTGTGAAATTAAGAGCATTATTAAGTAAATTAATTAGTATTTGTTTAAGTTTAGAACTATCTAAACGAACATATCGAGGGATATTTTTTTCATAAATAATATTTAATTTTAATTTTTTTTTCTCTGCCTTTAGTTGAAAGATTTTTTTTAAAGAATTTAATAATCTATATAAATCACAATCATTTATATTAAGAGTAATTTTGCCAATTTCGATTTTAGTTAAATCTAAAATATCATTGATCAAAGTCAACAAATGTTCTCCACTATTATTAATAATTTTTAGATGTTCTCTCTGTGTAGAAGTTATGGTTGCATCTCTATTCATTAACTGGCAAAAACCTAAAATCGCATTAAGAGGAGTTCGTAATTCATGACTCATTCGGGCTAAAAAATCACTTTTGGCATTATTAGCTGCATCAGCTTGTTCTTTTGCTATTAATAGTTCTTTTGTTCTGGCTTTAATTATTTGTTCTAAGTTTTTATTCAATTCCTGAAGTTCAATTTCCGCATGATTTCTAGCAATAATACCACCAAAACTTCCTGCGATCGCTCTTAAAGTTGAAATTTCAATTTCTGTCCAATCTTGTTCACTATGACAATTATCAAAACCGACAAAACCCCAAAATTTACCTTTGATAAGAATAGGCACAACTAAAAGGGAAAAAATACCTTGAGGAAGTAAAATTGTTTTTTCCGAATCTGGAAAATCCTTTACATTTCCTGCCACAACATTTCCTTTTGATAATAAATCACACCAACGAGGGAAAAACTCTTGAAAAGATAAATTTTGTAGTTGAGGATTATCGATTTCTGGGATGATTCCTTCTGCTACCCATTCCCATAATTGACTCACTAAGATAGTTTTTTTTTCCGGATGATTATGTATTTTAAAAATATAAATTCGATCAACTTTTGTTGCATTACCCAGAGTAGCTAAAGCCTGATTAACTCCTTGCTGATAATCTTCCACCGTTACTAGATAGTTCGTAGCATCAGCAATGCCTTGTAATAAAATTTCTAACCTAAATAATTGGTTTTCTATCATCAGAAAAATTATAACTTAAGATTGAAAAGAACAAATTAGTCTCTTAATATAACTGTACTTGAATTATGAAAATTTAAAGAAATAAGAAATATTAAGAAAACCCCAGAAATAAATAATAATTTTCCTTACCTGATAACCTAAAACCCTTATCAAACTGAAGTAATCTGATCTTCATTAGTGAAGGGGAAGGGATTAAGATATTGGGACGATTCACACTAAAATTGATATATAGCAGTCCTAAATTATTTGTGAGAATTTTAATTAAAGCGATTAGCTTTTAGCCTTTTTTCTATTACAGAATAATTAATCAATTACTAATGTTGATCGGAAATTTAACTTCACAATAAGCTGGTAACTAATTGCTAATTGCTCAGTACTAATTAAACATAATTATTTCAGATCAAAGATGTCGGGTTTTAACCAAGAAAATTGTAACGATTTATCTCAAATTGTGGTAATCTGAGATAATGAGATCGATTTGTGAGTACACATCATTAAGTAGGAATCAATGACTTCTAATCAAAACACGTCTAATCCTATACCTTTTAAAGAGTTTACGGCGATAAAACAAACAGGATTTTTTGAGAATCTAAAACAACCCCGTTTTAGTGGTCAACTTTTACTGACAGGTCCGAGAAAAACTAAATGGGTATTTTATCTTTACTTGGGTCGCCTTGTCTATGCCACTGGGGGAAATCATCCCATTAGAAGATGGCGACGGAATCTGGTTGCTCATTTGTCTCAAATTCCTTCTCATATGAACGCTATTCAAGGGGACATCGATCGACTACAGCTAGATGAGCATAATAATTGTTGGGAGTATGAATTACTTTGTTTGTGGGTAGATGAACAAAAAATTACCCTCGAACAAGCGGCCAAAATGATTCGCCAAAATATTGTAGAGGTCTTGTTTGATGTTACTCAGGCAATGCAAGTTACTTGTGAACTGAAACAAGATAAAAATTTACCATTCTCCACTCGGTTAGTTTTAATAGATGCAGAACAAGTAATAATTGAAGCTCAAAAAGGGTGGCAAGCATGGCAATCAGCAAAAATTGCCGATCGATCTCCCGACATGGCACCCATTATCACTCAACCTCAAGAATTAGAACAACAAACTAATCCGCAAATCTATCAAACTCTCAGTCAATTACTAGATGGACAACAAACTCTCAGAGATTTGTCCGTAAGAATGAAAAGAGATGTTGTTACCGTTACCCGTTCTCTTTTACCCTATGTACAGAGAGGTTTAGTCCGCCTCATAGAAATTCCCGATCTCGAACCGCCGAAACTACCGATCCATAATGATCCTGATGATGAAGCTATCAATAATCAAAAAATCACCATTGCCTGTGTAGATGATAGCCCTCTTATTTGTCAAACAATGGAAAAAATCATTACTTCTGCAGGTTATAACTTTATTGGTGTTAATGATGCCTTAAGAGCGATCGCCATTTTATTAGCCAAAAAGCCAGATTTAATCTTTTTAGATCTGATTATGCCTAATGCTAATGGTTATGAGATTTGTAGTCAACTACGAAAACTAACTTTTTTCAAACATACTCCCATTGTGATTTTAACAGGAAATGATGGTTTAGTCGATCGAGTTAGAGCTAAGATGGTTGGGTCATCTGATTTTATTAGTAAACCTGTTGATACCGCTTTAGTACTAGAAACGATCCGAAAACATCTTAAACTAACAGTATCATAAAAAAAACAGGGAATTATAGATGAAAATTCCTCAAAAATAAAGGAAAAGATTGTTATATCATAACTATTACTAAGAAAATATAAAAAATAAATAGAGGTTAAAATTATGGGAAATGCTTTAATTGTGGATGATTCTTCCACCGAAAGAAAAATATTAGTTAGTTATTTACAAGAATTAGGTATTACTGTTAGCACGGCAGAAAGTGGAGAAGAAGCCTTAGAAAGACTTAATGGTAGTATTCCTGACCTCATTGTTCTTGATGTTGTACTCCCCGGCAAAAGTGGTTTTGAGGTATGTAGAGAAATCAAAGCAGGTGCTAACACAGCAAAAGTACCAGTTATTATTTGTTCAACTAAGGGTAGTGAAATGGACAAATTTTGGGGGATGAAGCAAGGAGCAGATGCTTATATACCCAAACCTGTTGATAAAGAAGAATTCTTTTCTGCGGTCAAAAGATTGATTAAATAATATTTTATTTACAATACATTTCAGGGGTCTTCCCCTGTTTTTATCTGATGCATCTCATATTTTAATAAATAGAATAAATATTAAGGTTACGATACATTTTCTCTCATGAGTGAACAACAAATACTTTCCCTTTCTCAACAAAAAAAGAATATATCCGGAAGACAACAGTTTTTGAGATTTGTTTTATTACCAGATACAAACTTGATGGTTTCTTTGTCAGAAATTGCGGCAGTATTAAAAATACCTTTCGGGCAAATTATCGCTATTCCAGAAATGCCTTCTTGGGTAATGGGAGTTTATAACTGGCGAGGAGAAATTGTTTGGATGATTGATTTAGGACAATTATTGGGTTTTACTCCTTGGTATCAACAGTCTGGAATCGTTTCCAATCACAAAGCAGTGGTTATTCACCCTACCAGTCAAGATCGTAAAAATAGGACTTCAGGGGATTTAGTCGGATTAGTAGTTAGTGATGTTAATGATATTGAATTGTGTAATACCAACGATCTTCATTCTCCTCCAGCTTCGGCAGTAAATTCTGAATTAGCACCATTTTTGAGAGGTTATTGGATAAAAGAAAATGGGGATATTATTGTCACCATTGATGGAGATGCCATTTTTGCGGCTATGCCTAAAGAGTAATTTTTTAAACCTTTTACTTAGAAAGATTAGCTGAAAATAAGCGACAAGGCTTACACCAATTACAGAAAAGAATGAACAAAGATAAAGATTTATTATTCGTAAACTTACTCATAAATTAGGCATAATCAACCCTGATTTACAGTTAGAAATAAGAGATCAAATTTATCTATCATTGAAGTACAAAAAAAAGATGGTTGAAAACAACCATCTAAAGTATAAGGGTAAAACCCTGAGTAAAAATAAAAAAATTATTAGTCGTCTAAAGCGGCGATACCGGGTAATACTTTACCTTCGAGTAACTCTAAACTTGCACCGCCACCAGTAGAAATGTGACTCATTTTATCTGCCACCCCTACTTTTTCAACGGCAGCAACGGAGTCTCCTCCGCCGATAATGGTAATTGTACCTTTCTCAGTTAATTCTGCTAGAGTATGCGCGATCGCTTCTGTACCTTTAGCAAATTTTTCAAATTCAAATACCCCCATCGGGCCATTCCAAATTACAGTTTGACAGTCAGCTAAAGCATCTTGGAAAGTTTTAATGGAATCAGGGCCAATATCTAATCCCATCCAACCATCGGGAATACTATTAATATCAACGGTTTGAGTGTTGGCATCAGGAGAGAAATTATCCGCTAAAATAACATCGGTAGGTAATAAAAACTCTACACCTCTTTCTTTGGCTTTAGCTTCTAAAGACTTCGCTAATTCTAATTTATCTTCTTCCACTAAAGATTTACCAACGCTTAAACCACGAGCTTTATAGAAGGTGAAAATCATACCACCACCGATAATTAATTTATCACACTTTTCGAGTAAGGTTTCGATAACACCGATTTTACTAGAAACTTTTGAACCGCCAATAATAGCCACTAAAGGACGTTTAGGGGATTCGATCGCACTTTGTAAAAATTCTAATTCTTTTTCGATCAAGAAACCTGCCACAGAGGGGGATAAATAGTGAGTAACTCCTTCTGTCGAAGCATGAGCGCGGTGAGCAGTACCAAAAGCATCATTAACATATAAATCAGCGTTACTAGCCAATTTTTGAGCAAATTCTGCATCGTTAGCTTCTTCTTCATTATAGAAACGGAGGTTTTCTAATAAAGCAACATCACCATTACCTAAAGCATTTACTCCAGTAGTTACCCCATCACCAATACAGTCATCAAATTTTATTACGGGTTTGTCTAATAATTCAGAGAGACGGGTTGCAACGGGTGCTAAACGTAAACTATCTTTAACTTGACCTTTGGGACGACCCATGTGGCTACATAATAAAACTTTAGCACCATTGCTGGTTAAATGATTAATAGTAGGTAAAGCCGCTTTAATACGAGTATCATCGGTGATTTGTCCGTTATCCATGGGTACATTAAAGTCCACACGGACTAACACTCTTTTTCCTTCTAAATCAGACTTTGTTAAACTAGCAATACTTTTTTTTGCCATGACAAAAATTTTCCTATATATATCAAACTTTTTAAAATAAATTGGTAAAAAATTTTACTCTTTCGAGATCTTACCTGAAATATAACGATATGTAAATTATTTTTTTTAATATTTATACTTAACAAACATAAGATTTCTTAATTTTTTTTGTATAAGTAATAGACCTCTTGCAAAATTAAATACGAGATAGGATGAACTTGAATGATCTATAATTTTGGGCGATGGGGGATAACTTAAGTATAAGATTTAATTATGAAACTTAAGAAAATAAAAAAATTAAAGCCTGAAAAGTTTAAAAGAAGATTTGGAGTAAAAAAAGAAAGTTAACCGAAGAAGAAAAAAGAAAAAAGAAAAAATAGAGAACTAAATCGACAAAGAATAGTAATTGAACATGTAAATAGAAAACTTAAAATATTTAGAATACTATCAGAAAAATATAGAAATAAAAGAAAAAGATTTAGGTTAAGATTTAACTTAATTGCGGGAATTTATAATTATGAAATAGTGGAAAAAAAGATAAGTGTTATCTGAAAATAAAACAAAAAAATCCAAGAAATTAATTTGTGTATTTTCTAGCTAGTTGAGATGGACTTTTGCTAGGGTAGAGGTATATAAGTAAAAATTATATTTAACTGTATAAACACAGTTATTTTCTTTGATTAAATTGGAGGAGATTGCTAATATTTTGTTTTATCCTATCATCTTTTTATGTTTATTATAATTTTGCAAGATGTCTAATGTTTTGATGGGAAATTGTTCATTAATGACAATCCTTTTGGAAAATAATTGCTATGATGGTGAATGTTAAAAACAAAATTTGTTAACTTTTTTTTCAAAATCAATTTTAATTCTCAAATATATGGAAGCTGGTGAACCGTCTAGGAAAAAGAAAACCCCTAGACAGATAACAATAGAAATTTTGGGAACGGCAATTGCCCTTACCACTCTTACTTTCCCAATACTATTAATTACAAATTTTTCTCAATCATCTAACCCTAACTCTACAACATCAACTCCTGTGATCATACCCTGACAAATAAAAATCGATCGCAAAATTCTTGATATATTAACAATGCAAGGAATTAAAATGAGGCTAAATCTCTTTCCTTTGCTTTGTCCTATCCATTTATTTTGTTTTCCGTAAGGCAATTTAAAAGAAGAAATAATATATGAGAATTGAGCAAATCAAGGCTTTTTTAGCGGTAAGCGAAACCGGAAGTTTTGGACAAGCGGCAAAATTGTGTGGCGTAACACAATCAACTATTAGCCGTCAGATTCAAGGTTTAGAAGATCATCTAAAAACCCCCTTATTTCATCGTCAAGCCCAAGCTAAATTAACTGTAACGGGAGAGAAAATCCTACCCCATGCTAGACGTATTTGTCAGGAGTGGGAAAAAGTAGAAGAAAAAATCCAAGAGTTGTTAGGTGGTGAACAAACTGAACTTTGTGTTGCCGCTATCCATTCCGTGTGTGCTTATTATTTACCACCAATTTTACAAAATTTTTGTCATAATCACCCTCAAGTACAATTACGAGTGACTGCTTTAGGTAGCGATCGAGCTTTGAAAGTATTGAGAGATGGTTTGGTAGATGTGGCTTTGGTGATGAATAATAAATATCTCACATCTAGTTCAGAAATGATCGTTAAACATTTATACCATGAAGCCATTAAAGTTTTAACATCAAGTACTCACCCTTTAGCTAATCAAAAAAATGTCACCATTAACGATTTAGCACAATATTCTCAAGTTATTTTTAAAGATGGATATGGAATGCAGAGAATTGTTCAAGATATATTCTCCAGTCAGGGATTAGACTTAGAAGTGGCGATGGAATTAAATACTTTAGATGCTTTTAGGGGTGTCATCCGACAAGGTAATTTAATCGCTTTATTACCAGAATTAGCGTTAAATGAGTCTCTCACAGATCCCAGTTTAGCCATTATTCCTATTGATATGGGTTCAAATAATTATCATAATAGTCAATTAACCAGAGAAGTTGTGTTAATTACCACTAAAGATCGTTTACAAATTCCCACAGTACGAGATTTTTTTAATCTTGTTTATGATTTTAGTCTCGATCGTAAAAAAACCCATACTGAAATCTTAAATGAAGTATATAAAAAATAAAAATGAAATTCACTAATAAATTCTCGATGATGAGAGCATATTTGGAAAAGGAAAAGATGGAAAAGAGACAAGAATTAATTTTAAAATTCCTAAAATGGATTTTTCCTATTCTGTTTTATTAGTGTTATTGTTCTGGTGCAACATTTGAATCTAAATTGATTTAGCATTTTTAAATCATTTGTGAGAATTTTAGATATTTTGAATTATTAAATTCTAATAGCTGACGGCTAATCAAGTGTAATCATTATAAAAATATTTGTTAAAATTGCCGTAATTTAGACTTAAAAATCTGAAAGTCATGGATCATTTAACTCTCGATCAATGTTATCAAATACTCAATCTCAGTCCAACATCTACTTTAGAAGATTTAGAAAAAAATTATTATAAACTCATTGGTGACAAACTAAAATCAAATAATAAGGAAGATATAAACAATTTAAAACAAGCCTACACTCAATTAACAGAATTTTATCAAAATCAACAAGAAAATAATATAGAAAAAGAGAGGAAAGAATCTGAAAAATTTATTACCAATAGTATTAATCAACAATTAAAAAATATTGGCTTAAGAGTCAAAGTAAAATCTTTTACAAATTATTTAGAAATTGTTATCAAAAATGTCAAAAATAATAAAAAAATTCTGACAACTAAGTTAATATATGATAGTTTAAATCACATTTTAAAAAATACTGAAATAAACGTTCTTATCTCTAGTGTAGATCAAAAAAATAATTTAATTTGGCAAGAAGAAATTAAAGTTTGTACGGGAATTTATGCTCATAATGCTGGAAAATATAACACAGAAATTCTGTTAAAAGAAGCCGAAATAACAACTAATACTTATAGTTTGCCTATTGCTTTTTTAATTGCTTTTGCGGTTAATTTTATTGATCCTTTAGCATGGTTTATTAGTATGTGGGTTCATGAGTTCGGTCATGCAACAGTAGCATGGTTTTCTGGTTATCGTGCTATGGTTACATTTGCTGGAACAATTATGTCATTTAATCGCTCTTTATTTGTTTATTTTGGAATATTAATTCTCATCGGTTTAACTTTTTATAGTGGGTGGAAAGAGAAGAAAAAAACCGTGATGATTGTCTGTGTTATTCTAGCGATCGTGCAGTTTATTCTAACATGGAAAACATCTTATTCAACCTATCAAATGTTGTTATATTTTGGAGGAATAGGAGGAGAATTTTATTTAAGTACCTTATTAATAATCGCTTTTTATTGGCGTTTACCAGAGAAATTTTATTGGGAATTTTGGCGTTTTTTTGCCTTAGTAATTGGTACGATCGTATTTTGGGGAAATTTTACTAAATGGCATAAAATCAGTGTCGGAAAAGCACAAATTCCTTGGGGTACATTTTGGGGAGGTAGAGGTGATTCTGGAGGAGACTTAAATGTTTTAAATAATGAGGTTGGTTGGAGTACTGAACAAATTATTAATATTTATAACACTTTAGGATTTATTTGTCTTTTAGTCATCATTGGAACTTATCTCTATTATCTTTGGAAAAGTAATCTTGTTTTTCGCTTACAAATTAGCCGTTTTTTGTCATAATCGATCGTATTAATTATAAATTCATTTACCTATAGAAAGTAATGTTTAATTTTGATCCCAATTTTGTCTTTTTATTAATGCTACTCCATTGTTTTATTGGTCTTACAGCAGCAATCATCGCTGACACAAAAGGTCATTCATTTCCTTTATGGTTGATTATCGGTGTAATCGGTGGATCATTTGGACTGATTGCATCGATAAAAGTTCAACCGAAAATGAGTGTTAATAAGTCCTAATTTTTCTTATCTTTATTTTCTTTTTTAGGTGGTTCTTTCTCTTTAACAGAAGGCATTTCTGGATCTGTCAAATCTATATAAATAATTCTTTCTTTAGGGATTTTACCACCGATGTTTTTTAGTTTTTCTAAAATCATTAATTGTTGACTAAATTTTGAGGTATATGGGCCTAAATAAACCTTTCCTAATTCAGTCGTTAAAATAATATTGGTGGGATTTTGCCAATCAATCTCATTTATTTTCACCGCAGATTGATTTAGTAAACTATAAAAATCAGCCCAATAAGCCAAGTAAGTTTGAGGTATTCCTAATATTTTTAATGAAGGTTTTAACTCCGGTTGTTTTGCCAAATTTTGATAAAGTTCATTCGATACAAATACTCCATCCGCATCAATATATCCTACCTGTTTTAATTCCGCTTTTTTTGTTTTTGGAGATATTTCCATGGCAAAAGCGATCGCCACTGGTTTTTTTTCTGTTACCTTAATGGTAAGGTTTGGAGGCAATAACTCTCGTATAACCACAACATTAGCAAGAGGTACTTTTTTTTGTAACCCTTGTGTTAGATCGATGACAGAAAGTTTTAACAAAGATTGAGGATATTTAAGAGGAATTAAACCACGAATTTCGTTATCGGTGAGTAAATTATTTCCCTGTATTTTAATTTGTTGAGAGTCTTTAATTACCCAATTGGGGAGAGTCAAAAACCAAAAAATTCCCCCCGTAAAAGACATAATCAATAGAGAACGAATTACCGATACTGAATCTCGCCATCGTCTCTTATTTTTTAACTCATCACGACGATTTTTTAATTTAGTAGTGGAAATAGAAGTTTTTGCAGTCATCGGTTAATAATGAAAACTTTTAATTCTTGATTCTTAATTACTCATTCCCAATTAATTATTTAGGCGGACTCTTTTAGGGAAGAAGGATGTAGTAGTAATTCTGCGGTACTGCGTTTGTCCACCATTTCTTTAGTTATGATACAATGTTGAACATCTTGACGAGAAGGCAACTCATACATCACATCTAACATAATTTCTTCTACTATACCTCTTAAAGCCCTTGCACCAGTTTTACGTCTGTATGCTTCTTGAGCGATCGCCCGAATAGCATCGGTTTCAAACTCTAAAACAACATCATCCATGCCTAAAAGTTTCTGATATTGTTTAACTAAGGCATTTTTAGGTTGAGTGAGAATTTCTACTAATGTTTCTTCATTTAAAGAATCTAACACCGCTACTACGGGTAAACGTCCTGCAAATTCAGGAATTAAGCCAAAACGGACTAAATCATCAGGTTGTAGTTGACGGGCCGCATTAGAAGCTCTTTGTTCTTTTGAGGGGGTATCAGAAGGAATTTCAAAACCGAGAATTTTTTTGTCTTGATGTTGTTCCACAATTTTATCTAATCCGACAAATGCACCGCCACAAATAAATAGAATATTACTGGTGTCGATCGTGATGCAATCTTGATAAGGATGTTTTCTTCCGCCTTGAGGGGGTACATTTGCCACCGTACCTTCTAACATTTTGAGTAATGCCTGTTGTACACCTTCCCCAGAAACATCTCTTGTGATAGATGGGTTTTCGCTTTTACGAGCAATTTTGTCAATTTCGTCAATGTAAATAATACCTCGTTGAGCTTCTTCTTGGTCTAAATTAGCCACTTGTAGTAATCGCAGAAGGATATTTTCCACATCTTCCCCTACATAACCTGCTTCCGTTAAAGTGGTAGCATCGGCAATCGCAAAAGGAACATCAAGAATTTGAGCTAAAGTTTGGGCTAATAATGTTTTACCAGAACCAGTAGGGCCGATAAGGAGAATATTTGACTTTTGAATTTCTACTCCGTTATCAGAATTATTTTCTCGATCGTGTTCAGAAACCGTGAGACGTTTATAGTGATTATAGACAGCTACCGAAAGAACTTTTTTTGCTTCATCTTGTCCGATGACATATTCGTCAAGTTGCTTTTTAATCTCGATCGGTTTAGGTAATTTGTGGAAAGAAAGAGGTTTTCGGGTGTTTGAACCTCCCTTCCCAGAAGGACGATTATTAGCTTTAGGTTTGTTGGAAGAATGACGATTGACAGGCATCAATTCTTCTTCTAAAATTTCATTGCAAAGTTCCACACACTCGTCGCAAATATAAACCCCGGGGCCGGCAATTAATTTGCGTACTTGTTCTTGAGATTTCCCGCAAAATGAACATTTAAGATGTGAGTCGTATTTAGACATATTATTATGATTATAATTAGATAATTAGGAGAAAAATTCACTGACATCGATAGATTTGCGACTAAGAGGAAGACTAACACCATCTCGGATAATTACTTGGTCAATTAGTCCATATTCTTGAGCCTCTGTGGAAGACATATAAAAATCTCTTTCGGTATCCTCACTGATTCGATCGATCGGTTGTCCAGTATGATCCGCTAAGAGTTGATTTAATTTTTGTTTAATGTAAAGAATTTCTTTTGCTTGAATTTCAATGTCACTAGCTTGACCTTGCGCACCGCCTAAAGGCTGATGTATCATGATGCGAGAATTAGGAAGTCCCATGCGTTTTCCTTTTGTTCCTCCTGACAGTAAAAATGCCCCCATACTAGCGGCAATACCATAACAAATAGTAGAAACATCAGGTTGAATGTGTTGCATTGTGTCATAAATTGCCAATCCTGCATAAACTGATCCCCCTGGAGAGTTGATATATATATAAATATCTTTATCGGGATCATCTGCTTCTAAATATAATAGTTGAGCCACGATCGAATCTGCTAATTTATCATCAATAGCTGTGCCTAAAAAAATAATCCTTTCTCTTAAAAGACGAGAATAAATATCAAAAACTTTTTCTCCCATACCTGAAGATTCCACTACCATTGGTACTGCATTATTTACAATATTTTCTAGTCGAATGGAATCTAAGTTAGATTGATAAATATTATTAATTTTTATGGAAGACGATTGCGATTCTAGCATAGCTTTTTAGCAGTTATAATAAACCCGATTTTAGTAAATCCTTAGTAAAAGTATAGCATAGGAGTTCGATCTAAAAATTATTACACTGGTTGAGCAAGTCAGGAAATAATCAATAATATTGACCGTTTAATATCCATGAGGATAAAAAAGAATACTATTTACTGGAATTAATGATAACTTAGAAATAGTATATAACGATCTTAAATAGTTTGTGAGAAAATAAGATAGTACTTTGAAATTCTGAAAACTGCATTAATTTATCAATTTTACATTCTCAATTTTGACTTAACTAAAATCTCATAAGTTCTGTGGCATTGTTATATATAATTTTTTTCTTGCCAAAATTGCTGTTGATAAACTAGAAACGATCATTAGTTGATGAAATTTTGAAATCTTCTGAAAATATGTCAAATTGTGTTTATGAAATCTTGTTAGTAGAGGATAATACGATTAATGGAGAACTAATTAAACGTTTACTATCCAATTCTCATCACTGTGTGTTGGCGGAAGGATTATCTTTCAAATTATCCCTAGTGAGTAATTTAACAGAAGCAATTAATCTTCTTAATCAAAAAGAATTTGATGCGATTTTGCTCGATTTAATGTTACCTGATGGTAAGGGTATCGAGTCATTATTGAAAATTAAAGAAAATGCCCCTGATACTCCCGTTATTGTACAAACGGCTACCCATGATCAAGAAGAAAATATCATCGTTAGGGCGTTTCAAATGGGTGCTAATGGTTATCTGCGCAAAAAAGATTTAGATACTAACTTATTGGTATATGCCATTCGTCTTGCGATCGAGCGACAACAGTATATTGAAAAATTATCTCAACTAAAACAACAACAGCAACAACAAGAGGAATTTGCAAGTTTAGAAAATCTGGCTAACTCTATTCAACCGAGTATTACAGCGAGAATGTTCGCTTCTGAGGCTCTTAAAGAGGGTATTCCAGATGTTTTCATGGAACTAACGGTAAAATATGGTCAATTATTAGATTTAGCCTTAGAAGAAAGAGCTTTTAAAGTTAATCATGATATTTCTGAACAATTAAGAGAATTAGCTGGTAAACTGGGTTTTTTTAAAGCCAGTCCTAGAGATGTGGTAGATATTCATACAAAAGCACTCAAAGAAAAAACTTATAATGTTAATTCAACAAAAATTCAAGCCTATGTAGATGAAGGTAGGTTAAGATTATTAGAATTAATGGGTTATTTAACTTCCTACTATCGCAAATATTATATTGGTTTGAGTAATCTTAATATTATCTCCACCCCTGATTTGGATCAGATTTAATTCATGAGCAACTATTTATTACGGTTATATGTTACTGGTAATTCTCTTAATTCTCAAAGAGCGATCGCTAATCTGTTAAAATTGTGCAAAGAGGAGTTGAGTAATCAATATAAAGTAGAAATTATTGATGTATTAGAAGAACCACAAAGAGCAGAAACAGAAAAAATATTAGTTACTCCTACCCTTATTAAACAATTACCTCCTCCATTACAGAGAATTATTGGGGATTTGTCTAATCGTGAAAAAGTAATTTGTGGATTAGATTTAATTTCTAAGCATCCTGAAAATTAATAGCTCTCTTACTTCTCGTCGTGATAAATTATTCCTTGAAAAAGGTGTTAGGTTTTAGGTCTAGTAGGTGTTAGGTTAAATTAAAACTGTTAATATAACAATTGCATTTTTATAATTCTATAATCATTATATATACAATTAATTTTACACAGTCATTTAACACCTTTTCTGAAACCTTTTTTAAAAAATAATGTTAAACAATTTATACTAAGTTGATATGAATTATGAGGGAATATGAAGAAGATATTAAAATTAGTCGAGAATTTCTAAATATTTGTCATGCACAATTAACTATACTTATTAATACTTTTTTTGTTCAAGAAACAGCTATTTATTTAACTAATAATAATTTAGATAAAACAAATTTAGTTCCCATTTTTATTTATCCGAATACCTCCTATAACAATTATATTAAATCTTTATTTTATTTACCCGAAAATTTTACAGATAGGAAAGAAAATGATTATAATCAAGTATTAGAAGATTCTTTGTTATCTCAAGAAATAACACGTTATATTCCTGATACTTCTTCTCCTCATCAATTAATTTTACCTCTTATTTATGAGGATATGGTATTAGGTTTATTTGCTATAAAAAGAAATACTCATCCTTGGCAGGAATCAGAAATTTTACAAATAAAAAATATCGCTCAAACAATAACTTTAGCTCGTTTTATTGAACAAAAGGAACAAATAAAAGAAGTAAAATTAAATCAAATACAACAATTACGATCGATAGAAAATGATCATATTGATGATTTTTTACATCAACTGCGTAACCCTTTAACCGCTATTCGTACCTTTGCAAAATTATTACTCAAACGTTTATTACCGGACGAAAATAATTATCAAATTACACAAAATATTATTAGAGAAAGCGATCGATTAAAAGATTTAATTGCCGATTTTAATCAACAATGGGAAGTCAGAAATAACGATGAAATTATTATCTTGAATGAAAATCAAACCAGTTTCTTTTTGCCAGAAAAAATTGAAAAATTAGAATCTTTAGAGATAACAAATATTATAAATCCTTTAATTAATAGTATTAAATTTATAGCAGAAGAAAAAAATATTAAAGTTTTTAATCAAATCAATGAACCTTTACCCCTAATTTTAAGTAATGAAAAAGCCTTAGTCGAAATTCTTAATAATTTATTAGAAAATGCTGTAAAATATACTCCTAATAATGGTAAAATTATGATAGAAATTAGCCAAGAAAAACAAGAATTAATTATTAAAATTAGTGACACAGGTTATGGTATTCCTCTCGAAGATCAACCCCATATTTTTGAGAGACATTATCGAGGTATTCAAAGTCAGGGTGATATTTTAGGTACTGGTTTAGGGTTATCGATCGTCAAAGAATTATGCAATAAAATAGGTATTAAAATTAGTTTGATTAGTCCTTATAATTGGGTAAAAAATCAAGAAAATCAAGGTTCACAATTTTCTCTTTTTATTCCTATTTATACATTCTAGGAATGAATAATTTTTGATCTTATTAATCTTAAAACAAATGTTAGATTCATCAGAAAAATATCCTAAAATGATTTATATAATTAATAATTTACCTAAGTTCGAGAAAAAAATCTTTGATGTGGGCAAGTTTTAGGCTTTACACTTTAGGTTTTAGGTTCATTTTGCCAAATGTTATTTAACTAAATTAATCTATATAAAATCAATTGTTAATAGTTTTTCATCAATTATTTACCGAATACCTAACAACTAATACCTAGTACATTAATCTTATCCATAAATTTTGTATCAAACTGAGGTAATAATTTAGACTCTTTTAAAACCTAATATTTATAAAGGTTGAATATGATTTGATCCTTACTTTTACCATATTTTTGTATCTTTAATCACAGTAAATCTAATGAAGGCATAAGCAGTTGTACAATAGTAAAGATTAAAAAGCAGGTTAGATTAAGAATTTTTTATGAAAATAGCTATCTTATCTCAAGATAATAGCCTTTATTCCACAAGAAGAATCAAAGAAGCGGGAGAAAAACGAGGGCATGAAATGAAGGTGGTTAATTATCTTAGATGCTATATGAATATTACTTCTCATAAGCCAACGGTGGTTTATGGGGGGAAACCTTTGGAAAATTTTGATGCGGTAATACCTCGCATTGGTGCGTCAAAAACCTTTTACGGTTTAGCGGTGGTAAGACAATTTGAAGTGATGGGGGTATTTAGTGCAAATGAATCTCAGGCAATTTCTCGATCGAGAGATAAATTACGTTGTGTACAAATTTTAGCACGAGAGGGCATAGGATTACCTGTAACTGGTTTTGCCCATGATACGGAAGATATTGACGGTTTAATTGAAACTGTAGGGGGTGCGCCCTTAGTGATAAAACTATTAGAAGGTACTCAAGGCATTGGGGTTGTCTTGGCAGAAACTTATCAGGCGGCAAAGTCTGTAATTCAAGCCTTTCGAGGATTAAATGCGAATATTTTAGTACAAGAGTTCATTAAAGAGGCCGGAGGTGCAGATATTCGTTGTTTTGTGGTAGGGAATAAAGTTGTAGCGGCCATGAAAAGACAGGGGCCGGAGGGAGATTTTCGATCGAACTTACATAGAGGTGGCAAAGCTGAAAAAATTAAACTTACCCCAGAGGAAAGAAGTACGGCTATTCGTTCAGCAAAAGCTATGGGTTTAAGAATAGCAGGTGTTGACCTATTACGATCGAACCATGGCCCTGTAGTTATGGAGGTGAATTCTTCTCCCGGATTAGAAGGCATTGAAAAAGCCAGTCAAATTGATGTCGCTGATAAAATTATTGATTTTATCGAAAAAAATGTCGAGTTAGGAAATAATGTTCGTGATCGTATTCAATTCTAGTTTTAAATAGATTTATTTACAAATTATTATGATCATTTTCGATCGCAATTAACTCTTTAATTCGGTTAACTTGTTCTTCAATAAAACAATAACCATAAGCCAAACCTTGATGAGTACCACCTCGGAATTTATCCGCCATCAATTCACATTTAGCTTGAGCATAATCTATCCATGTTAACTGAGATTTTTTTAATAAATTTTGTCCTTCTAAATCTAAGGATAAATTTATTTTATTAATTACTTCTTTAAGTCGATTATTTAATATTTCGATCGCTTCACTTTCCTTCATTTTCATCTCCGAATTACTCTCTTCTGTTTGAATAAAACTGTCCCAATCACGATTTTCTGGAGTTATAACTTGCGATCGAACAGAGGATAAAGAAATAATTGATATAAAAAATGACAAAAAAGTTAATCTAAAGATCCTATTCATAGATTGATGAATTAAAAAATAAAATATAAACATTATAGCTAGTATTTTATATTATTAATAAAAAAGAATTTTTAATACTACTATTTTTAGTTGATAAACATCTTGATACCAACTATAAAATACTTAAATAAAAAAGAATTTTAAACTATTGTAAGTACTGAAAATGAAAGATTAGTAATTAGTCCTGATTAAAAAATGATAAGTAACAAATGATAAATGACACGAAATCCCCACTTTTTAAAATGTAAAGGGATGTAACGAAAAACTACGGATTACCGTAAAGATTAAAGGGTTAGTAGGTAAAAGAGCCTATTTTCATGATAAAAACTATAAAGAGCCAATTTTTTTGCTCTGTCATAATACTTAATATATTTCTTTAATTTCAAAAACTAGGAGTTTACAACTTAATGTTTACAAACGTAAAATCCGCCATCCGACATATAGCACCAGAAGATCTACAAGGACGTGCTTTAATGAAAGTGGTTTATGTGGTGTTAGAATCACAATATCAAAGTGCCATTTCTGGAGCAATCAAATCCATTAATAATCATAATCCAAACCTTGCGATCGAGGTAAGTGGTTATTTAATAGAAGAGTTACGAAGTCCAGAAAACTACGAAGAATTTAAAAAAGACGTATCCCAAGCAAATATTTTCATTGCTTCTCTTATCTTTATCGAAGACTTAGCCCAAAAAGTTGTCGATGCCGTTACTCCTCATCGTGACAATCTCGATGCTGCCGTGGTTTTCCCCTCCATGCCTGAAGTCATGCGACTCAATAAAATGGGTACTTTCAGCATGGCGCAATTAGGGCAAAGCAAAAGCGTCATCGGCGAGTTTATGAAAAAACGTAAACAGAAGTCAGGTGCTGGTTTTGAAGATGCGATGCTCAAGTTATTACGCACCCTTCCCACCGTCTTAAAATATCTCCCCGTAGAAAAAGCCCAAGACGCGCGCAACTTCATGTTAAGTTTTCAGTATTGGTTGGGTGGTTCATCCGATAACCTCGAAAACTTCTTCTTGATGTTAGCTGATAAATACGTCTTCACGGGAGAAAAATCCTTACTCGGTAATAGGGATTATAACGAGCCTGTCGTCTATCCTGATATGGGGATTTGGCATCCTTTAGCACCGAAAATGTTTGAAGATGTCAAGGAATATCTTAACTGGTACAATACTCGTGATGACATCAATGATGATTTAAAAGATCCTCTTGCACCTACTGTAGGCTTAGTCTTACAAAGAACTCATCTTGTCACTGGTGATGATGCCCATTATGTGGCAATGTTACAGGAATTTGAATATCGTGGGGCAAGAGTTATACCGGTTTTTGCTGGTGGCTTGGATTTCTCTAAACCCGTTGACGAATATTTCTTAGATAAAGCAGTGCAAGGTGTTGAGCCTTTACCCATCGTGGATGCTGTCGTCTCTTTAACAGGATTTGCTCTTGTAGGAGGTCCTGCACGACAAGATCACCCAAAAGCAGTAGAATCCTTAAAACGTTTGAATCGCCCTTATATGGTGGCTTTACCTCTCGTCTTTCAAACTACCGAAGAATGGGAAGAAAGTGATCTCGGTTTGCATCCTATTCAAGTTGCCCTACAAATCGCTATCCCTGAGTTAGACGGTGCGATCGAGCCTATAATTTTATCAGGGCGTGATGGTAATACTGGACGCTCTATCACCTTACAAGACAGAGTTGAGGCGATCGCAGGACGGGCTTTAAAATGGACAAATTTACGGAAAAAACCCAAAATTGACAAAAAATTAGCAATTACCGTCTTTAGCTTCCCACCCGATAAAGGTAACGTTGGTACAGCAGCTTATTTAGACGTTTTCGGCTCAATCCATGAAGTACTAAAAGCCATGAAAAACAACGGCTATGACGTGCAAGACGTGCCTGAAACCGCTAAAGAATTGATGGAGATGGTGATTCACGATGCCCAAGCCCAATATTCTAGCCCTGAATTAAACGTAGCCTATCGCATGAGTGTGGAAGAATACGAGCGTTTAACCCCCTACTCCAAAAAATTAGAAGAAAACTGGGGCGCACCTCCGGGGCATCTCAACAGTGATGGACAAAACCTGTTAATCTACGGTAAAGAATTCGGTAACGTCTTCATTGGTGTACAACCTACTTTCGGTTACGAAGGCGATCCCATGAGACTACTATTCTCTCGATCGGCTTCTCCTCATCACGGTTTTGCTGCATACTATACCTACCTTGAAAAAGTTTGGGGTGTCGATGCTGTGTTGCATTTTGGAACACACGGATCATTAGAATTTATGCCAGGTAAACAAATGGGAATGTCTGGTGACTGTTACCCTGATAGTTTAATCGGTAATATTCCCAACATCTATTACTACGCCGCTAACAACCCTAGTGAGGCAACCATTGCGAAACGTCGTAGTTATGCCGCTACAATTTCTTACCTTACTCCCCCCGCCGAAAACGCAGGATTATATAAAGGTTTAGAGGAATTAAGCGAGTTAATCGGTTCTTATCAAAGTTTAAAAGATAGTGGACGGGCGATCCAAATTGTTAACACCATCGTTGATAAAGCTCGAATTTGTAACCTAGATAAAGACATACCTGAAATTGCTACTCCCCAAGGGCAGGAAGCACAGATGATCGACTCTAGCACCATGACTCAGGATGAAAGAGATCATATTGTTGGCTCAGTCTATCGTAAATTGATGGAAATTGAATCTCGTTTACTTCCTTGTGGATTGCACGTTGTTGGTAAACCTCCTACTGCTGAAGAGGCGATCGCAACCCTTGTCAATATCGCTAGTTTAGACAGAGAAGATGAGGGTATTTTAGCCTTAACTACCATTATCGCTAATAGTATTGATCGTAAAATTGAAGATATTTACCGCAATGCTGATAAAGGTGTTTTAGCGGATGTGGAGTTATTACAAAACATCACCGAAGCCACCAGAGCGGCAGTAAGAGCCTTAGTAGAGGAGCAAATCAACGCCGAAGGACGAGTTTCTTTCGTTTCTAAGCTCAACTTCTTTAATATGGGCAAAAAAGAGCCTTGGGTAGCTAAATTACATGAATTAGGTTACACCAAAGTTGACGAAAAAGCTCTTAAACCCCTTTTTGAATACCTCGAATTTTGCTTAGAGCAAGTTTGTGCTGATAATGAATTAGGTGCGTTGTTAAAAGCCCTTGAAGGTGAATATGTACTACCAGGCCCTGGAGGCGATCCCATTCGTAACCCTAATGTATTGCCTACGGGTAAAAATATTCATGCCCTCGATCCTCAAAAAATCCCCACTTTGGCGGCAGTACAATCGGCTAAAATCGTTGTGGACAGACTCTTAGAGCGTCAAAAGATCGACAACGGCGGAAAATATCCAGAGACGATCGCTTGTGTATTATGGGGAACAGATAACATCAAAACCTATGGCGAATCCTTAGCTCAAATTATGTGGATGATTGGAGTTAAACCCGTGCCTGATGCTTTAGGGCGCGTCAACAAACTTGAATTAATCCCCTTAGAAGAATTAGACAGACCTCGTATTGATGTAGTTGTTAACTGTTCAGGTGTGTTTCGCGATCTATTCATCAATCAAATGAATTTACTTGATCAAGCGGTGAAAAAAGCTGCCGAAGCCGATGAACCTTTAGAGATGAATTTTGTTCGTAAACACGCTTTAGCACAAGCTGAAGAAATGGGCATTAATCTACGTCAAGCAGCAACCCGTGTATTTTCCAACGCATCGGGATCATATTCCTCTAACGTTAACCTAGCGGTAGAAAACAGCAGTTGGGAAGAAGAGCAAGAATTGCGAGATATGTACTTAAATCGTAAATCTTTTGCCTTTAACTCCGATAATCCGGGGGTAATGGATGAAAGTCGAGGCATTTTTGAGAAATCCTTAAAAACTGCGGATGCAACCTTCCAAAACCTTGATTCTTCTGAAATTAGCTTAACGGATGTCTCCCACTATTTCGACTCTGATCCTACCAAAGTTGTGGCAAGTTTGAGAGATGACGGTAAAAAACCTGCCGCATATATCGCAGACACTACCACCGCTAACGCTCAAGTGCGTACCTTATCAGAAACCGTGCGTTTAGATGCGCGTACCAAGTTATTAAATCCCAAATGGTACGAAGGGATGTTATCTCACGGTTACGAAGGAGTAAGGGAATTGTCCAAACGTCTTGTTAATACTATGGGCTGGAGTGCCACCGCCGACGCAGTGGATAACTGGGTTTATGAAGACACCAACACCACCTTTATCCGAGATGAAGAAATGTGTAAACGGTTAATGGATTTAAACCCCAACTCTTTCCGCCGAATGGTAAGCACCCTCTTAGAAGTTAACGGGCGTGGTTACTGGGAAACCTCAGAGGAGAATATCGATCGATTACAACAACTGTATCAAGAAGCAGAAGATCGTATCGAAGGCATTGAGTAATAATTAACTCTTTCATCAAATCATTATTAGGTGGGCTAAATGCTCACCTTTATCACTTATTTTGCAACAACTCTAAATAAAGCGAATCATAAATTTTGAGAGAGTTCTATTCATGCTTGTTTGTTATAATAGTTTATTAAAGCTATCTATAAGCGATTATTTTGAAAAAAAGATTATTAAAAGTTTTAAAAGATAAATTCAAGTAATTCGTGCAACAAAGCCATATCACATTATTTACTGATAAACTCTTTTTTGACAACTATGGTTGATATTATTCGAGGGAAATCAAATAAGCCCAATTCTTCCGAAAAGTTGGCTAACTATTTCGAGAATATAAGTGATATTGAGGGAAGGTTATATATTGCTTATCCGATTATTGGAACTTCTCAAGGAGGATTTCCTATTGATGCGTTGTTGGTATCTAAACAACATGGAATTATTATTTTTCATATAGTTGAGGGAGTGAATCATAATATTGACATTGAAGCAATTCAGGATGACTGTTATACAAAAATGGAGTCAAAACTGAAGTTACATAAAGACTTAAATGAAAGAAGAAATTTAGTGGTCGCAATTTCTGTTGTTACCTATGCTCCTGCATGGCAAAAAAAGCCAGACAATATTTCAGAAGATTATCCTATTCTTATCAATGAGAATGATTTACAAACTTTTATAGACGACGAAACAAAAAAATGGACTAAAAATAATTATTTTAATGTTTTAAATTCAGTAATAGAAGATATAACAACTATTCGCAAAAGTCGTTCTCGAAATTATGTCAAAAAAGAAAATTCAAGGGGTACAAAGTTAAAACATTTAGAAGATTCGATCGCAAATTTAGATCGAGATCAAAGTCGTGCAGTAATTGAAACAGTAGAAGGTGTACAAAGAATTAGAGGCTTGGCAGGTTCAGGAAAAACCATTGTCTTAGCGTTAAAAGTTGCTTATCTTCATGCAACAAATCCTGATTTAGATATAGCAGTTACCTTTTATACTCGCTCATTAAAAGATCAATTTAAAGATTTAATAAATCGTTTTACTTTTGAAAAAACTAACAGAGAACCAAATTGGGAAAAAGTTAAAGTTATTCATTCATGGGGAAGTCCCAAAGAAAATGGAATATATTATCAATTTTGTCAAAAACACAATGTCGAATATTTAGATTTTAATTCGGCAAAATCAATTACCTACAGTCATGAAAATGAGTTTGAAGTAGTGTGTCAAAAAGCATTAAACCAAGTTAATGATTTTCAAGAATACTATGACGTAATTTTAATAGATGAAGCTCAAGACCTTTCAGAATATTTTATTAAACTTTGTTATGGTATTCTCAAAAAACCTAAACGTCTTGTGTATGCTTATGATGAACTACAAAACTTAAATGAGATGTCTATGAAATCACCCGAATTTTTATTTGGTACTGATATTCATGGTAATCCGCAAGTTAGGCTGGAAAATGTTAAAGGGAAGCCCCAACAAGATATTATTTTAGATACCTGTTATCGTAATTCTCGACCCATATTAACTTCGGCTCATGCTTTAGGTTTTGGAATTTATAGAGAAAAAGGTTTGATTTCGATGTTTGATCAGAAAGAATTATGGTTTGAGATAGGTTATGAAAATATATCAAATGAAGGTTTGCAAGAAGGACAAAATGCACATTTGGCAAGAAAAGAAAAAACTAGCCCTACTTTTTTAGAGTCTCATTCTCTCATTGAAGATTTAATTCAGTTTAAAACATTTAATAATAATCAAGAGCAAATTGAATGGCTTGTAAGCCAAATAAAAACTAATTTAGAAGAAGATGAACTTAAATGTAGTGATATTATGGTCATTCATCCAGAAGCAACCACGTTAAGAAATAAGGTAGGAAAAGCAAGAGATTTACTTTTTCAGCAACGAATCAACTCTAATATTGCTGGTGTTACAAGTTCAAGAGATACTTTTTTTCAGGATGACGCAATAATTTTTACAAGTATTTTCAGGGCTAAAGGAAATGAAGCCGCTATGATTTATTTAATTAATGCTCAAGAATGTTTTGCTGGAAATCAACTCGTCAAAAAAAGAAATATACTTTTTACTGCAATGACAAGAAGTAAAGCATGGTTAAGAGTAATTGGATATGGTTCAGATATGAAATATTTAGAGGAAGAATTTGACAGGATAAAAGAAAATAATTTTACGTTAAATTTTAAATACCCAACTGCATCACAACGAGAACAATTAAAATTAGTAAATAGGGATATTTCTTCTCCCAAGCAAAAAACTGTAATCAAAGTAGAAAGAGATTTAAAAAGTATTCTTGAATCGGTAGAAAAAGGTGAAATAAATAAGGATGATTTATCACCAGAATTAATCGAAAAATTTAAAAATGTTTTTTAACAAATGATTACTTGTAACAATATTTTTAAAGAAGTTCAGAATATAACTTCTAAATTAATTGAAGTAGGACTATGTGATGATCAAAATTATCCGTCTCAACAAAAAGCTAGCAATAATCAAATCATTATCGGTTATTCTAATATGCTTGATTTATCCATTGCTCTAAAGAATATTTCTTATCAGTATATATATGAAGAACTAAACAAACATAGAAACTTTAATTTTAAATTGTTAGATGGTGCTTTAATACAAATTTTGTATACTTTTCAAAATAATCAATTAATTTCTCATAGATTAGCATTTTTCCCCTCACCTTTTTTAGAGTCTTTTCATAATGAACCAGAGATTTATGAAGATGACGAGATTTATGCAGATATAATTGCTAAGGATATTTTACCTACACCAATTAGATTTGATTATGATCCCAAAAATTTTAGTGAAATATATCATCCGAAATGTCATTTAACTTTAGGTCAATTTAAAAACTGTCGTATTCCAGTTTCTTCCCCTCTTACTCCTAATGTTTTTATGAAATTTATCTTACAAAATTTTTACAATACAGCATTTATAAAATATCAACAAACATTGAATTTTGAAACGAATTTATTTCCATCAACTATTACTAAAACAGAAGAACAATTAATTCATATTTCAATAAAACTTTAACATAAAATCGAATTTTAATTGGAAACCTCAGATGAGAATATCGATCGATTACACAAATTGTACCAAGAAGGGATCGATCGAACTTAAATATTTGATAAAATCAAAACGATATTAACTAATGTAAATAAAATAACATGAGACAAGTTTTATTATATCGAGATGAAGATGGTTATTGGATTGCAGAATGTCCTAGTTTAAAAGGTTGTGTTTCTCAAGGGAAAACCAAAGAAATAGCCTTAATCAACATAAAAGAAGCTATTAAAGGTTATATCAAAGCCTTAGAAGAGGATAATATCCCCATTCCTGCTGAAAATTTTGATGCCTTATTAGTAGCGGTATGACAAAAATTCCCAATATTTCGGGAAAAGTGTGTATTAAAGCATTAGCAAAAATTGGTTATTATCAAAAACGTCAAGAAGGAAGTCACATTATTTTAAGAAAAGATAGCCCTTTTTCACAAATAGTTGTACCTAATCATAAAAATATTGCCAACGGCACATTAAGAACAATTATAAAAAATGCGGGTTTAACTATAGATGAATTCATTAATTTATTATAAATTTTAACTCTAACTATTATATCGAGGAGAGTCGATCGAAGTATATTTTATGAGAAATCTCCCACAAAAAACATAAGATTCTAAGATTACAATAATTCTATCAAGAAGAGTTCGATCGCATCGAAAGCATTGAGTAATCATTAATTGTCTCATAACGGTACTTTCAAAAATTTTTTTTGGAAAATAGCTTTAAATATAGTCAGAGTAAGGGATTTAGGTCAACAGCATTAAAATAGCTAAAACTCTTGCTATACAAGGAAAAGTTATTGATTGATGTAAAGTCTTTGATTAATAAAGATTTGAGACTCATAGCTTGATATTTTTAGTTTAAGTACCGTTAATGTTGTGTCTAGGGAAATAATTTAGGTGATTTCTAATAATAAATATACCTGCTAAATCCCCCTAGCCCCCAAAACACAAAGAGGAAATTATAAAGAAGATGGGTAAATTCTTTCTTGGAAATGGCCTTAATTATTAATTTTTGTTATTATTGCTTTGGTTAAACCTTCAAGAGTATATTCTTGCGCTTCTATATCTACTCGTTTTAATAGTTTTTGACAGGTTAAAGAAGTTTGTGGTCCAATGGATACGATCGAAATATCTTTTAATAAAGAATCAAGTGTTAGATTGGGATACTCAGCAATTGCTTGATTAACCAAAGAATAAAAGTTTTGAACGGTTTTAGAACTAGCAAAAGTGATCATGCTAATAACTTCATTTCTTAAAGCATCCCATGAGGTTTCATCTATAGAATCAGGACATCCTGATTGATAAGCCGGAATTTCGGTGACTTTTGCACCTTTTTGAGTTAATTCTTGAACTAAAGTTTCTCTACCACCACTTTCAACTCTGGGAAATAAAATTTCTTGTTGAGGCAACGATTCAGGAAAATGGGCAACTAAAGAATCGGCAATAAAATCTGGAGGAATAAAATCCGCGCAAACTCCGTATTTTTCTAAATATTGAGCAGTTTTTTTACCTACCACTGCAATTTTTAAGTTTTTTAAATTGTTTTTATTTTTGCCTAAATGATGTAATCTTTGAAAAAAATATTCAACTCCGTTGGCCGAGGTTAAAATTAGCCAATTATATTGTGATAAAGACTCGATCGCATTATCTAAGAATTGCCAAGTGGAAGGAGGTTTAATTACTAAGGCTGGAAATTCTAATACTGTTGCCCCTTTTGTTTCTAGGAGTTGTCTAAATTCATTATTAGCTGAAACTGCACGAGTTACTAAAATAGTTTCTCCTGCAAGAGGATAAGATTCTTTATAGTTAATCATTATTAAGTACTTAGGCTTAGTGAAAGTTTAGTTTATTTGATGTTTTGATTTGATCAATGACGAATTATTTTATAGTTGAACTTTACCTAAATCAGCACGGGGATTGTCTTTATTGATCTGTCTAATTTTTTCATAGTATTCTTTTTCTTGATTACTAATATTTTGAGGAGTAGCGATCGAAACTTTAACAAATAAATCTCCATAATCTCCTTTCGCACTACTCCACCCTTTACCTTTAAGCCTCAAAGATTGTCCTTGACGAATACCAGCAGGAATTTTCACCTTAACCTCTCCTTGAGGAGTAGGCACATTAATTTCACCACCTAAAACCGCTTCATAAGGAGTAATAGGGACTTCACAAACTAACTTGTCATCCTCAAATTGAAAAAAATCATGAGGTTTAAGTTCTACTTTAAGATAAAGATCTCCCCGTTGTTTTGTCAGGGGATTAATTTGCCCTTTTCCTTTTAACCTAATTTTTGTACCATTTTTTGCCCCGGCAGGAATTTTGACATTGACACTTTCTGAAGATAAATTGAGTTTTGTTTCAACACCGTTATAGGCTTGACTATAGGTAAGACTGATACTTTGCTCCACATCATTTCCTTTACCATTACTAGATTGAGACTGAGTATTAAAACCTTGATTAAATCCAGAACTATTCGGGCGACTACTACGAGCATTTGTGCCAAAAGGACGAGCTAATAAGTCATTAATAAATTCATCAAAACTACCATAATCTCCAAAATTAAAGTTATTGACGTTAGTAGTTTTCGCACCCTGACTACCCCAAGGAGATTTTACACCCTGTCCTGCTTGTTGCCAATAACGACCAAATTGATCATATTTTTTACGTTTTTCGGTGTCTCCTAAAACTTCGTAGGCTTCACTAATTTCTTTAAATTTTTCTTCGGCGGCTTTATTATCAGGATTTCTGTCAGGATGATATTTTACGGCTAGTTTCCGAAATGCTTTTTTTATCTCATCAGAAGTAGCACTTTTGTTAACTCCCAACACTGAATAGTAATCTTTATAATCTGCAGCCCCCATATTTTTTCTCTTTCTTTCTAAAATTCAACAGATACTTTAGAATTATAATAGTTCTAATTTGAATAAGTTATGTTTTTTCCAGAACATCTAACACCTAATCTGAACTCTAAAACTCCAATTCCTAACTCCTAACTATCTTTTCCGACTTGTTCTTGCTAATCGCTCATAATCTTCTAATACTTTCCCTGTACCATAAACCACACACTTTAGAGGATTAGGCGCAATATGGGTGATAATTCCGGTTTCATTGGCGATAAGACTGTCTAAACCCCTTAGTAATGCACCACCTCCTGCTAACATGATACCTCGATCGATAATATCTCCAGCCAATTCAGGGGGAGTTTGTTCAAGAATTTTTTTGATAGCATCAATAATTGATTCAACGGTATCAGCGATACATTCTCTGATTTCTTCGATGGTTATGGTAACGGTTTTGGGTAATCCTGACACTATATTTAATCCCCTAATTTCCATCGTTTCCTGATCATCATCGGTGGGATATGCAGATCCGATTTGCATTTTGATTTGTTCTGCGGTTCTTTCACCGATAATCAAGTTATAAGTGCGTTTGAGATAACGTTTAATAGCGTCAGTAACTTCGTCTCCTGCTATTCTTACGGAATCACTTAAGACAATACCTTGAAGACTTAAAACAGCTACTTCCGTTGTTCCTCCCCCAATATCAACAATCATGCTACCGACTGGCTCATCAACGGGTAATCCGGCGCCGATGGCCGCCGCTATGGGTTCATCAATAAATTCTATATTATCGATCGCACCAGATGTTTCCATGGCTTCTT
Source organism: Geminocystis sp. NIES-3709 (assembly GCF_001548115.1). GTDB lineage: Bacteria > Cyanobacteriota > Cyanobacteriia > Cyanobacteriales > Cyanobacteriaceae > Geminocystis. The sequence goes on along the minus strand of NZ_AP014821.1, from coordinate 2,524,763 downwards.
CTACGGCTTTTCTTTCGACGGAAGTAATACCACTGGGAACGCCTACAATAATACGAGAACGAGTTAAATTATTATTCCCTCTGGCTTTTTTGATAAACTCCCTTAGCATCATTTCCGTTTCTTTTACGTCTGTAATAACACCGTCTTTTAATGGTCTGATGGTTCTGACATTTTGGGGGGTGCGTCCTAACATTTTTTGGGCTTCTTTTCCTACTGCGATCGCTTCATTTTTATTATCATCAATGGCAATGACGGAAGGCTCATCTAAGACAATATCTTTACCCGGAATATATATTAAAGTGTTCGCTGTACCTAAATCGATACCCATATCTTGAGATTCGGAAAAGCGATCGAATAAACCCATTTGTAAATCCTCAGTTTCTATATATAGTGAATTTTTATAATCAAATTATCTTAATCTAATTCTCTCCTTTTTTGTTAATTGGTTATGACTTAAAGTCTAGTTAAAGTCAAATTAAATCTCGATTCTCTTTCTTTTTCACTTTTTGATTCGGAATAGAATTAATTGAAGGTATTAGATATTAGGTATTAGGTTTTAAAGAATGAGTTTATTGACATCTAACTACTTCTTTTTTTTCTTTCAGTTAATTTATCTATATTATCTATAGCAATCCTATATGAGTCGTGAGAAATAATTATGTTTAATTAGGGTTTGCTGAATAACTCATAAAGCTATTAAAATCAATAGTTTAGCCACAATAAATTAACAAAAAAGTACACAATTTTAACCATTTTTAGTCAAAAACTCAGCATTTTTTACCTTATTTTTTTGGACAACTAACGTATTGTTCTACACCTTTGATAGTCTAAAAGGATTGATTTTTCATTCTTTAACCTAATACCTAACATCTCCTCTTCACCAATTTTTGTTTTATTTTTTCTAGTTGTATTTGTAGTTTTCCTTCGGTAATTAATTTTTCTGCCATAGTAAAACCCTCCTCGATCGAGCTTGTAATATTACAACGCCACAGATAAAAACCACCATTTAAAATTCCACTCAAAGTCAAAGCAGTATTTTCCCCTGCGATCGTGCGTTCTAATTGGTTAAAATATTCTTGGTGATCTGACAATGAAGGATCATTCCCTTTTAAGTCATAATGGAAAGGATTGACCTTAAGATATTGAAAACCTTCCTCACTATCTTGACTGTCAATTACAATAATATTAGTTTGCTCTAACTTCAAATCTCCGCTACCTTCCAAACCTTTAATCAAAGTAAATTTTTTCACTCCCCTTAAACTTAAAGCCTCTCTAATCATTTTTTCTGTAGGAGGGTGTACATAACCTGCCATGAGATGACTATTTCCCTCGTAGGGTTGCCATATCAATTCTAAAGTAGCAATAGGAGGACGTTTGCCAATTTCCTCTCGATATTGCACAAATTCATCCGCTAAAGGAAAATGTTGGGGTAAATAAAGAAAACCAAAGTTCGTCTCTGTTAGTAATTCTCTTACTTGACTTAAAGATAAATTTATCAAATCTATTCCTAAACTTTTCCAAATTTCCGCTAAAGTTAGCCCATATTTCGTTGGCATTTTTCTTCCTCCGTGCATCAACACAGGAACTTCGATCGCTGATAAAATAAGAGCAGTAATAGGAGAAATGGGAGCGTGTCTTGTTCTACCATCATAGGGAATGCCAAGAATAGTCAGAGGATTTTTAAGATTATTTGGTAACACTACCCCCAATTTTGTGTAAGTGTCCAACATTCCCGCCAATTCCTCTCCAGTGGGGCGTTTGATGCGATGGGCGATTAAAAATGCTCCTATTTGTGCAGGAGTAGCCACTCCAGTTAACATCATTTCTAAGGCAAAAGCCGCTTGTTGACGAGTTAAATTTTTGTGGGTGTGAGCTCCACTACCAATTTTTTTTAATAATTCTCGAAATTCACTACTCATTTTTAATCAACCTTTGGCAAAACTAACACTAAATAAATTATTATCTAAAAATCATGATTTTTGCCAAAAATTATTTGAATATGGGTAAATATTCTCCATAATTTTGATAAATAGATAATCCCGGAATCTCTTGTTTAAATTCATCAGGTTGTTGATATTGAGTAGCTGGATATTGTTCACGAATATCACTAATGGTTTTATAAAAATTTTGCCATTGTTTCAGAACATCCATTAATTTTGTAAATTGTTTAATAGAATTTTCATGCTTTTTACTAAGAGCTAAATATTGTAAAATTCTACCATAACTTTCAGGAGTTTCTTTTGTTTTGGGAATACCTATAATCTTTCCTACTTTTAAAAAAACATCTTGATTCTTCATTACTAAATCCTGCATGGCTTTCATATTTTGCATATTTTTATCTTGTAGATAAATTACCATATCAGAAATAGTTTTTAAAATAGAAAAGTCTGTTAAGTTAAACTTTTTGAATAGGTAAAGTAGTTTTAATCCTATATCTTTTTTTGCGGCCAGTGCCTCCAACGATCGAGTATAATCTTCTAATGCTGCTTTACCTTGATCTGTTTTAATTGTGGATTTTATTTCCTCTAATTTTACTCGAATTTGTTGCTTAAATTCTTCAGGAGAATAGTGATTTTTCTCTTTCTTTTTCGCTATCACATTTGCTCCTTCTGGATTATCTACATTATCATCTTCAGCAAATTTTTCTCCTAAAAAATTCATCACAAAATTATAATATTCCTGTTGTTTCATGCTACGATAACGCAATTCTGTTTGTTCGATCTTTAAAAAATTAGCTTGAGCTTGAACTGCAAGATCTAATAACTCTGCACTCTGTTGTAATCCTTGATATTGTTCTCTATTAGTAGCAAAAAAAGATTTAATTTTAATGTAAAATAAAAAGTCTGGATTTTGAAAAGATGAGTTATCTAAAGTTTTAGCAATACTAGATAATATCTTAATTTCTGATAAGGCTTGATTATGAAGATTAACACTTATTTGAGATATGGTTTCTGTGCCTAATGCTTCTTTTTTTATATTCGTTACGTCTTGATTTAAGAAAGAAACTATTTTTTTGAACATATATTAAACCTCTTATCTTTTATATTTATCTTTATTTATCCTTGATTCTATTATATTGATTTATTGTTTTCAAGATCCCAATATATCAATTTTTGTAAATGGAAATAATAATAAACAATCTGGGATAAATTATATTTTAAAAATTTGATGATTTCAGCAATTCACGCAATAATGAAAGATAAAGTTATCATTTTTTATTGCTAACTATTGGTTGTTGAGTACTAAGTATAATTTATCTCATAAATATTATAAATCTATATTAATGGTAGTTAAATTATTGTTTTAAAAGTTTTTGAATAAAGGAAATATAATTAGCAAAATGAATATGTAAATAAGAAGCATAAATATTTTTTATTTGCCATCCTTGATAGGATAATATTTGTTGAGTATAATAATCTTTAATTTCTAATATTGAACTGTTAGAAATACTTAGATTTTTTGCTCGATGAAATTCATGACCTCTTAAAATTTCGTTATTTTTTATAAGTTTATTATCAATTAAAATTTTTGCTTCTCGATAACCTAATGTTAATTTTTTACTCATAATAGCTGTATTCGGTAAAACCCCTATCATTTCCCATGATTTACCGTTAAAGTCGATGATTTTTTCCGATAAATACATCATGCCTCCGCATTCTGCATAGGTAAAAATTCCTTCATTGATAGCTTGTTTTAAAGACTCTTTCATCTTGTTGTTATTAGCTAATTCGGAGGCAAAAATTTCAGGAAATCCCCCCCCTAGGTATATTCCTTGAATATTGTCAGGAATTTTTTGATCACTAATTGGACTAAAAAATAATAATTCTATTCCTAATTTTTCTAAAATATCGAGGTTATCTTGGTAATAAAAATTAAAGGCTTTGTCATAAGCGATCGCCATTCTAAATTTACCAGTTTTCTTAAGGGTAAAATAAAATAAATTATAATCAAGATGAGATTTTTTTTCTTCGAGATAAGGAGTTAGTAAATTCCAATTAAAATTATTTTGAGCAATGGAGGTTAATTGCTGAATAATGTCTTGGTAGAAAGTAATTTCGGCGGTAGGAATTAAGCCTAAATGACGGGAAGGTAACTCGATATTTTTTTCTCGAAACCAGATTCCCATTATGGGAATTGAACATATTTTTAATCCTTCTTTTAACAAGGATAAATGTTTTTCCGTACCTACTTTATTTAAAACAATTCCCACAATTTTAACCTCTCGATCGAGATTAACATATCCATATACAATTGCCCCGATCGAAGTACTTAATTTACTGCAATCAATGATTAAAATAACAGGAATTTTTAATAACTTTGCGATATGAGCAGTACTACCATAGGCAAAATAATTACTATTGGGAACACCATCATATAATCCCATAACTCCTTCAATAATACTAATCTCAGCATTTGCACTATGATGAGAAAAACTTGATCGAACATAGTCTTCAGAAGTTAAAATGGGATCAAGATTACGACAGGGTAAACCAGTGACAGCAGTATGAAACATAGGGTCAATATAATCAGGACCTACTTTAAAAGACTGTACAGATTTTCCCTGATTTTTTAACCATGATAGTAAGGCTAAAGTAATGGTAGTTTTTCCTACTCCGCTTCTTTCACCGGCAATAATTAATGCCATAAATTGTTTAATCTTCAGATCTTAAAAATCTGACTTTAGGCTTTATTACCAAATAATAACTCGATCCTTGTTGTATTGATTCATAGGATCTCCTTTTCAGTATCGAAAAATTTTGATAAAGACTTATTTGCTTTATCGGTATCAATATAACTTAAATTTCATATCTCAATATTTAGATTTAAAGTTAGCATTGGTGAATCAAGATATGAACTAAATTTATCTTATTTTTTGATTTGTTCAAATTCTTGATTTTTTGATTTATTCAAAAATTGGTAAATAGTTAAACAACTAAAATTCATCCCTCAAATCATCAATGCTCTATTTTTGTCCTGTCTAATACTACTTAGTACATCGATCGCTAGAATTATAGACAATAGAACTGTAACGCCCCTCTACAGTACCTACTTCAACACAATATCCTGTTTTATTTTCAGTATAATAAGCACTTTTGCCACCTTCAAAGGTAACAGCGTTGTGATAAGTATAACCCCTTGAGATTAATTCATTTTCCGCTTGTCCAGCTTTTGCACCCACTAAATCTTTTAAATGAGGAGGTGTTGTACTATAAAGATTTGCTGGTGTTTTACCTGTTGAATGTGATGAATTTGAATGAGAAGATCCTTGAGCTATATTCTGACAAATACCATTTACTCCATCAGCACCAGTATAGGAGACATCCGTTGAACCATTAGGATTTATGGTAATAGAAACAGTAATTCCAGAACGATTTGCCTCGTAGGCATTTTTGTTGAATACTTTCATTCTAGCTTCTTGACCATCAATATAAACTGGTCCTCCTTTATCAGCATGAACATTAATTTTTCCTCCACATTTGTAATTTAATTGTGGAATCTCAGCATTAGCGGCACCAGCCATAACACCACTAATAACTAAAACCGTACCTAGTAATTTTTTCATAGTATTTATTTTTTTATGACATGAAATTGATTATATAAAATATAGCTCAGATTTGATCTATGAAGATTAAAAACTTAAATGGAACATAAGATAAAGTTCAATTTTTATCCTTGTCTGTATATTATCTGGAACTACTTAGCACATCGATCGCTAGAATTATAGACAATAGAACTGTAACGCCCTTCTACAGTACCTACTTCAACACAATATCCTGTTTTATTTTCAGTATAATAAGCACTTTTGCCACCTTCAAAGGTAACTGTATTGCGATAAGTATAACCCCTTGAGATTAATTCATTTTCCGCTTGTCCAGCCCTTGCACCCACTAAATCTTTTAAATGAGGAGGCGTTGTACTATAAAGATTTTCTGGAGTTTGACCTGTTGAATGTGATGAATTTGAATGAGAAGAAGATGGTGCTTTTTCGCCCTGATAAACGAAAACGGATTCATTATTAAAACGAAAGATAGTAGCTGGGCCATCATTTTCTCTTAAAACAGAAGCCCCGTTTTGATCAAGATATTGATTAGGATCGTTAGGTTTTAATTCATAAGTAATACCGTCTTCCCGTCGAATCGTAATAAAACCTTGACGCTGAGAGAAGGTGCAATTAACTACTTTAGAAACCTTATCTTCTCCACGGGGATAAATGTCACACCGAGAATTGATTGTGTCCGCTTGAGCAATGGTGGAAAAAGAAAAAGTGGAAAGAATTGCTATTACTGAAGGTGTAACTTTTTCGATCGTAAATTGTAAAGAGTTTTTAATTTTCATGTTTAAAAAATTGATAAAAATTAAGTTAAATCAAAATAATTGACTATAGATATTAATCATAGACTAAACTGAAATTGTCAAAAATAAACTTAAAAAATTAATCTTTTCAAGCCCAATTATGAAACAACCGTTATCTTATCTAATGGGAGGATTACTAACATTAGTAACAATGCCCTTTATTTTCCTTCAAATTCCTACTCTTGCACAAACATCATCAGAAGAAATTAAGTTAGTAGCGGGGAATGAAGTGGGAGAATATTATTCGATCGCCAAAGATATAGAAAAATTAGGTAAAGAAAACAATTTAGATATTGACGTGATAGCCACAAGAGGAGCATTACAAAATATTCATGATGTTTTTATGTATGAAAGTGTACCTTTAGGAATTATTCAAAGTGATGTATTGGCATTTTTAAATATTTTTGGTAACTATGATGAGGAAATTAGAGTCAAAGCTGAGAGTTTAAGAACTGTATTACCTCTTTATAAAGAAGAAATCCATCTTATTACTCGTAAAGATATTAAATCTATCCAAGATTTGGCAGGAAAAAGAGTATCTATTGGGGATGAAGGTAGTGGTACAAGTATGACGGCTTCCACTTTACTCTATCAATGGGAAATTAGTCCTAAAGAGTTAGTAACCTACGATATAAAAAGGGGAATTCATGAACTTCGTAATGGTAAAATTGATGCCTTATTTTATGTGGTAGGCGTACCAGCTAAAGTATTGCAAGAACAAATTTCACCGGAAGATAATTTTCATATTTTACCCTTGATTTTACCTACTGCTTCTCAAGATGAATTTTACACAAGGCTATACAGTAAAACGGTTTTACCAGCAAATACCTACAGTTGGCAAACTGAACCCATCGAAACCTTAGCTGTTCAATCTTTCTTGTTTACCGTTGAAAATGATGATTGTTCAAACATTACCCCTGTTGCCTCTTTAATTAAAAATAATTTAGCATGGTTGCAGAAAAATGGTAATCCCATCTGGAAAGAAGTTGATTTTAAAATATTACAGAATGAAGAATTAGGCAGAATGTCTAAATGTGTTAAGCCTTAATTCAAATCTTCTATTTTTCACTTTAAATAAAAATCTAAAAACTTTAATGGAGAATATTAACCATGAATAATTTACATAAATTAGCTTTAATTAGTACCATTAGCTTTGGTTTTTTTACTCAGGCTAATCCTGTTTCTGCCCAACGACAAAATATTACTTGTCAGTCTCAGAGAGGACGTTATCAATTTTGTGATGTAGATACTAGAGGTGGAGTTAAATTCATTCGTCAAATTAGTAATGCAGAATGTCGTAAAGGAAGTACTTGGGGTTACGATCGCAATGGTATTTGGGTTGATCAAGGTTGTGGTGCTGAATTTTCCGTAAGAGACAGAGGGGGGAATAATAATAACTATAATTCAAATAGTGGTGGAAGTGATACGGCGGCTATTATCGGTGGGGTTTTAGCTGTGGGTGCTATTGCGGCTGCGATCGCATCTGGTTCTAATAATAGCAATAACAATAGCAATAATAATAATTCCTCTTTTAACGATACTATAACTTGTGGTTCCGATCGAGGTAATTTTATCCGTTGTAATACAAATATTCGGAGAGGTGATCGAGTAGTTCTGCGACGACAACTTAGTAACTCTGGATGTTGGCAAGGAGAAACATGGGACTACGATCGAAATGGTATATGGGTTGATCAAGGTTGTCGAGGACAATTTGAAATCATACGTTAACCTCTGTTGGACATAAAGAAAATAATGAAGACAAGACAGATGGACAGGTGGAAAAATTGCGAAATATTTGTGTTGTGTTTATACCACCGTGTTTATTCACCAACAATACATTCTTCCCCGTCTGCTTGTCTTTTATTTTGTTTAATGAGGCTGAGGTTGTCCTGCATTTAAAAAACTTAAGTATTTTTCGATGGACATAAAATCAGTGTAACGAGAACTCATTTCTGGTGGGATAAATTCAAACATGAAATGATTTTCTACCCACACTTCTATTAAATCAAAAGGGCCACGATCGCAATATCGATGTAGCCAACCTTCATTTTCGGCGATCGCTTCAATTTCGACTTGACTACTAGGTACTGTCATAGCGGCATGAGTTGAACTAAAACCAGAAGGAGAAGAATTTGTTTGGGAAATAACCTCTGTTTCACCCGGAATCAGTTCTAAGCCTAGTGGTTGAATTTCAATAGCAGTACCATATTCATCTCCCACTATCACAATATATGAATTAGGAAAAACAGGAAAAGGAAATGCTTGTCCTTGTACAATCTTTGCTAGTACTTGAGCAACATGAGAAGGATTTTTGACTCCAATTGACAGATGATGTAACATAAATTTTATCCTTTTAAAACTATTGTTAATTGAGTCGATCGAAAACCTCTTTGACTGGCAATTAACTTTCTTTATCTAAATTCTAATCAAGTTTATGTAAATATTTAAACTTATTAAAATAAAGAAGAATCAAAAAAGTCCGTTTCACAAAGAAAAAAGTCCGTTTCACAAAGATAACTTTTTCTCTAATATCTTATCATTTACTAACTAACTTAATAAAAAAGATTTGCATTAATTAAAGTAAGTGATGAGTGAAAACAAAATGAGAAAAATCGGGAAAAATCTTTCAATGACTATAATAACAGTCAGTTTATTCTGTCCATCGATTTTGGCACAAGAATCAAACATTATTGAGCGAAAAATTATTAATAAGCCTCTAGCAGAAATTGCTCAAACTAACATTATTGAGATTACTAATATTGAAGTAACACCGACAGAAGAAGGCATTAACCTTTTATTGCAAACCAATGAAGAATTATCTGCCCCTGAAATTTCCATCATAGAAAATGCCCTTATTGCCAATATTCCTAACGCTTTACTAAAACTCTCAACAGGAAAAGAATTTTTAGTTAGTAATCCCGTGGAGGGAATCGCTTTAGTTAATGTGGTTAATTTGCCTGATAATCGAGTTAGGGTGACTATTACAGGCACAAATGCTCCCCCCCTTGTGGACATTCAAACAAACTCCTTAGAGACGATTTTAACGGCAAAACTAGGCACATCTACGGGAGAAACGGGACAATCGATCGAAATTATTGCCACGGGAGAAGCACCGCAGGAAAATAATTATTTTGTACCTAATGCAAGTACCGCAACTCGTACAGATACTGCTATTTTAGATACACCTCAATCCATTCAAGTTGTACCCCAAGAAGTATTAAGAGATCAACAAGTGATTCGGGTAGATGAAGCATTACGCAATGTCAGTAACGTCATCGGGCGTTTAAGTCCTTTCGGTGCGAGTACAAGTCTTACCATTAGGGGTTTTACCAGTGATAACTTTACTGGCGGTGCAATTTTGCGTGATGGTTTTCGGGTGAATGATAATCTTGGCACTCAGGAAACCGCTAACGTAGAACGGGTAGAAGTATTAAAAGGACCTTCTTCCGTACTTTATGGACAAAATGATCCGGGGGGTATTATTAATTTAGTCACCAAAAGACCTTTATTTGAGCCGTTTTATGAGGTAGGTGTGCAGATAGGAAGTTATACACTATTTCGTCCAACGATCGATATTTCAGGTCCTTTGACAGAAGATAAATCTTTGCGTTATCGTTTAAACCTTGCCTATTTGAATGATGCTGGTTTCAGAGATTTTACTGTGGATACTCAACGACTTTTCGTCGGCCCCGTATTAACTTGGGATATTAGTGACAAAACCAGTTTTACAGTGCTTTTAGAATATACGGATGAAGAAAATCCTTTTGATTTAGGTATTCCCGCCAGAGGAAAGGGGGTTTTTGATGTGCCATTGAATCGAGTAGTCGGTGAACTTGATGATAGTCTGAAGAATACATCGATTACAGTTGGTTATGATTTCAAACATCAATTTAACGATGATTGGACTTTCAATCACGGTTTTCGCTACGTTAATCAAGATTATAATGTATTTCCCTTATTGCCTTTTGGAGTAGATGAGAAAACGGGAGATATAACTTTATTTTTTGCTGATCGATCCTATCGTTCTGATGATTACTCAATTCAAACCAACGTAGTGGGTAAATTTAATACAGGTTCAGTAAAACATACTCTTTTAGGGGGATTAGATTTAAACTTCAATCGTTTTGATGAACAATATACAAGACTTGCCTTTAATACACCCGTTTTATTTAATATTTTTGATCCTGTTTATGGAGCAATTCCTCGCCCTGATTTAAGTTCAGTACAACCCCTTGCACCCTTTGACACACAGTACGATCGCTATGGAGTATTTTTGCAAGATCAAGTTAATTTTAGTGATAAATTTATTTTAGTAGGTAGCATTCGCTACGATGTGGTAGATTTTCGGATTAATCAAGATTATGCGGCTAATGCCGATCGCAATGATAGCAAATGGAGTCCGAGGGTAGGATTTATTTATAAGCCCGTAGAAATGGTGTCAATTTACGGTAACTATTCCCAATCTTTTAAACCAAATTTTGGTTCAGATTCTCAGGGTAATGCCTTTGAGCCTGAAACAGCAGAAGGCTTTGAGGTAGGTGTCAAAGCAGAATTTTTACAAGGAAAAATGTTTACTACTATTGCCTATTTTGATATTACCAAGCAAAATGTTATTACAGGAGATCCGATAAATCCTCTTTTTTCAGTACTTTCAGGAGAACAACGCTCTCAAGGCTTTGAGTTTGATATAGCTGGGGAAATTTTACCCGGTTGGAAAATTATCGCTAATTATGCCTATACCGATGCCAGAGTTACTAAAGATAATACTATTCCCGTGGGTAATCGCTTATTCAATGCTCCTTATAACAGTGCTGGATTGTGGACTACTTATGAATTCCAAGAAGGTGATGTGAAGGGTTTAGGGTTTGGTTTAGGTTTTAACTATGTGGGCGATCGCTACGGGGATTTAGCTAACAGTTATAAAGTAGGGGATTATTTCGTGACAAATATGGCTGTTTTTTACAATCAAGAAGATTGGCGTATTGCTCTTAACATCAATAACCTTTTTGACACTAACTATATTAGTAGCACCTTTAATTCTCGTAACTATGGTAACGCTTTTGGGCAACCTTTAACAGTGATTGGTTCGGTGTCGATTAAGTTTTAATTGTCTCTCGCAACCCCTCTTTATCCCCCCTAATAGGGGAGACAGCAAAGACGCAAAGAAAAGTACAAAGAGTTTTTTGAAAATAGTATATGAATGTATTTAAGGTTAATAATTTTTTCGGGTTGTTCATGGTTGCATTAGCGATTATGTCTTGTGAGCAAAAAGTTGAGGAAACATCTTCTTTAAAACAAGAAAGTAATTGCCGACAAGTTCAACATCAAATGGGGGAAACAAAGATATGTGGCGAACCGAAAAGGATTGTCGCTCTTGGCCCTCACGTTTTAGAACCTCTTATAGCGTTGAAAATTCACCCCGTAGCTTTTGGAGATCATGTTAGCTTTTATAGGAAAGATTATACTAATCCTTCTCAACAAATCCCCTATTTAGGAAAGTATCTCAATGAGTCAATCACAAATGTTGGTGTTGCTAACACTCCTAATATCGAAGCTATTTTAAAAGTTAAACCGGACTTAATTTTAGGGATTAAAGATAACAACGGTAATCAGTATGAAACTTTATCGAAAATTGCTCCTACTATTATGTTGGATTGGGATGAACCAGAAGAAAATATGAGGGCGATCGCACTTGCTACTAACCGATCAGCTTTAGCAGAGCAATTATTACAAGAAACTCAAGCAAAAATCACACAAGCAAAAAAAGAATTTTTACCCATCGTCAAAAAAGATCCCAAAGTGCTTTTACTATATGGTGAAGGATTACAAGAATTAATTTCCAATAATTCTAAAGGGTTTTGTGGTTCATTGATTAAAGATTTAGGCTTTCAACTGGTATCCCCACCGAAATCAAATCCATCCATACCTGACACTCGCACAGTCATTTCCCTCGAAATTTTACCTCAATTAGAGAAGGCAGACTCTATCATACTCTTTGGTTACAATTTCAGCCAAACAGAAAACCTAAAGAATATGGACAATTTTGAACAACATCAATTGACTAAATTACAACAAGCATGGGAGAAAAATGCCATTGCACAATCCCTAGAAGCAAGTAAGGAAGGGAGAGTTTATTATATTCCAGCTTATTTATGTGCAGGGTTGACCAATTCGATCGGTACTGAACTTTATCTTAATACATTAAAACAGCAATTATTACTCACTGAAAAATTATGATCCATTGTCAACTATGTTCTGTCATTTCTAAAACCAACGGTGAGGATACCATCGGTACAGCTAATCCCAGTGATGGCTGGTTAGTGATGGAATTACCCCAACCTTGGACAGAAGAACGTTTCCACCATGATCCGATTCTAAAACCCATTCATGATTTATTTCATCAACTTTTTGATCAAGGCATCAAAATATCACCAATGGCGATCGCATCTGATCAAGAATATTGTCAATCAGGATATAGTCGTATTATCCATTATCAAAAACCAAGTTTACAATTTTCTCATTTTCTCAAAGAAGAATATTTAATTCCCGATGAGAAAAGATTTACCCTAATTAAAGCCTTGTGTTATCAATCCTCAGACTTAGGGCAGTTTTTCCCGTACAAATTAACCGATATTGTCGATCGTGATATTATGGTGTGTACTCACGGAAATATTGATCTTGCTTGTTCCAAGTTTGGTTATCCTATTTATAAACAACTACGTCAACAATATGCCTCCAAAGATTTAAGAGTGTGGCGTTGCTCTCATTTTGGCGGACATCAATTTGCTCCCACTCTCATTGATTTTCCCACTGGGCAAGTTTGGGGACATCTTGAGCCTGAAATTTTAGATTGTTTGATAAAACGTGATGATGAAGTTAAGCATCTTTATAAATTTTATCGAGGTTGGACAGGAGTAACTAAATTTGCTCAAATAGTCGATCGTGAGTTATGGGTGCAGTATGGATGGCAATGGTTAGATTATCAAAAATCAGCACAGATACTCAGTATAGATCAACATAATCTCGAACCAGATTGGGTAAAAGTTCGTTTTGATTTTGTTTCTCCCGATGGTAAAACAGAAACTTATAGCGCCGAAGTGAAAGTCCATGATTCGGTTATGACAGCAGTAAATTCAGGAGATGAGCTTATCTGTGTTAAACAGTATCGTGTGACTAATTTAATCAAAAATTGACCATAAATTTATTGTTTCTACATCAATATTTTGCACTCTGTAATGACTACCTTTATCATTCTCTGGTTGGGGCAATTATTTTCCTCTGTGGGTAGTAATATGACTTATTTTGCCCTGACTCTGTGGGTATGGCAAAAAACCGAATCTGCTACGGCTGTTGCTCTTATCCTTGTTTTTTATCAATTACCTCAAGTAATCATTACTACCTTTGCGGGTATTTTAATCGATCGAATTTCCCGAAAACAATTACTAATTATCAGTGATACGGGTTCAGCTTTTTGTACTATTTCCGTGGGTATTCTAGCATTTTTGGGGATTCTCCAACTGTGGCATATTTATCTGATTGCTTCGATTATTGGTTGCTTTGGTAATATTCAATCTCTAACTTATTCCACCCTTATCCCTCTGATTGTGCCTGAAAAACATCATACCCGTGCTAGTAGTATGGGATCGATGATAATTTATGGTGCGAGTATTATCTCTCCTGCCTTAGCTGGAGTCTTGTTTCCCTCTGTGGGATTGTTTGGCATTACTTTAATTGATATGGCAACCTTTAGCATTGCCCTGATTACGGTATTAGTTATTAATAATATCCCTAACCCCCTAAAACCAAAAGATGAACATAAAGAAAATATCCCTCACATTAAAAACTTAACCTTTGGCTTTCGTTATATCTATTCTCACCCTGAGTTGTTATCAATGGTAATTATGGTATCTTTATTTAGCTTTTTGAACGATATTAGCGAAACCTTATATCAACCGATGATTTTGGCAAAAACTAATGGAAATACACAAATTTTGGGTATGGTAGTGGCAGGAGGAGGCATTGGCGGAATTGTGGGGGGAATTGTTATTAGCATTTGGGGAGGATTTAAACAACGTAGTAAGGGTATTTTTACAGGTTTTATGGGTACGGGATTAAGTACATTGATTTTAGGATTGACTTCTATTCCTAGCCTTTGGATTGTAACAAAATTTGCATGGTCATTTCATAACCCCTTGATTATGAGTTCTTATATGGTAATGTGGTATGAAAAAATATCTATAAAAATACAAGGGCGAGTATTAGCCGCAGATTACCTTATCGGTATAGTCGTAGGAACTTGTGCCAGTTTAACCGCAGGGATTTTAGCCGATCGCATTTTTGAACCTTTAGTGCAATCACAATTGTCCTTTCCTTCCGGTAGTGGTATGGCTTTATTAATAGGAATAAGTGCAATTATAATTATTTTAGTTAGTAGTAAAGTTGTAAATTTTCTTGATTAGTCAAAAATTAATTCAATTAGAAATTAACACCTAAACCTTAAAACCTATACATCATCTATTATATTTAGATTTTATTTGCTAAAGATTATTAATTAATGTAAGATGTGAATTGATAATAAAATCAATAAACAAAAAGTCACTAATAGTAAATCGACTCTGCATTAGTCTTGAATGTCACATCAGAAAGCAGAAACAAGCATTATGAAAACGAAAAATCTCTTATTCACATCCTTGCTTAGTGTCATCATCAGTCAAGTTGCTATGACACCATTACCCGTTTTTGCCAATACTATCACCCTTCCTGATGGTGGAAAATGCGAAGGTACCATTTCTGCAGGAAATCTCAACGGTGAGGGTAAATGTACTTTTAGTAATGGCGATCGTTACGAGGGTAATTTTGTCGATGGTGAAAAGCAGGGTAAAGGAAAATATACTTTTGCAGATGGTGGTTACTATGAAGGGGAATTTCAAAATAGTCAATTTCAAGGGCAGGGGATAAGAGTTTTCCCTCAAGGAGATAAGTATGAAGGAGAATTTAAACAAGGTAAGCCAGAAGGTAAAGGGGTTTATACCTCCGCCGATGGTAGTAAGTATGAAGGGAATTTTGTCAACGGTTTACCCCAAGGAGAAGGTAAATTTATCTATAGTAATGGTGATAGTTGCGCTGGAATAGTGACGGATGGTAAAATTAGTGATCAGAGCATTTGTACTTATCAAAATGGTGATCGATATGAGGGGATATTAGTCGATAATCAACCCCAAGGAGAAGGAATTTATACCTTTGCCGATGGTGGTAGTTATCAAGGCACTTTTCAAGGAGGAAGAATCACAGGTAAAGGGATGCGGAAATATGCCAGTGGTGATAATTATGAGGGACAAATAAAAGATGGTATTCCTCATGGCAAGGGAATCTATAAATTTAGTGACGGGGGAGTGTATGAGGGAGATTTTGAGAATGGGAAACAAGTAGGCAAGGGTATTTATAAATTTGCTAACGGTAATCGTTACGATGGTGAATTTGTTAATGGGCAATTTGAGGGTAAGGGAATCTTCACCTTTGCTAATGCTGATGTCTGCCAAGGTACATTCAAAAATAATCAGTTAAATGGTAATGTTATTTGTGATTATGCCAACGGTGACACCTACAAAGGAGAGTTTGTTAACGGTAAGAAAAATGGTAGGGGAGTTTATAATTTTGCTGATGGCACGGTAATTGATGGTAATTGGAAAGATGATCAACCTATTTAAAAATAGTTTAATTTATACCTCAATCAATAATTTTGGCTCTTCTACAGTAGTTATGATAAATTACTGGAAAATAATCCCTCAAACATGCTTTTTAGTATTGATCTAGCTTTTGTTGTGAGGTTAGGAGATTCGATCGAGCTATAATTTAAGATAAAAAAGACTTATTGATACTTTTTATTATTCTAAATATAAGTGAAAATATTACATTTAAGCGATATACATTTAGGCAGTAGTTTCAGTCATGGAAAAATAAACCCTGAAACTGGTTTAAACACAAGACTAGAAGATTTTATCCACTGTTTAAGTATAGCCATTGATCGAGCTATCAATGATAAAGTAGATTTAGTTTTATTTGGGGGAGATGCTTTTCCTGATAGTACTCCTGCACCATATATTCAATCAGCTTTTGCCAGTCAATTTTGCCGTCTAGTGGAAGCACAAATTCCGACAGTTTTGTTAGTAGGAAATCATGATCAACATACTCAGGGAAATGGCGGGGCTAGTCTTTCTATTTATCACACTTTGGGAGTTCCTAACTTTATTGTAGGAGAAAAGCTACAAACCCATTTAATCAAGACAAAATCGGGAAAAATTCAAGTCATTACTTTACCTTGGTTAACTAGAAATATTTTGCTTACTCGTCCTGAAACAGAGGGATTATCAGCAGAAGAAATTAACCAATTATTAATTCAAAAAATTGAACCTATTTTAGAAGCACAAATAAGAAAGTTAGATACTAATATTCCAACTATTTTATTAGCTCATGTAATGGCAGAAAGAGCAAATTTAGGAGCTGAAAGATATTTAGCTGTAGGTAAAGGGTTTCAAATTCCTTTATCTATCTTAATACGTCCTGAATTTCAATATGTGGCTTTAGGTCATGTTCACAAACATCAAAATTTAAACAAAAAAAATAATCCTCCTGTTGTTTATCCCGGTAGCATTGAAAGAGTAGATTTTTCAGAAGAAAAAGAAGAAAAAGGCTATGTTTTAATTAATATTAATAATAAAGAAGTTAATTGGGAATTTTGTTGTTTACCTGCTCGTCCTTTTGTTACGATCGAAGTAGATATTAGCGAAAGTTCTACTCCACAATTACATCTTTTAAAAGCCATTGAAAAACATAATATTGAAGATGCAGTAGTGCGTTTAATTTATAAAGTTCGATCGGAACAACTAGAGTTAATTTCTAAAAATGAAGTTAAATCAAAATTATCTGATGCTCATACTTATACCATAAAAACAGAGTTAGTAACCCAATTAGCTCGTCCTCGGTTGCCAGAATTAGGCATTGGTAACAGTTTAGATCCTCTTTCGGCTTTATCTACTTACCTCAAAAATCGAGAAGATTTACGAGATATTGTCCCAGATATGTTAACCGCCGCCGAAACACTTTTATCCTCAGATTGGGATATTTCGATCGTACAAAATGAATAAAAAAAAAGAGAATTATCAACTGTCAATTATTCATTCCCGATTCCATACCCTCACCAAAAAACTTTTTCAGCAACCCCTAATTAAGTTTAATACCTAAAACTTGAGTATAAGCCCCTTTAGCCTGAGTAACTCCGATCGTGCGTTGAGCCGCTTCGATCATTGGTCGTCTTAAACTTACCACAATAAATTGAGCTGATTTTGCTTGTTGTTGAATCATTTTTGAGAGTTTTTCCACATTAGCACCATCTAAAAACATATCGACTTCATCAAAAGCATAAAAAGGTGAAGGACGGTATCTTTGCAAAGCAAAAATAAAACTTAAAGCCGTCAAAGATTTTTCGCCTCCAGACATCGAACTTAATCTTTGTACTGGTTTTCCTTTAGGATGTGCAACTAGAGTTAAACCACCATTAAAAGGGTTATTTTCATCCTCTAATTTTAAGTAACCATCCCCCTCAGAAAGAGTAGCAAAAATAGTTTTAAAGTTTTCATTAACGGCAGTAAAAGATTCTTTAAATGCTCTTAATCTTAAAGTAGTAAAATTTTCTACTCGTAATAATAATTCTGTCCTTTCTCCGGCTAAAGTTGTCAATTTTCCTGACAATTCTTCTAGTCTTTCTTGATTTTTTTCATACTGTTCTAAAGCTAACATATTAACAGGCTCAAGAGCCTCTAATTTTTTCTCCCCTTTACGAATTTCTCGCTTAATTTGTTCTAGTTGATCTTGCAAACTATCAAAGGTAATTTTATTATTAATTTCGCCACTTTCTGTATTATTAACTAACCAAGGAATTTCTGGTAAAGGATTGGGTAAATCTTGCCTAACTTCTTCTATCTGTAAAGTTAATTCATTTAATTTAGTCTGAGATTCTTGATGTTGTAAAACTAACTTTTCCAAACTCCACTGTAATTGTTGTTGTTCATTTTCTAATTTTTTAACAAAATTTTCTTGTTGATTTCTTTCTTGTTTAATTGTTTCTAATTTTTGAGCTAATTCTTGAAAAAGATTTTCATATTTACTAATATCTTCATCAATAAGAGTTAATTCTTCTGTTAACTTAACCTTATCTTCCTTAACTTGATTTTCCTGTGTTAATAAACTATTAATCTTCTCGTCTCCTTCCTCAATTTTTATCTGTAAATCTTCATTTTTATTTATCAATCGTTGTAAATTTTGTTGATTTTCATTAAAAGTAGATTGTCTTTCTTCCAATAACAATTCTTGTTGATTAATTATCTGCTGTAAATTTTGCCATTCTTTATTATCATAGCTAGATTCTAACTCTTTTAATTCTTCCTGTTTTAGTGTTAATTTCTCTTGTAATAAAGGTATATTTTGCTCAATTTTAGTTAATTCTTGTTTCCCGTTAACTAAATTTTGATAATTATTAGCATTAGACTCAATAATTTTTTCTTTCTCTTTTTCTAAACGGCTAATTTCCTGCTGACATTGTTCTAACATTAACTGTTTTTTCTGTCTTTTTTGTCTTTCTTGATTTAATTCTTCTGACCACTGCTTGACAAAGTGCTTTTTTTCTGATATTTTCAAACTAAGATGGATAATTGTGTCTTCGATTTCTTTAATACGATCGCTCAATAAAAGAACTTCCTTACTTTCCGTTGATGATACTCTACCAAATTTTAAGCTCGATCGAGAAGAAACACTCCCCCCTGTCATAGCTCCACTAGGTTCTAATAATTCTCCCTCTAAAGTAACAATACGCCCTTGTCCCATCAAACGTCGTGCCGAATCTAAGTCTTCAAAAATAACAGTATTGCCAAAAACATAAGCAAAAATTCCCTGATACTTAGACTCAAACTTAACTATATTAACAGCTAAATCAATAAAACCTTTTGCTTGAGAAATGTCTCTGGAAATGTTTAAACGAGGAGATTGTATCTTATTCAAAGGCAAAAAAGTTGCCCTTCCTGCGGAATGTTGCTTTAAAAGTTTAATACCCATTGCCGCTATGGAATCATCCTCCACCACGATAAATCCTAAACGACTTCCTGCCGCAATTTCCAAAGCCAGTTGATAAGCCGAATCCACTTCCCCTAATTGTGCAACTAAACCACATACCCCCGGCAAATCTGAATTAAGAATAATTTTACTGCCATAAGTACCTTGGGCTTCTTGTTGTGCTTGTTTAGTTGCTTCTAACTTGTCTAACTGTCGTTGCTTTTCCCGTTGCTCAATTTGTAAGCGATTAATGGTATCTTGATTTAAAGAAATTTCTGCCTCAATTTTTGCTAATTTTTCAGCTAATATTTGAATATTTGCTTCTGAATTCTGATTTTCTGCGGTTAAAAGGGAAATTTGTCCAACTTTACTATTAATATCTTCTTCAAACGTAGTTAATTGCTCATTTTCATTTTTTATCGTTAGCTGTAATTTTTGGCATCTTTCTGTTAATAATGCTTGTTGAGTCAGTAAAGGATTTAAGTCTTTTTGCACAATACTAATTTCTTGGTTTAGTGTTGTTTGTTGAGTTACCCATGCTTGAGATTGAGAGGCAATTTCTTGGGCTTGTTTTTTATAACTATCTAACTCAGTTTTAACTAAAATTTTGTTTCTTTCTGACTGAGGAATTATTTCTGTTTGCAAATGCTCAATTTTTATCAATAAATTCTGTAATTCCTCTTGATATTCTTTCCTTTTTTTTCTGATTTCTTCTTGTTTGATGGTAATGTCTATCTCTAATTTTATTGATTCTTCTAATCTTTGCTGTAATTGTTGTTGCTTTCCCTTTTGGATGGCTAAACGAGAAGCAACACTAATTTGTTCTTCTTCTCCTAATGCCTTAACTTCTTGATTTAATTTTATTAACTCAGTTTTATTTTGACTAATTTTATCTTTTATTTTATCTAATAATTCAGTTTTTTTAACCTGTTGACTTTCTAATTCCAATAACTGGGATTCTATCTCTTTTTTTTCTTGTTGTAAATAACGCCAATTAATAACTATTTGCCATTGTTTCTTTTCGTGAATTTGTGCTTTTAACTTTTGATATTTTGCCGCTTTTTCTGAATCCTGTTTCAATTTGGCACTATTTTCTATTAACTCGTCTTGGATAATATGACACTTCTCTTCTCTCTCCTTCACTGCTTCTAAAGTAGTTTTTGTTTGCTCAATTTTTCGATCGAACTCTGCAACTCCGGCTAATTCATCTATAATCTCTCTTCTCTCTTTTGTATTCATGGTAATGATACGGGTAACGTCTCCCTGTAAAACCACGTTATAACCTTCAGGATAAATTCGCAGACGGTTTAATTGTTCATGCAATTCATTAGCAGTACATGGACTGTCATTAAGATAGAAAGTTGAGGCATAACTTCCTCCTTTTGTCACCCGCAAACGTCTAGTTACTTTTAACTCTGACAATAAGTCTAAATTTATTTTATTTTCGTACTTAGTTTCTTCATTATCACTGTTCTCATTTAGCTGATTTTCTAAAAAATTATCATTATAAAAATTTTCTTTTTCTTCATAAATATTATTATTAATATCTTGATTATTCTCTAATAAATTATTATTTAATGTACCTAAATTTTCCAAATCAAAGGTAACAGAAACGACAGTCTCCATCACTTTTCCATTACTATTTTGACTATTATTTATCAAATCTGGTAATCTTTCTGCTCTCATCCCCTTAGAACTAGCTAAGCCTAAACAAAATAACAACGCATCTAAAATATTAGATTTTCCTGAACCATTAGGCCCAGAAATGACTGTAAATCCGGGCAAAAAAGGAACAGAGTTATTACCACCAAAAGATTTAAAACGGGATAATTCAACACGCTTAACAAATACCATAGGATAATTAGAAATGAGGAATTGAAATAACAAAAAAGCTAAATAAATAGCAGATAAAAAGATAAATATTTAGGCTTTTCGACTTTTATTGATTATTTAATATATTAGGATTATTTCTTGTAAAATTTTGATTGATAACTCAATAACTTATCTAATATTTATAATCATTTCTTCTTTAGTTTTTCCTGACAAATACAGAAAAATAAACTAGGGCATTGCACAATTAAATAATCTTATTCATAGGGATAAACAATGACTTATCTCATAAGATATATAGCATTTCTCATAATTACAAGGTACAAATTTAAAATTTAAGTCCCCTAAAATTAGGGAATTTAGTAGGCTAGAAAGATCATATCTTATCATCTTTGATTTATTCTACACACGATCGAGTTATACTCATTAAGGTCACATCTTGAATCAATTATGTAAAAATTTAAAATACAAAATCTCTCCAATCACCTAAATAAATTTGAGAATAGTTTAAATTAATTTCTCCTTCTATCTCCTATGCTCATTAGTCAATTAGGTTTTAACAGGTTAAATAGAGACATATCGATCGAAATAGGATATATTATTAGATTGAGTATAAAATTAGTAGGTCAAGTTAAGGCATAAGCATTGTTTTCGTTTTAATGACTGAAAGACCAAAAAACATCTTTTTACCTCAATGTCCTAACTTATTATGTCCTCCTATAACCATCATTAAGGATAGATGAGTAAATTAATTCAGTATCATCCACCATCATCGGTAAATCTTCTTATGTCAACACTTTGAATTATCATCTTGGGAAAACGATTATTTTTCATGGCTACAAATTCGTTTTTCACAGGTTATCTCAAGGTAATCTTTATCTGAATCTGATTCTTTCCTTTTATGGGGATAAGGCTAACTAATTTTATTCTCAAGATTGTTTCCCTCGAAATTTAAACAAAACAACTCTATGGCTAACTAATGTTAATACTTTCCTCTCCTGTGAAGAAATTAAAAAGTTAGTCAAAAATAAAGGGAAACTACTAAGCAACGTTATTATTCATAATTGAAAGGATATAGTAAATGGAGTTTTCAATCGCTACAATACTTTCTCATCTTAGTGTAGATAAACTCGTACCGGGGAAAGTACTAGAAAAAAAATTAGGTTGTGAAGAACCAGAAGAACTCGAAAAACTACAAATCGCCCTCGATGTTTTAGAAAGGATTGGAGTAGTTACTAAAGAGTTTGGTAAATATCGCCGAGTCGTCGAAGAAGACGTGGTAGAAGCTAAATTGCGATGTTCAAGTAAAGGTTTTTGTTTCGCCATTCAAGATGAGGAAGATGCCGACGATATTTATATTCGAGAAACTCATCTTAGTAATGCTTGGAATAGCGATCGAGTCTTAGTTAAAATTATTAAAGAGGGTACTCGCCGTCGTTCTCCTGAAGGTGAAGTAAAATTAATTGTAGAAAGGGCAAATCCTTCTGTCTTAGCCAGAGTAGTGGAAGATAAAGGGGAGTATAATGCTGTACCCCTAGACGATCGACTATTATTTGAGTTAAGTTTAAAGCAGAATGGGCAACCTTTAGAAGAAGCAGTTAACCACTTAGTCCATGTGAATGTCCTTCGTTACCCTATCGGACAAAATCCCCCTTTAGGTAAGGTTATTCGAGTGTTAGGCAGTGACGCAGAAACCGCCGCCGACACCGATATTGTTTCCTCTAAACACGATTTACCTCAAGAATTTTCCGATAGAGTTTTACAACAAGCACAAAGTTTAATCTCTAATATCACCGAAACTGATTTAGAAAACCGTACAGATTTTCGAGATTTGTTAACCGTTACCATTGAGCAAGAAATCTCTAAAGAGTTAGATTTATTGATCGAAAATGCCTTTACTCTTGAAAAAACTGAAGATAATCATTGGCGTTTAGGTGTTCATATTACTGATGTTTCTCATTATGTTGAGCCTGAAACTCATCTCGATCGAGAAGCCAGAAAAAGAGGTACAAGCGTTCACTTAGGGGATAAAGTCATCGATTTATTACCCAAAGCAGTACATAAATGTTGCTCTTTGACGACAGGAAACGATCGATTGACGATGTCCGTATTACTTACCTTTGATGATAAAGGACAAGTTTTAGAATATACCATCACACCTTCTGTTATTCGGGTAGATCATCGATTAACCTATAAAGAAGTACAAGCTATGATCGGCTCAGGTACAACTAAACCAGAGTTGTCCGATACTTTACCTCTATTAAATCATCTTTTCTTTGAAATCAGTCCTCTAGTTAAAGCCCAAAGATTGCAAAGAGGCGGTTTTGACATTAGCTTAGACAATATTACTTCTTACTTTAAAGATGAAGGCCGAATTGGGGCGATCGCATCCTATGCTACTTTGCCTGTATTATCTTTAATGACAGAGTTAATGGTATTAGTCGGAAAAGTTGTAGCAGAACACTTGACAGAATTACAATTACCTGCAATCTATTGTACCCAAGCAAAACCAGACTGGGATGAGTTAGAAGACTTGCTAAAATTAGTGGCAAATTTAAAACTTGACTTTCGTTTGGAATCCGAAGACGAATTGCAATCTATTGACTACTATCACCTAATCCAAGAATTTAGTAAATCAGATTACGAAAAAGTTTTACACTACCTTTTATTAAACTCTCTTAAATCCGATAAATATTCCCAACATCCTGCACCCCATTTCGGTTTAGCTTTACCGATTTATACTCACTGTGTTTCCCCCGGACAAAGGTATATTGATTTACAAATACAAAGAGTATTAAAAGCTCTTTTTGAACATGGGCGCGATCGCCGTTATAGTCGATCGAGTAAAGGAGTTGAATTAGGCAGTAATACTTGTCATGGTCAAATCAATTGGAATGTTTTGCCTCCCAATATTCAAGCCAACCTTGAAGCGGATTTACACTCGTTAATTACCCATCTCAACGAAAGAGAAAAAATTGCTCAAGATGCGGAGACAGACTTAGCAGGATTGAAAAAAGCAGAAAAAATGAAAGACTGTACCGGTAAAGTTTTTAGTGGCTTAATTACTGGTGTTCAATCTTACGGTTTCTTTGTGCAAATAGAAGATACTCTGGTAGAAGGTTTAGTTCATGTTAGTTCATTAAAAGATGATTGGTATGAATATCGATCTCGTCATACCTGTTTAGTCGGCCGAAAAAATCGTACTGCTTATCGCTTAGGGGATAAAGTTGAAGTTGAAATCAAGAGTGTCGATTACTACCGTCAGCAAATAGACTTAGTCACCGTGCGCGGTGGTAGTAGTGCGGTTGACGAAGATTTCGAGGATTAAATAAAAACCATTAGAAATTAACAATTAACATGGGATAAATTCCACATTTACTGACAATTCCAAGAACCTTGAAAAGCTATACAATTGCTAAAATCCCCAGAAAATCGTTCTGAAAATGCTCTTTGATTACATCTGTTAGTCTCGTTGATGATTCAATTTTTCTAATTATTTGCATTAATGATAAACGACGAAAACTTGGCATAAACTGTATTGTTAATAACATTAAATAGATTATTATCTTAATTAATAATCCTGCATAAATTCCCTGTTTCCGTCATTTCATTTCGGCAATTTTCAGCCCCGATTTTAAAATTTTCCGAAACTGTTCAATAATATTGTGTGCAGTCCATATCCGCCATATTTCCGCTCCCCTCAATGATATACTACTTAAATCCATCAACAAATAACAATTACTATTACTTTTTTGAAAAAATAATAAATTTAGAGTTCCAAAAGTTGGATTTAATAATTTTTTTCTCACACAAGGTACATTAATTCCCCATTCATTTTTTCGATAATCAACTCTTTTTTTCCATTCACTTCCTTTGCCTTTAAAATTTTCCCCTTCAAACACATAACTTCCTTTTCCCGCCATAATAATTTTGGTGAATCCTAGTTCTTGTAATTGTTCTTTTAGTTGTTTTGAGACATACCACGAATCCATGAAGAAATTTCTGTATAGATTTTTTGATGACTAACACCAACCAAATCGGCTAATTGTTTGGGATTAAAACAGCCATAGGCATGACTAATTGCTAAAATCATAATTGCTTCAAATGTTTCAATTTTATGAGAGCGAAATAATTTACTAAATTTGACAAAGAAAAGCTGAATTATGTTAGACAGATAAAATCTCATGGCTTATCAAAATATTTAGAGCATTTTCATTTAAGGATATGTCTTGATTCTTAACACTTTCAGCTTTTCAGCCATTTTCAGCATTGTCAGATTAATTCTGCAATTTTATGTTTAATTTTGACTGATTGTTCCTTAATTTCTTTTTTCATTTTCTCTTTTGTTTGATCATTTTTTATCAACTCATTTCTTTTTAAAGTTAAGTCAAATATTTCCTGATTATAAAAATCTAAAGAATCAGTAATACTTGCTTTATAATTATTGCTGATTTCTTCTGCTAAATTCTCATAATTTTGTCTTACCTCATTTCTTCCTTTTTGTAATTCTTTTTCATATTCATTCCGATCACCTTCTTCTTTAAACGCCATAAACACATCAAATGCAACACCAGCAAAGGCAAAAATAGAACCAGCAACTCTAATATTTTTAGCCATGTTAAATGCACCCCAAGGTTTAAATTTGACTCCTAATGTTTTTCCAACATCATAAACAAAATTTCTCGTTGCGTTAGATGCAAAACTTCCCACACTATGAAGGGTTTTAGAGGCAACTTTTCCTGTATAATTAGAGTTTAAGTTTTTATGATTATAGGCTTTATTTTTCTTCATTTCTTCTAATTCTAATTCGATCGTTCTACCTAATGGAGAATCTTCTAATTCTTTTAATTTATTTTGAAGATCATCAAGTTCTGATTTTAAATCATTATTTATATTATTAATAATTGTTTCCGTTAATATTCTTATCTCTTGATCACAATTACTAATTTCCTCATTAATTTCATTTTCATTATGGTTTCCATCTATTTTATCACCAATCATAATTATTTCATGCTCTAATTGACCTAAAGCAGAAATATAAATATTTTTAGCTCTAGTTTGAGATGCTTTTAAAATATTTTCTTTTCTTCTCAATAACTCTAATAACTTAGGAATTAAATTTTCTTCCTGATTAAATTGATTGGATAATATTGTTAATAAATCAGACAATTTATGTAAAGGTGTAATTAATTTTGCTGATAATTTATTTTGCTCAATAAGTGTTTCTAAAGAATTCAAAAAATTATTAAAATTAGATTCTTCTAGCAAAAACTCTTTTTCATCTTCATCATTTTCGTAACGAACTTCTAAATAAGAATTAGCATCAATAAAACAAGTATAAAAATTTTGATGAAGATGAGGTTTAATCACTTCTTTAATACTTTTTAAAAGCTCATTTTTTTCTCCTGTTTCACGACTCATTTTATTAATAACTAACATCATTTGTCCAACTCTTTGCATATCATTTGCCACTCGTTTAAAAAACTCAGCACCTTGAGGATTAAATAATTCATTTGGAATAACAAAAACTAATAAATCTGAACGAGAAATTTTTTTAAGGGTGATTTCATCGTGATCATTTCTTCCAGCATAAATTCCGGGGGTATCAATTAATAAAACATCATTCCAACTATATTCTGTTACTTTATCGGTGCAAATTTCAGGGCTAATAAGAATAGCAGAATCTCCTGTTAATGATTTAATTAAAGTAGATTTTCCGGCATTATATTGTCCAATAAAAGAAATAGTTAATTTAGGTTGTTGTTGATGCTCATGCCAAAAATTATTAAAATCTTCTACTAAAATTTCAACTTCAGGATATGAATAACGATTGAGCATAGCTAAACTGGATTTAACCAAATTATTAACAGTTTCAGATTGTTGTGTAAATTTTAAATTAGACATAGTTTAAATTACCTTTAATTTTGCAATAGATTTATTATTAGTTATTGAAACTTTGTTGGATAAGCTCATAATCATTTTTTAAGTTATTAAGTTGTGTTTTTATTTCCTGTTCAGCTATGCAAATTTGTTGATTAATAAAAGATAGTTCTTTCCTAGACAATTCTAAAGGAGATAAAATATCCTTTTCAATTTCTTGTAGTCTTGATTTCACTTCTTTTTTTAGTTTACTAATTAATTCTTTTTCTTGATTATTTACTTTTATAAGTATCTCATTTTTAGTATTTTCTTTTTGTTGATTAAATTTTCTTTTTTCATCATCTTTAACCTTATCAGAAAAGAAATTAAAAATCATATTTCCAACGGCGAAACCTGCACTAATAACCCATGCAGCAGGATTGAAAATAATTACTCCTGCACCTATTGCTCCTAATATTACACCTAAACCTTTAAGTACATTTCCAAATATTCCTTTATCAAAGTTATCAAAATTAATATTAAATTTGATATTCTCGGTATCATAACTATATTCTTGTTCAAATTCTGACAATTTTTCTTTCAATTCTTTTATAGTTGCTTGAAATATTATTTTGATAGATTCTTCTAGTTTATTTTTTAATCTATTTTCTTTAGCTTTCCATTGTTCTTTAGCATCTCTGTTTGATACTGAATATTCAATAAAAGCTGGAATTTCTTGTTTAAATTGACTAAATATAATCTTTATTTTACTGTCAATTTTTCTATCAGTATCTTTCATAAAATCAGCAAATAATTTTTTAACTTCTTTTTCTTTTATTTGCAATAAATTAAGCTGAGAATCAATATCTTTTTGAATATTTGATAATTGGTTTTTTATTTTTTCAATAAATTTTTTTGTCCCATCAAAAAAAGTAGAAGCTCGTCTTTCATTGCCATTATTATAAATGTCTTGTTCTATTACTGAATAAACCTGATCTAATTGACTTAATTTCCATAATTCAGATTTATATTGTTTATATTCAGGTAAATTACTTAAAAATCCTGCCCTTGCTTGAATATCTATAATTTGAACTTGATCAATATGCAAATGTTCACTAACATATTTTTGAATATGATGATGATGTCCTGATAATCTTTCCTCATTAAAAGTTTTTTCTGGCTTGGTTAAAAATCGATTTAATTGTGCTTCTGTTTCTAATTTAGCTTTAACATTTAAAAGAACAATAAAAGGCTTATTTATTTTAGTTAGCCTTGCCATTTCTTCAAATTCTCCGGGTTGCACAGAATCATCGCTAGTAAGGAATAATACCATATCCGCTTCATCCACTTTGTTAATCGCCTTATCGGTGTCTTTTTCTCCCCCATAGGCTTCAATACCGGGGGTATCAATCAATCGTAGATCATTCCATCTATATTCGTGGACATCTCTGGTGGTGCGTTGCCCTCCTTTACCGATCGTGTTACCATCTCCATTAGTTAAGGCTTCTCGAATAGTGCTTTTTCCTGCCCTCGTACGTCCAAATAAAACAATACTATAATCTTCTAAATTTTGTTTTTTCTTAGCTAAAGATAATTTTAATTCGTCAATATCTTTATTCAAAATCTGTTTAATAGCTGAGATAACTTTATCAAATGATTTTTCTAGCTCTTTATTTTTATATTGATTTGATATAGAGATTTTTTTATCTAAACTACTTATGAGATTTTGTATTATGTACTTAATTGTATTGCTATATTTTAAAGTAATTTCATAAGATTTATGGGCAGTATTTGTACAAGATTTTAAAGCCCATTGAAACTCTAAAGGATAAATTGTTTTTTTCGGATATTTTAACTTTAGTATTTCCTTCTTCTTATTATTTATCTCAACTTTTACAGATAATTGCTCTAAAACATTTGTTTGTTTTTGTCTAATTTTTTCGTTAATAAAATTGTTAATATCTTGACGCAATAAATCAACTCCTCGAATGTCCATTTTTGGACTATTTTCTGTGGGATTATAACCTCTTGTGCAAGTCAAATAAATTTTATCAACATTAAGATAATTAGCCCATTGAGATACTGTATAATTTATCCAATCAAAAAAGCAATTATCCCATTTATCCATACCATTTAAAACAACAAATATATTAGACTTATAGATACTTAGTTTTTGAAAAATGTATTTGTGTCCATACACTGGATAACCGTCAATCACAAGAATTATTAAGTCTATATCATTGATTATATTGACAATTTTATGAATTTCAAAATATTCATTATGAATAGGAGGAGTATCAATTAAATAAACATCATCATTAAAAAATTTTTGAATGACAAAATCTTTTGTAAGGTGAGTTTGTATTCCTACTTTGGTGACTTCTAAGGCTTCCCTACGACTTAATTTTAATAAAGCATTCATTAACGAACTTTTCCCCGTGTTACCCCTTCCCATAATGGCGATATTGAAGGTTTGGGATAAATCGATGTTGTCTAGCATATTAAAAACTCCCTAGATAAGTAAAAATACTTAGTTTGATCGAGATGGAAAGTAAATATATTTCTTCTCTATATAATTATCAGTCTGACTTTTGGAATTTATGCAAAATTAATTAACAAATCAAAAAAATTTTTCCGTATTATAATATTGCGTTTAATTTTTAGCACCTATATGTATCAAATAAAATACACTTAATAACACAACAAATGTATAGATAAATCTTTACCCACTGCTAAACAATAACAAGTAAAAGTTTATTTAGATTAGATCCGACGGTAGAGATGCCTTAGAATGAATCAAGTAATTTGAATGTATTAAAAGAAGGTATTTTTGTCAAGTCTTTTCAAAAAAGTCCCAAATGAGTTCGATGAAAATCGATTTTATTTTTAATTTTTGGCGAAGGTATTGATTTAAGATAAAATTATTTTGATTGAAATATATTATTTTCCTTTATGAAAGAAAAGTTATTAACGTGGCTCGATCGTTTTTTAGTAGCTGATGTTTTCTTAGTTATTATCGCCTTTTTTTGGTTTGCGATCGCACTTATAGGACGTTCTATGGGAATACCTTTGGGATGGGATATATGGTATCAATTATGGACACCAGTATTTAACCCTGCCATTGGCATTTTATTTACAGGGGCGTTATTTAGTTGGCTGATCAAAAAAATAGGACAAATGACGAAACAACAGTAATCTTAAATGATTTGTGATAGATTAAATGTTAATTATAAAATGCAAAATCTTTTATTTTTTTACACCTAATATCTTTTAACAGCATTTTTTCTACACAATTCAAATAAGACTACTATAGAAGATTAGGGAAATAAAAAGTTACTAAAATTGAAGGCTAATATTCCTCTGAAAAACCATCATTTTCTTTTTTATCTATCCGCCAGTCCTCATTTTCTCCTCCAATAATAAACTGACTAATTCCGACATATTCTTTGCCTAATTCCCTAAGTGCATTAATTAAAATATCGATACCGATTAAATCGCTAGTACCTAAATCAAACCAACATCTTCCCCAATTACTTAAAAATTCAAATTCTCCCATATTGTGCATAGGAGACATCATCGAATTTTCTGCTAAATCATGGTCATAATCCATATAACTAATATCAATACCTAAGTCTTGTATTTGTAAATTTTCTGCATTAAATCCTCCTAATTTACCTAAATAAAACCATGAATTAAATAATTCTTCTATATATTGTTTTTCCATTTCTGATGGTACATGATCAAATTCTATCCAAAACCATATATCAAAAGGGTTAAATTCTCTAAATTTTATTTCCATTTTTTAAGTTATTTAAACACTAAAATTACTAAGTAAATTAAATGAATGTTGAAAAATATTTTATCTTTATTTCTTAAATCAAATTGTCCTCTTTGTCAACGATCGACTGATGATATTATTTGTCGATATTGTGAACAAAAATTACGATGTTGTCAACTCACCAATTATAAACAATTTAGTCGTCAAAATTATTTACTATTTTCATGGGGTAAATATGACGATTATTTAAAAAGATCGATCGCTGCCTTCAAATATGATAAAAATAGAGAAATAGGCGAATTATTTGGTAGATGGTTAGGAGAGGCGTGGTTACAATCGGGAAATAAAAAAACTTATCCAAAATTAACCGTCATACCAATACCGTTACATTCTGAAAAATTGAAAATGAGAGGATTCAATCAAGCTGAATTAATTGCCCAAAGTTTTTGCCATATAACAGGCTATGCAATCAAAACAGAATTATTAATAAGAGTAAAAAACACAGAGGCTATGTTTAGCTTAACTCCTCAACAAAAAAAAGCAAATATAGATAAAGCCTTTCGTATCGGTAAAGATTATCAGAAAATCAACAAAACTCAAGAAATTCTTATGATAGATGATATTTATACCACTGGTACAACTGTAGATGAAGGAATAAAAGTATTAGTTAATGCAAAATTAAAACCTCTTGGAGTCGCAACAGTTTCTTTGACAAAATATAGAGAATAGAAAATTTGGACTTTTTCTCGTTTCATCATTACAAATAATCCTAAAGGAATCTTAAAATTTATATTTGACTGTCAAAATTGCACTTCGTAAAGGGAATAATAAGTACCTAGGCAAAATTAATTGTATATTTTGAACCAAAGTTTATAAGAATATTTTCTACTCCTTTTACTAAATCTAAATAACTTTTATAACAGGAGTTCTCTAACCATTTATATTTCATAAATCTCCACAGTATTTCTATTTTGTTTAATTGTGGTGAATAGGGTGGTAGAAAGAATATTTTTAATCCTTTTTTTTCCCATTCTTCTTCTTTATTCCAGAATTTTTTATTTTGGTGAATCGAGGCATTATCCATTACTAATACTGTTTCCTTCTTTATTTTTTTACTCAAGTTATCTATACAAGCTATCACGACATCACTATTGATTGATGACTCAAATACATAGCTTTCTAACTCATTATTTTTTTTCATAAATCCTAACACATTTAATCTTTTACTTAGGCTACTTTCTCTTTCTATTTTTCTCCCTTTTTCTTGCCATCCATAAGGTAAACAAGGTACTAAACTAAATCCACTTTCATCACCATAATATATATCTATTTTTCCTTCATTTTCTGCTCTTTTTAGTTGCTCTAATTGTCTCTTTTTTTGTTGGTATAATTCAGGGCATACTTCCCCTTTTACCCTTTTCTTGAACCGATACCACCCCATGCCCTTTTTTTTTGCTAATCTTTTTATCGTATCTTTGCTTATTTTTATCTCCCACTCATTTTCTATTTTTTCTTGAACTATCTTTAAGGTTTTTGGATGAGATTTTATCCATTCTTTTACTTTTAATTCTTGTTGCTCATTTAAAGTTGATTTTCTTCCTCTTCCCTTCAAGCTATATAATCCATTTAAACCATTTTTTTCCCAATTATTAAGCCAATTATAAATTGTATTTCTACTAATATTTAATATTAACATTATTTGAGTAATTTTATAACCTTGATAACTTAACAAAATCGATTTTGCTCGATGTCTAACTTGATAGTATTTACTTTTTTGTTCAATAGTCTTTAATAACTGTTGTGTTTCTGGAGCTAATCTGGTAACAAATCGCATTTTTTATCCTTGATTTACTTATTTTTCATATTTTTAGCAGATTTTAAGCTACATTAATTATTTTTAAATATAAATAAAACTTTTGTATATTACTTTTTGATTTTATTAAATTTATTTTAATGTTATAATTATACAATTAATTCTGCCCACTTACTTATTAACTGGGGGAAAATATCCAAAAACCAAAAGTTATTTTGCAACATCAAACTATATTTTAGCAAGTATAGAATAGTTCGATCGAGACGATACTCTAAGAGTAAGAAACACTTAGTTGTCTTTGATTGATAGACGTTGTCGAGACGAGAAATAAGGGAAATTAAATTTATGTAAAAGTTAACAAAGAATCTCATTGCGGAAAAAAGACAATGATGATCAACTCTACAACAACGTCTAAGCAAGATTAAGCATTTTTGAATAATTGTTTCATTAAGTTATCTTTCACCATCATTTGACGAAATACCTCAATTAAATATTCTTGAGCTTGTTCTTGACTTAACTTTTTAACTTGATCTTTTAGAACTTCCAACTTAAATTGTTGTTCTAAACTTAATGCAGAAGGTGTTTCCATTAGCTTTACTCCTCAATTAATCCGTCAGATAATAATTAACCTAACATATGGATATTAAAACTGCAACTTTGTCAAGTGTTCTGTCTAAATTGTTACTTTTTTTAACATTTTTTTTGAAAAACGATAAGACAATGATTCTAAACTACTTGAATTTGATGAAAAAACCTTTTAGAATCAAGGTTTACAAGTTTTTGTAAGATTAACAATTCTAATTTGTAAAATGTTAATAAATAGAAAAAATTATGAAGATATATCCGTGAATGAGATTTTTAACACAAATAAATTTTAAAATTTTTATTTTTCTCAGGAGATAAAAAGGAAAAGGACGTAAATGTGTTATTCTGACGGGCTAATTTATAAATTAAAAGTGTAACAATTTGTTTACTTTTTTTAAACTATCGCATATTATGTAAATTTAAGTTAAGATTAGTTATTTAATAATAATCATAATAAGCATTTATACTCAATGAAAACTGAAATTAAAAATACCAACTATAACATACAACAGTTACAAAAAGCCTATCAAGCAGATCAACAACTCAAATATATGAGTTTAGAGGCAGAATTAGAACTACTTTTACATCAAATTCAGACGGGAAAAGCCCATAATAATTAGGGGTTAGGAATTAGAAATTAGGAATTAAGAATTATATACAGCATATTTTCCTAATCTTGGTAAAGTGATCTAGTGATCTATTGAAAAGGAGAAGATAAAATTGTTGACATTAGGAGTTAATATTGACCATGTAGCGACTATTCGTCAAGCTAGGCGGACTGTTGAACCTGATCCCGTTTCTGCCGCCGTGTTAGCAGAATTAGGAGGGGCAGATGGTATTACTACTCATTTACGAGAAGATAGACGACATATTCAAGATCGAGACGTGCGTATTTTAAGAGAAACTGTTCGTACTCATCTTAATTTAGAAATGGCGGCTACTGATGAAATGATCTCGATCGCACTAGAGATAAAACCAGACTATGTTACCCTAGTACCTGAGAAAAGAGAAGAAGTAACAACAGAAGGAGGGATCGATATTGTTAAAAACCTGAACAGATTTACTGCCGTTGTTGACAAATTGCAGTCTGCTGATATTCCAGTGAGTTGGTTTATTGATGCTGATGAGGCACAAATTGAGGCAGCCGCTAAAACTCAGGCTAAATTTATTGAGTTACATACTGGTAAATATGCCGATGCACTGAAAGAAGAAGCTAGACAAAAAGAGTTAATTGCTTTACAAAAAGGTACAAAACAGGCTTTAGACTTGGGGTTGAGGGTTAATGCAGGTCATGGTTTAACCTATTGGAATGTTTATCCTGTAGCTTGTATTCCGGGAATGGAAGAATTGAATATCGGTCATAGTATAATTAGTAGAGCAGTGTTAGTTGGTTTAGAACGTGCCGTTAAAGAAATGAAACAGGCAATGTTCAACAATTAGCAATATATCATTAACAATTGACAATAAAATTTACTTTCTTTCTCAATAATAAAAATTGATTTATGACTACTTATTATTATCTTGTAGCTAGTGAAAAATTTTTAACTAGCGATAGTGAAAACTTACACGAAATTTTAGACGAAAAACATAGAGTTTATAAAGAAAAAGATAAAGAAATTGACTTTTGGTTCATCAAGCAACCTGCTTTTTTAGATGCTCCAGAGTTTAAAGAAATCAGGGCTAAATGTCCTCAGCCAGCGGCGGCGATCGTATCTTTAAATAAACAGTGGATTACTTTTTTAAAGTTACGTTTAGAGTATGTTATCACGGGTGAATTTAATGCTCCTTCTGAGACAATTCCTTCTCCTTTAGATTCTTTAGCTATAACAGTTTAACGACTAAATAGATTATTTTGATCCTCCATATTGGGGGATTTTTTTATTAAATTTATTTACTACCTCAGTTCAATGCAAAATGTATGGGTAATAGCAAGGTATTAGTTGTTAGGTATTCGGTAAATAATTGATCAAAAACTGTTAACAATTGATTTTACTTAGATTAATTTAATTAAATCATTCAATCAGATTTGGTATTTTTAGAAACTAAAACGTACCTACATCAAGATTTTTTCTCGAACTCAGGTATTTACTAAGTATCATATAAGTTTCTATGAGTTAATTCCTAAGTCCTAATTCCAAACTGAAAGTTGATCGACTATACTTGAAGTAAGACAAATTAATCATAGTAGCTTTTAAAAGTTAATGAAATATGTTCTGTTGCTACTGGGGCTGTGTCTGTGTCTGTCTATATTTTTCACGGGAAAGGAAGCTATTGCACAAAAAAATCCCGATAAAATGTTGAGAGTAGGGATTTATCAAAATAATCCAAAGGTTTTTCTTGATGAAAATGGTAAACCTTCTGGTTTTTGGGTGGAGATTATGGATGGTATTGCTAAAAGGGAAAATTGGTCAATTATATATATACCTTGTGAGTGGAATCAATGTCTCAAAGATGTAGAAAATGGTACGATCGATCTAATGGTAGATGTAGCCTATTCTGATAAACGGGATAATCTATTCGATTTTAATAATGAAGTAGTTTTGGCTAGTTGGTCTCAAGTTTATGCTCGTCCTGGTTTATCATTAAATTCTATATTAGATTTGGATGGAAAAAAAGTAGGTATTCTCAAATCAAGTATCCAAAAAGAGGTTTTAAAGGATCAAATTAGTTCTTTTGGTATTACTCCAGAATTGGTGGAAGTTGATAAATTTAATGATATTTTTGTTCTTCTTGAACAGGGAAAAATCGATGCAGGTATTGTTAATAATTTTTTTGGAAAGAAAGTTAGTCCAAATTATAATGTAGTTAAAACTAATATTTTAGTTAATCCTGCCCGTTTACACTTTGTGGTTAAAGAAAGTGATCCTAATTCTTTATTGTCAAGTATCGATCGACAATTACAAATATTAATTCGAGATCCTAACTCCATTTATTATCAAGCTATTAATGAATGGTTAGAGCCAGAAAAAAAATTAGGTTGGCCACAAATTAGAGATTTTCTCTGGAATTTAGCTATTTATGCTCCTTTTTTAGTGCTTATTTTTCTTACTTTTTGGAATTATTTTTTAAATAAAGAGATAAATCACCGTAAACGGATAGAGGTTAAGTTACAAGAAAGTAAACAAAGTTACGCTAGTCTTGCTTCTGCTGTACCTGTGGGTATTTTTCGCACTAACGCTAATCGAGAATGTATTTATATCAATAAATATTATTGTGAACTTATCGGAATCAACCCAGAAGAAGCTATGGGGCATGGTTGGGTACAAAATTTATATCCTGACGATCGAGAGACAGTTATACAACATTGGCTTGAATGTGTTGAGGAAAATAAATTATTTGAGTTAGAATATCGTTTTCAACGTCCCGACAACACCGTTATTTGGGTTTATGGACAATGTGTTGCCGAATATGATCTTCAGGGAAATATTAAAGGTTATGTGGGTACTATTACTGATATAAGCGATCGTATTCATATGGAAAAGGAATTAAAACATAACGCCCTTCATGACAAATTAACTGGTTTAGCTAATCGTGCTTTGTTGATTGAAAGACTACAGTTAGCCTTAAAAAGAGGAAAACGTTATCAAGAATATAAGTTTGCAGTATTATTTTTTGATTTAGATAACTTTAAGATAGTTAATGATAGCTTAGGACATTTGGTAGGAGATGAATTGCTAATACAAGTGGCACAATTACTCAATAGTTGTATTCGAGATACCGACATTGCCGCAAGGTTAGGGGGAGATGAGTTTGTAATTTTGTTAGAGGAAATAGAAGAAATAAAAGAAGCTGTGAGAATCGCCGACAGGATTTTAAATTCTTTGCGATCGCCTTTTATGTTATCAAATCGGGAAGTTTTTATAGGTAGCAGTATTGGCATTATTATCGGTAGTCAAATATATGATTCTCCCGAAAACTTGTTAAGAGATGCAGATATAGCCATGTATCGAGCCAAACAAAATAGTAAAGGCAAATATGTTATTTTTGATCCCACAATGCACTCTCAAGCACTGCAACGATTACATCTGGAAAATGATTTGCGTAGAGCTATTGAGACGAAAGAATTTGTGTTGTATTATCAACCAATTTTTAATATGCAAACGATGATGATAGAAGGATTTGAAGCGTTGATTCGTTGGCAACATCCCGAAAGAGGACTACTATCTCCTATGGAATTTATTGATATTATAGAAGAAACAGGGTTAATTATTCCTCTCGGTACATGGATATTAGAAAATGTCTGTAGCCAATTGGCAATATGGCAGGAAAAATTTAATAAACCTCTTAAACTTCACGTTAATCTTTCAGTAAAACAATTACAAGAATCCTTATTACCTTTACTCGACAGTTTATTCGATCGTTATTCCTTATTTAGAGATACTTTAGCATTAGAAATAACGGAAAGTATGTTAATCAAAGATCTACAAACAACTTCTTATGTATTGAATCAAATTAAAAATAAGGGAATTTCTATCAGTATTGATGACTTTGGCACTGGTTATTCTTGTTTTAGTTATTTACATCAATTACCTGTGGATACTTTGAAAATCGATCGAAGTTTTGTTAATATTTTGGAATCTGATCCTCGCAATAAAGTAATTGCAGAATCTATTATTGCTTTATGTAAATCTATTGGCATAAAATCGATCGCAGAAGGAATTGAAACAGAAGAACAAAAACAATGGTTAAAAAGTCAAGGATGTCAATTTGGGCAAGGATACTTATTTTCTCATCCTGTTTCTGTCTCCGAGGCAACGAATCTTTTAACGAGAGATAGCAAAAAGTATAATGAAGTTTAATAAATATTAAAAATTATCAATGTTACTCAATTAAGGTTTAATTAATTGATTTTCTTTAGCTGCCTTTTTATATTCATTAATTAACTTTAATTCTTTCCACAAAGGATAAAATAACACACTGAAAAATACAATATTACTCATCATAAAAGGTATAAAAATATAGATATTTTTGAATCCTAATAAAATTTGTATTCCTAATAAAATACCACTAATTATTGATGATAAAATACAAGCAAAAGAGATTAATTTACTAAATCCAATTTCTTTAAATTTTTCTAATACTAAATGACTAAAAATAGCTAAAACACCTGCTGTAATTAATACAATAAACTGTGCGATCGCAATTTTACTTAAATCGGGAGAACCAAATCTTCTTAAAGCTAATAAAACAAGAGTCAATCCCATACCCCACAATAAGAAACTGCCAATAATTCCCCCCGAAAGACGGGAATTTGACCAAGTATCATTACTCATATAAGTACTTGTTAAAGCAAAAGAAGCTATAATTCCAGCAAAAAACCAAGCCGCAAGACTTCCTACTAATCCCCCGATATTTCCGGCTAGAATACCACTGATACCTCCAAATATTGAAATTATAACAGAAGATAAAAATATTGAAGCAATATAAAAATAAGGCGGTTTTTTAATATTTAAAGAAAGAGGAGGAGTAATAATTTTTAAAGGTATTTTAATTTTTTCACAACGGCTATTATTTTTGAGTACTAAATATCGTTCATAAATCTGATCAGCCATTAATTTTTCACTGGAGACTTTTAAAGTACAAAAGACATGATTATTAGCAAATTTATTCGGTAAAATAGAAAGCCAACCGTGAATTTGTCCTCTGTCATAACCATCATTAATATTTCTAGCTAACACCCATTTTCCCCTTAATAAAGTATTATCGATCGGATTAGAAACTTCGATCGTTACAGTTTCTTTTTCACCTAATTGATTGATTTTAATTTCTAAACTTTTAACACTTAATTTTACTTCAGGATAACGCACCACATAAATAGGAAGTAATGCTTCTAATGCTTCACCAGCAGTACGAAAACGCTCTCTTTGATCCGTTGCCACCATTTTTTCTAACCACCTAACAAAATCAGGACGTAATCCCTTAGTTAAGTGTTCAAAATTAATTTTATATTTATTTTTTTTATCTAATAATAATGATAAATTTTCAGATTTTGTCTTGGTAATTAAACAAATTAATGTAGCCCCTAATCCGTACATATCAGAGGCTTTTGTCGGACGAATAAATTGTTCTGGTGCAATAAATCCGGGAGTACCTTCAAAAATATTATCTACAGAAAAATCATACATACTTTGAGTACTAACTTCGGAAAAACCAAAATCCGTTAAATAGATATTGAGTTTATTGTCAATAAATATATTTTCTGGTTTAATATTTTGATGAATCATCGGAGGACTGGATTCCTGAAACTCTTTTAATACAGATAAAATTTTAATAGCAATACTTTTAATTTCTTCTAATCTAATTTTGTCTAATTTAGATAATGGTATAACACCTTTTTTATAATCTCTCAAAATAAAAAAACTATCTGAAGTAGAAAATACTCCTAAATAACGAATAATTGAAGGGTGATTTTTAGCCTGAAAATATTGAATCTTTTTTTTATAAGCCTCAACACCACTTAAGACATAATTTTCTTTAGAACAAATAATTTGTTTGATAACCAACTCATCTCCACTATCTTTATATTTAGCATACCAAGTTATTTTTGTGTCAGATTTATTCCTCGAAATTTCTTTTGTTTCCAGATACTCAAATAGGCTATTCATTTTTTGAAAATTTTAGTTAAATTTAGATTAGGTTGAATATATTACAGCAATTTATTTTTGTAGAATAATTTTTTTGCTAATCATAATAACAAAATCTTTTATACTTTGAATTAATTATAACTACTTGATAAAAACACCGCACACATAGGGAGTTCAAATCAGTTGTATAAACGAAAAAAAATCTATAGAATTTATTGAGATACCAGTCTTATGGGGATTGTATCAAAAAGTGATTAAAAAGTGTTAGATCTTAAAGAATCAGCATTCTAGCATTTTATAATTAATATTTGATTTGTTACAATCATTTATAATTGCTGTAAACAAATAATTGGAGGATAATAATCCTCATCCTCAAATTATAGATCATTTCTTAAATTAAACTAAAGATACTAGACAATATCTTAGAGTTCGGATCATCAAACTAAGATTATTAAGACTCGATTATAAGGAAATTAACATATTTTTAGAAATATATATTAGTTTAAATTCTCAGAATAACTATTAGTAAAAATACTTAATACATAAAATATAAAAAAGTATTTATAACATATCATCTGTTAAGATCAGAAACTTTCTCTCTTATTTTTGGAAAGAGAGTTAAATGAAAAATCAATTAATCCTGTTAGTTTAAATTATTATAAAAAACTCTGATAAATATTTTTGTTGAATGTACTTAAAAGTCATTATCTAGGATAATTATAATAGGTTGTTTATTTTTAAAATATTATAGCATTTATCATAATTACAAGATATGAATTTAAAATTTAAGTTTCTCAATTTTAGGGATTTAGAAGGCTGAAAATGTCCCTCATTATTTTGGTATTTGCTATATTTTTTTGAGATGATTTAAGAATATCTGACTAACTTAATTAATGGCTCTTCTACTTTGAATATGATAAATTATGTCTAAAAAAAGGTGTCAGGTATCAGGTAGCAGGTATTAGGTTAAATTCAAACTGTTAATTTATAATAATTGCATTTTTAAAAGAGTCAAAGCTATAGCTATCAAAGTTTATATTAATTATTTTCTATTAATTTGTCATAACTACTGTAGGAGAGCCTAATTAATAGAAGATAATTGCCATGATTTATCTTCGGATATTTTTAATAATAATTGGTGATAATTTTTTAAACTTTCTCGATGTCCTACACTAATAAAAGTTGTATTTGTTTTTAGTAAATGTTGATATAAATTTGTTTCGTTATTTATATCTAAAGCACTGGTTGCTTCATCCAGAATAGCGTATTCAGGTTTATTAATTAAGATACGAGCAAATACAAGTCTTTGTTGTTCTCCTAAAGATAACACCTCTCCCCAGTCTTTATTAACCTCAAAACCCCCAAATTTTGCCGCTAAATGGGGCAAATTGACTAAATTTAATATTTTTTCTAATTCTTCTTCTGAGATATTTTTATTCACACTAGGATAAATTAATTGTTCTCTTAAAGTACCAATAATCATATACGGACGTTGAGGTAAAAAGAGCATTTTATTTAATTCTGGACGAAAAATAGCACCTGTACCTGAATCCCATAAACCGGCGATAGATCTTAGTAGTGAACTCTTACCACAACCACTACTACCCATAATTAATAAGCCTTTTCCTTGAGGTAAATTTACACTCACATTCTCTATTAATGTATTTTGATAATTAGGAGTTTGTAGAGTTAAATGTTCAATAGATAATTGCTCACTTACCACTGTATCAATAGTACGATTTTGCCCATTATTTTTAGTGAATAAATCTTGATTTTTTTCTCCTGATAAAAATTCATAAAAACTGGAAAGTCGATCGATTCCGGCGGCAAATGTTGTTAAAGATTGAAAACGACTAACAATAATATTTAAAGAGAAAAATACTCTTAAAAATGCTCCTGTTGCTTCGCTAACTTTTCCCACTTCCAAATCTCCGGATAAAACACTGGGTGCAACCACAATCGCTGGAATAACATAAGGTAAAAATTCAAATGTATTAATAAATAAACCTAAGTATAATTCTTGCCAAATTAATAAAGAATTAAAGTTATTAAAAACATCAGTAAATAAATTATTTAAGTTATTTTTTTCTTGATTTTCTCCTTGATAAAATGCGATCGATTCTGAATTTTCTCTAACCCTTACTAAACCAAAACGAAAATTAGCTTCTTTTTGTAATTGATTAAAGTTTAAACTTACCAATTTTTTACCAAAAACTCCAGTCGTAATTAGCGTTCCGGCTAAAGCATATACTAATAAAAAAATGACTAATTTTTGAGAAATTGACCACAAAACTACACTAAAAGCAATGACTTGTAAAACCGATTGAATAATTACTAAGAAAAAAAGTAAAGAGTCTTGAGTAAAACTTCTAATATCTTCAGAAATTCGTTGATCTGGATTATCAATTTCAATATTTTTTACCGCTAATTGATAAAAAGAACGATTATTAAAATAGTTAGTTAAAAAATGTTCAGTTAACCATTTTCGCCAATATAAACCTAGTTTTCCTTGGGTAAAAGAAAATCCTGCAAATAAAGGTACATATAATACTAAAACTAATAAAAAGTTAAAAACAGTCTTCCAAAATTTGGTTTCATCTTTTGCCGCTAAGGTTGAAATTAATCCTCCTTGTGTCTCATTTAATAAAACACTTAATTGAGTATAACCAACTAATAAAAGTCCTAAAACTGCTAATAAAATTAAGGCACGTTTTTTTTCTTTTCCTAACCAATATAACTTTGCGATCGACCAAAATTTAGAAAAAACACTGAAATTAAAACTTGTCATAAAATTAACCTGAATTCGGGATAAGAAACTAATTATTATGATTCATGAGAGCATCGCATAACAGAAGATTATGATTGTAACGTTATTCCCATAGAAAAAGCTATATTATTTGAATTAGAATTATTGATAGGATGAAGTTTAAACATACTCATAAGGACTTTCGCAAAAATAGTTTTTTCATCCTCTAAACCCCAAGTATGGGGAAGTTATTTTATTATTACACCCATTTATACCTCAGTTTGTAAAAAAATCTTGAAAAATAAGGGTTTAAGACTGATGACATACCAAATTTTATGAACCGAAAAGAATTAAATTTGATAAATAATTGTTGAAAATCAATTTTAATAAGTTTAACCTCAATTCTTGTACTTATTACTTATCTTCATCAATAACTTTATGTCGAACTCAGGTATTTATGGTTGAACAAGGAAACTGAAGCGTAAGTCCTAGTCATTTTATAGCGTTTCTTACAATGATGAGGTACAATTTTGAGATGAAAAAATTTAGACGATATTAACATTAATCTAATGCGTCCCTACTCTTTGGATTTAAGACAAAAGATTATTCATGCTCGTGAAAAGCAACAATGCTCCATTCGTCAATTAGCTAAGAATTTTGGTGTGGCAAAAAGTTTTGTACAAAAGATAATCAAGCAGTATCAAGAAACTGGGGATCTCAAACCTCGTCATTCAGGGGGAAGACCCCCCAAAATAAATCCTGAACAAACGGTTGTCCTGTTAGAAATTATCAACGAAAATAATGATGCTACTCTCTGGGAATTAGCCGAGTTATTTGAGAAAAAAACTGGACTTAAACTCAGTACATCGACTATTGACAGAATCAGTCGTAAATTTGACTATACTGTCAAAAAAAAACACTGTATGCCACAGAAAAACATACGGTACTTAGACAAAAATTATGCCCAAATAAACCCTAAACTGGCTTTATATAAGCTAAATACTTCCACATTATCCTTCAACCATTGAAAAAAGCGAAAAGACACTGCTGTACGAAACGCTTCCAATGCCTCTGCAAAAGTATTTAACGGTTTATTTCCCCACTGCCTTCTCAATCCCCCTGTCAAACGATGCCATTGAATAAAAGTATAGGCACAAAATACCAATATAAAATGTCTCATTAAACTTCTTTTATTTCTCACTTGGTATTGTGATAAACCTAGCCATCCCTTGATTTCACGGTAAAATACTTCTATCGGTACTTAGACAAAAATTATGCCCAAATAAACCCTAAACTAGCTTTATATAAACTAAATACTTCCACATTGTCTTTTAACCA
The DNA here is from genome assembly GCF_001548115.1 of Geminocystis sp. NIES-3709. Lineage (GTDB taxonomy): Bacteria > Cyanobacteriota > Cyanobacteriia > Cyanobacteriales > Cyanobacteriaceae > Geminocystis. The sequence goes on along the minus strand of NZ_AP014821.1, from coordinate 2,480,772 downwards.
TTGAAAAAAGCGAAAAGACACAGCATTACGAAACGCTTCCAATGCCTCAGCAAAAGTATTTAACGGTTTATTCCCCCATTGTCTTCTTAAACCTCCTGTCAAACGATGCCATTGAATAAAAGTGTAGGCACAAAATACCAAGATAAAATGTCTCATTAAACTTCTTTTATTTCTCACTTGGTATTGTGATAACCCTAACCATCCCTTGATTTCACGGTAAAATACTTCTATCCAATTTCTTTGTGTATAAGTTTCTACTATCCAATTTCCACACACTTTTTCTCCTATTTCATTAGTCATTAAATAATCAATATCTGTGGAATTTTCAAAAGTATCTGCATTCATGACGATAGCTACAGTTTTTATTCCCGACAAAGCTGATAATTCAATATTTATCGTTGCTACCCAAAGAGTTTTTTCTCGATTTTTTCCTATTCTTATTTTTTCAAAACTATCTTGGGGTAATGATTTTGCTATTTCAGCTATGGTTTTTTCAGACTCGATAAAATCTTGTTTTACCAATTTTACTAATCTATTTTTAGCAATAATTCCTATATATTTTAAATTCTTTTTTTCTAGTTTGCCTAATAAATTAGTATTGTTTCCATAACCACCATCCATTAAAATTATTTGGGGACAATAATTTCGATTTAAACATTTTTCAATTAAATTAAAGGCAATGTCTGGTTTTTTCTGAAATTGTGGAGCGTCTTTTCCTTCAGGGAAATTTTCGGCTTTTTCATATAATTCAACGTCTAAAGGAAAACTTCTCACACCATCATAAATGTGAGTAGTGACTATAACATTACCATTATCAGTTTTGCCAATTTCACCAATATATTGTCTTCCCACACAGTCAGTAAAGTTTCCACTTTTACGATGACCTGAATCGTCTATAATTAAGGAGAAACATCGACTAATTTTTGTTTGACGACAGGATGCAATAATTTCTAATCTTTTATCATTTACCTCATCATAATTCCAAGTGGACTCTGTTAAGAAATGGTGTAATTTATGATAAGTAATATCAAGATTATTATGGGCAATTTGAGTTATATTTTTTCTTTGAGAATCTCCTAATAAACCGCCCAAATAATTTCTAAACTCTCGTTTTTGTGCCTTTGTTTTTAAGACTGGGTCTATTTTTTCACACCAGCGATTGAAACATGGGGGCATTGATGAAGAAGTAATTTCTTTCATTTTGACCTAAAAGCAATATGATGTAAAAATTATAGCTTAATTGTTGTTATTGTTTTGTCTAAGTACCGCTATTACTGGCGAATGTACCCTTTTCCATAAAATAAGCCTGTTGAGTGCGGTTCATCGTTGACAAAAGAATACGTGCTTCTGTTTCTCTTGCTTTTCCGATTTGAGCTAATAGATTGGGAACTGCGATCGCCGATAAAATACCTAAAAGATCATGACGACAATCAGTAATTCTATTAGGGTAAAACCGTCAGAGGAAGTCTTTGTGAGTAACCATAAACGAAGCCGATGTAGTTTTTTCAGCATAGGGTATATAACCTATTTACTTCGTAAACTTTTTCTAGTTTTATTCTACCCAATTCTTGTTTAACTCTATCTTTTCCGTTGAGATTTTAGTGATAAACAATTTGCTCACAAAATTAACTCTTTATGTCTCAATTTATGAAATATTGTTCACAACTTACATAAATAAAAAAAGGAAGTAATAGGATAACTTTTATTTATAAATATTTATTAAACATTTATGATTAATTACCACTTTAAAAATATATAGCATTTCTCATAATTACAAGGTACAAATTTAAAATTTAAGTCCTCCAATTCTAGGGATTTAGGAGGCTAGAAATGTATCTCATTAGTTTGAGGTTTGCTATATTTTTTAAATCTCTCGATCATAAAATTAACTTAAAATTATTTTTCATCATGCTTTCTCAAATTTTTAATGGTTTGAGACAGGAAACATTTAGAAAATAAGTTTGAATCCCCAGTAATTATTTATAAGTACTTACTAAAGTAAAATATACTAATTATTTTATATTTAATTTATAAGGCAAAATACTATAAACTTGATGGGGATTTTGTAAAATATCTTTAAGATTTAATTCTGTATTTAATTCCCATATAATTTTAGTTAAAATTTCTTTATCTGTTAAATTATTTGCTAATTTAGTATTATTTAATCGGTTAATTAATTCTATTTCCCAAGTTCTACTTTCAGGATAAGATACGATGTCATAATTATCATTTAATTGGAGTTTTTCATTTAGATATTGAATAGACGCATCTAATCCTCCAATTTCATCAACTAAGCCTATTTTTTGGGCAGATTTTCCAGACCAAACTCGACCTTGTGCAATATCCACTACTTTTGAAACAGGTAAGTTTCTGGAGAGAGAAACTCGTTCTAAAAACAATTCATAAATTTTTTCTACTCCTTGTTGAAAAATCGCTAATTCTGGTTCAGTTTTTGGTTTAAATGTGTTGCCTAAATCAGCAAATTGATTAGTTTTTATTACATCATTACTAATACCATTTTGATTAGCAATATTTTCTATATTAAATAATAATCCAAAAACCCCGATCGAGCCTGTAATAGTATTATTACTAGCAAAAATTCTTTCCCCTGCCGTAGCTATCCAATAACCTCCAGAAGCCGCAACATCTCCCATAGATATGACTAAAGGTTTTTCGGATGCAGTTAATTGTAATTCTCGTAAAATTAACTCTGAAGCAACGGCGCTTCCTCCGGGGCTATTGATTCTAACAACAACTCCTTTGATATTTTTATCTTGACGTATTTTTCTAATTTCATTGACAAAACGATTACTACCAACTTCTCTAATTCTACCTTCTCCATCAACGATCGAACCTTCCACATATAGAATAGCAATTTTGTTATTTTGAGGAGTATCAGAAGATGTATTGGCAGTTAAATAATCTCGGATGGTGACTTGATGAAAAGTATCTTCATCTTTACTATTAGTAATAGTTTTGAGTCGATCGATAATTTGATCTTCATAAATCAATTGATCAACTAATTTTAAATCTTTAGCTTCTTCAGGTTGTAAAATACCTTTATTATCAGCAATATTATTAATTTCTCCTGTTTTGAGAGGACGATTTTTAGTTATAACTTCCAAGTAAGAATCCCATAAATCATCTAATAATTCTGAGGTTTGAATTTCACTTTCTGGACTAAAATCATTACGAGTAAAAGGTTCAACTGCTGACTTATATTTACCAACCCTAATTATTTGTGAACCGATTCCATATTTTTCTAAACCAGAAGCAAAAAATAATTGCGAACTAGCAAAACCATTCATCTCCATTCCGCCTATAGGATTAAGATTAATTTCGTCAGCAATAGAGGTTAAAAAGTAATCTGTTTCCCCTGTAGAAACATTATAAGCAATAATTTTTTTTCCACTAGCTTTAAAATTTTCTAATGCTGTTCTAATCTCTGTTAAACTAGCATATCCAGTGGTAATATTTCCCTGACTACCATCTAAAAATAAGGTAGTAATTCGATTATCTTTTGCGGCGGTATTAATAGCTAAAGTAATCTCTCTTAGGGTTAAAGTTTGGGTATTATTACTACTAATTAAAGATGATAAATTACTCTCGGACTGAGAATCACTAATTTGAGTATTAAGATTGAAAACTAAAGCAGATTGATTTTCAATTTTTGGTGTATTACCTGATAGTAATAAAGCAAAGAAAAAAATTAATAATCCAGCTCCACTTAAGGCAAAAAAGAAAAATAATCCTGCTAAATTACCGATAAAACTAGCAAGAATTTGTTGTAAAAATTTTTTCATAATATACAAATTTTAAGTAAATAGAAAATAACGAGTAGTAAATTTCAATAATAATTGATAGTTTAACCTCAGTTCGACATAAAATTTTCGATGAAGGTAGGAAATAGAAGACAGAAGATAGTAGTAAGAATCGATTACATTTAGTCAAATTGATTTTAGATAATTATTTACGGTTATTTAATTTTTTTGTTAAGGAAAAATGTGCTTACCTACCACTCTTAAACCCTTATTAATAAAAAGGTTTCTAACATCGAACTCAGGTTAGTTTAGATAGTAATCCTAAATCATTTATGTTGATAAATTGTTAGAAAAAAGTTGAAATCTTTTTAAAACCTAACACTTTTTGCTACATTCTGACTCTAGTCTTCTGTGTGTCAAAGAAATTTTTTACCGATTTTGATTCATAATAAAATCTTGAATATTTTGGTTAACGGTTTGACAAATCTGATCTAAAGGTAAATCATTTTTATCTGTACCGAAAGGATTTTCTATTTCAAGAGCGATCGCTTCTATACCATATAATACATAAGCTAGTATTATGACAAAAGGAATTGTACCCCATTTTAATTGGTCAACACACTGGAAAGGTAATAAAACACAATAGAGGAACAGTAATTGCCGTAAATGAATGCTGTAGGAATAGGGAATTGGTGTTTTTAAAATTCGTTCGCATCCTCCCACCATATCTATTAAAATGTTAATTAATTCTTGCATACTGCTTAATTGATATTGATTGAGATTTTTTTGTTGAGATTCTTTATATAAATATTCTCCTAAGTAAGCGGCTACCTGTAAGGGTAAATGTTGACTGGTTTTTAAGTGGTGATAATGATAGTCTGATAGAAAAGGTTTTATTTCTTCCTCTCCAATTTTTCCTCGTAAATGATTTTTAGTGGTGATAGCAAATACTGTTAATAATTTAAGGTTTTGAATTTTTCGCTGTTTATCATCTGGGGTAATTTCTCGAACATTTACCCAAATTTGCCATGCTAAATTCCTTAAAGTATTAACTATCATACCCCATAATTTGCGACCTTCCCAAAAACGATCGTTTGCAGAATTAGTGCGAAAAGCGAGGAGTAAACTTAAAACAATAGTAGGAATTAAACCTGTTAAAGCTGGTTTTGCAATGGAATATCCAAAATGGTTTGCAAAACACACGAAGAAAGAGAGTACCCCAAAAAAAACCGCTTTTTCCCACACTACTGGAAGTATTGAACTATTGAGATTAAATAATGCACGAAACCAAGATTTTCTCTTAATACGAAAATTATTAAATTTCATTATAGATCGATCGAAATTGACCATTAATTATTTTCCATAATTTTTCACCTTTCAATTATACTTTTAAATTCGACCTAATCAAATCAGATTACTAAGATAAAGTTATCTATTTTTTATATAAACTAACTAAGGTAGCAATAGAAATAGCAGGGAAAAGTTGTCCGCATAATCCTTCTAAATTACTTAATATCATCGCAAAATTATTAACAGGAGTTATATCACCATAACCAACGGTTGTTAAAGTCACAAAACTAAAATACAACAAGTTTATGCTTTCTGATGTCTTTCTAAATTCAGGAAAATGAAAAGCATTAATATCAAAAAAAAATATCATTTTATAAAATAAATACCAAAGAATACCGAGCATAATATAAATACATATACCTCCTCTAATTACATCATTATTAACATTTGTCTCTAAATGAACTTTTTGATAAATAGCAATAATAGAAAGAATTAAAAATATACAATCAAAAATGTTAGTTATTACAGCTAATAATTCTGACAAATAAGTCTCATCATAAATATTAATTAAATTTGTAAAAAGAGATAATCCAGCTAAAATGAAAAAAAATTTGATGACTTTTTTAGAAAAATTTAAAGTATTAATAGCAGAAATAATAACGAAGAAAAATCCAAAAGGAACTAGAATTTGAATATATATATTATGTTGGGATAAAGGGACTAATATAAAAAAAGTTATCAAATATAATAACAAATATGTATATTTATTTTTATAAGTTTTCATTAATTTTTATAGATTTTTTAATATTAAAAGGTATTCTATTTTTTTAAAGTTTCTTTTTTATAATATATCAATCTTGTATAATTTGTGAGAAATAATTATAGTTTTTTCATGGTTACGAGATACAAAAATAAAATTAAAGTTTCGCTGATTAAAAGATTTGAGCATAATTCATAAGGGTGGAAATTGCTATATATTTAATTAACAGTCAGCAATTAGCAATTAGGGATTAGTTATCAGCTATTGTGAAGTTAAATTTCTGGCCAACATTAGTAATTGATTATTTATTCTTTAATGGAAAAAAGGCTAACAGCTAAAAACTAACGGTACTTTGAAAAATTTTGGTGCAAAAATAGCTTCAAATACAGTCAGAGTAAGAGATTTAGGTAAACGTCATAAAAACGGCTGAAACTCTTGGTATAAAAGGAAAAGTTATCGATCTATGTAAAATCTTTGATTTATAACGATTTGAGACTCATAGTTTAATATTTTTAGTTTAAGTCCCGCTAATCCCTTTAATTAAAAGTATCTAACATTCCTAATTTTTTAATGAAAATGCTTAACGGATTCGATCGAGTGATGGGTATTAATATTAATAATTAAATCAGTATATTGAGAATTATTTAACAAAGGAGGAAGATATATTTCGGGATGTAAAGCCTTCCAAAAATAATGAACAAACTGTTCAATTTCCATGTCACTCATCCCCGTTTTACCTTGTTTTATCATTTTATGTTCAGCTTCTTTGCGCCATTTAAGACTATATCGGTAATCTTTAGGTTTGAGTATCATAAAGTAGTCTAACTTTTCCCACAAAGATAGATATTTCTTCAATCTCTTATTATTATCAAAAGCAAATTGTTTGTCTTCTTCCGAGATAATCGGATAAGGGGGATTAATAAAAGCAGTTTCTGAAACGGGTTGCATTCCCACAAACCAACCTTCCAAGATAATTATATCTCCTTGACCGACTTTTTCAAATGCGACTCGATCGCCCATGCCATTGTAAAGAGACTTATCAAAACGGGGAATTAAAATAGGATATGTTTGTTTTTGAAATCGATCGAGAATATCTAACCCCAATGATACATCATGAGTACCCGGAGGCCCACGCCAAATTAAACGAGAATCAACTTTTAATAAATCTTGTCTTTCCTGATAAGTCTTATATAAATCATCTAAAGAAAGCTCGATGGAATTTAATCCCAGACATTGCCAAATATGAGCTAAAATTTTTGTTAAAGTTGTTTTTCCTGTGCCTTGTCCTCCTAATATACCAACTATTAAAGAATTAGATTTAGCCTCTTTTTTTTGTGCCAAATCTAAAGCCAAAGGAAACCAAAAATACCAAAAAGTTTTGACATAAGTATTTATATTCTTAATTTCTAAATCTTCTAATAATAATTTAATCCTTTCAAAAACCACGGTAAACAGACTGATTTTTTGTGATAATAATTCAGAACTTAGCTTATAACAAAAAAGTGATTGATTATTCAATTCATCATCTATTAATAGTTGTAATAATTGATTATTTTTCATATATTCAAAAATAAACCCTTTCCTAACCTCAGTAAACTATAAAATTATCTATCGGAAAAAAAAGGGAAAAGTTGACCTATTCTAATTTAATCCCCCTTCCTTTTAGGGATAGGTGACTGTCAATTGTCCATTGTCCATTGTCCATTGTTAAACTCATCTAAATACTAAAAACCTACCCTTACAAGATTATAAGGATAGGAAGAAAAATTGTGTTTTGTATTCACTTATCTTGATCTATCTATAAGAGAGATAGATTTAATGTGATTTATTCCGAAAATTCAGCGTCTATCACATCATCTCCAGTGTTGCCACTATTGGGAGGAGTTGCCCCAGTTGTATCAGCACCCGGAGTAGCACCGCCAGACTGTTGATAAATATTACTACCGATCGTGTATAAAGTCTGTTGTAATTCAGGCATGAGAGTTTTAATTTTCTCATCATCATCTTGAGCTACAGCATCTTTAAGATCTTTAATTAATCCTTCTGCTTTGGCTTTGTCATCTCCAGAAACTTTATCACCCAACTCAGCCAGTTGTTTTTCTGCCTGATTAACTAAAGAATCCGCTTGATTTTTACGCTCCACTTGATCACGTCTTTCTTTATCGGCAGCCGCATTCACTTCTGCTTCTTTTACCATACGATCGACTTCATCTGTCGGTAATGTGGAAGCTCCAGTAATACTGATAGATTGTTCTTTACCAGTACCTTTGTCCTTAGCGGTTACATTTAAGATACCGTTAGCGTCAATATCAAAAATGACTTCAATTTGAGGTACGCCCCGTTGTGCAGGAGGAATACCATCTAAACGAAAAGTTCCTAAACTCTTATTATCTTTAGAAAACTCTCTTTCACCCTGTAAAACATGAATTTCTACGTTGCTTTGTCCATCAACAGCAGTAGAGAAGGTTTCGGATTTTTTGGTGGGAATAGTTGTGTTTCTGGGGATAATTTTAGTCATTACACCGCCGAGAGTTTCCACACCTAAAGATAGAGGAGTTACATCCAATAAGAGAATATCTTTGACTTCTCCTGCTAAAACACCACCTTGAATAGCAGCTCCCACAGCTACAACTTCATCAGGGTTAACAGTTTGATTAGGCTCTTTTCCGAGAACTTTTTTAACGACTTCTTTAACGGCTGGAATCCGAGTTGAACCACCAACTAATACAACTTCATCAATATCACTGGCACTGAGTTTAGAATCTTTGAGTGCATTTTGTACAGGAATAGCACAACGATCAATCAAATCCGAGCATAAAGACTCAAATTTAGCTCTAGTTAAAGTTAATTCTAAATGTTTAGGCCCTTCTTGAGTAGCAGTGATAAAAGGTAAATTAATTTCTGCTTGAGACACGCTAGAAAGTTCAATTTTAGCTTTTTCGGCAGCCTCTGTCAGACGTTGTAAAGCCTGTTTATCTTTGCGTAAATCAATACCTTCTTTACCTTTAAAGTCTTCCGCTAAAAAGTCAACAATTTTTTTATCGAAATCATCACCACCTAAATGAGTATCTCCAGAGGTAGCGAGAACTTCAAATACACCGTCTCCTACTTCTAAAACAGATACGTCAAAAGTACCACCACCTAAGTCGAATACTAAGATTGTTTCGTTACTTTTTCTATCTAAGCCATAGGCTAAAGATGCGGCAGTAGGTTCGTTAATAATACGTTTTACTTCAATACCTGCAATTTTTCCAGCGTCTTTAGTGGCTTGACGTTGAGAATCGTTAAAATAAGCAGGTACGGTAATTACAGCTTCAGTAACGGTTTCCCCTAAATATTTACTAGCATCTTCCACTAATTTTCGTAAAACTTGGGCAGAAATTTCTTCTGGAGAGAATTGTTTACCTTGCGAGGGACAATCCAACTTCACGTTTCCACCAACATTTAAGACTTTATAAGATACTTCCGTCGTTTCGTTGGTAACTTCTTCATGTTTTCTACCAATAAAACGTTTAACGGAATAGAAGGTGTTTTCAGGATTCATTACCCCTTGACGTTTGGCAATTTGTCCCACAAGGCGATCGCCATTTTTGGCATACGCTACGACAGAAGGTGTTGTTCTAAAACCCTCAGCATTAGCAATAACAACGGGTTTACCGCCTTCCATTACTGCTACACAAGAGTTTGTAGTTCCTAAATCTATACCTACAACTTTTCCCATATATAATTACTTCCTTTTATTTACTATATGTACTTTTATATAAATCACACGATCGAGATTGATAATGAATAATTTAGAGTACATAAACTATCAATTATCAAATATTAATTTTCTATCTCTATATTGAGGGAAAGTGATGGGTTTCTGGTAGTGTAGTTTTCCGTACCTTTTATTCTGCATAACGTCAGTTAATTATTGAATATTATTCCATTCATTTGTAGCATCCGTAACGGCTTGTTCAACGGTTTTCTCTTTCACCATAGCACTTTGGATATTTTCATGAATAATTTTTTTCAATTCATTAATATTTTTGACAGGAGGAATTAATACTTCTGCATCTTCTAATTGTACCGCACTAATTCTTCTGGCTTCTGTGACAATATCTTGGTTGGCATCTTTCTCTAAGTTACTAATATACTGCTCGATCGCATCATTATGAGAGGGTAAAACATTGGCTTCTTGAGCAAATTTCAACTGATTATCACCATTAGTAACAAACAAAGCATAGTTAACTGCTTCGTCTAATTTTTGGGTATCTTTAGGGATAACTAAATTCATTACCGAAACATTTTTCTTTTTCGTCTCTCCCGTAATTTGAGGTGCGACACCCGATTTCTCGTAAATACTGGGTGCGTTATTGGCAATAGTTTTCAGAAATTCTGCTCCTGTACCTATTAAAGCTAGTTCCCCAGCCTGATATAATTCGATCGCATGACGATGACCTTGAGTCATAATTTCTGGTGGTAATAATCCTTTTTGGTATAAATCTGTCCAATACTGAAAAACTGCAATGCCTTCAGGAGTATTAAAAGCGGCTTTACCTTGCTCATCTAATAAATTTGCACCCATTTTAACAAAAGATTGCAATATCTCATTAGAATCATTGGTTACTAATGGTACAAAAAAAGCATATTTCCCTGTGGCGTTTTTTATTTTCTCTGCGGCGATGGCTAAATCTTCATAAGTAGTAGGAGTTTCGCTAATTCCAGCTTTGTTAAATAATTCTTTGTTATAAACAGTAACTGTGGTTGTTAAATACCAAGGAATGCCAAAAGTTGTCGTATTACACTGATTTTCACCTTCACAAAGTTCAATTTTATTCGCATCCCAAATTTTTGACAGATATTGACTTTTGACTTCCGGAGAGATTTTTTCATCTAAATTTAACCATGCGTTGCGACTAGCTAATTGAGAGGCAAAATCGGGGTTAAGATTAACTACATCGGGAGCATTTTGAGCTGACACTGCCGTTAAAATTTTACTTTCCATCGCATTCCAAGGTACATCCACCCAAAGCACTTTACTCTCAGAATTATCTGTTTCAAACTTTTGATTTAATTCAGTAAAATAAGGGGTAAATTGTGGTTGTAGCTGCATTGTCCAAAACTCGATTTCTCCTTTTCCACTGTTTTGGGCAGAAGTACAGCTAACCAAAAAAGTTATTAACAAACCAGAAATAAACCAACTGATATAAGTTAATAAGTTGTATTTCCGTTTATTCCATGACCAAAAAAACATTTATCATTACCCCAAATAATAGTGAACTAATTAACCAAGTGCTATAAGGTTTTCGATCGAAAAAATTACTAAACAATAATTATACTTTTGATCTCACACTTATGGTTGAGTACCAAGATGATTTCTCATAAGAAAATATCACACTTAATCCAATTCTTTCTATATAAATCTCTAAGACTCAGATCTCATATCAGTACAATAATACCAACAAAACAAAACAGGAAAAATCAATTCTTGTCACTTTTCCCTATTCCCTCTCTTTATCGATAATTTTAGACTTCACTGAGGTTCAATTCTAAATTATGGTCTTATTTATTAGATAATGAATAGTAGTTAAAAAAATATTTTAATAGACTACTTATATAATGAAATTAGCAGAAGTTTTATATTTAGAAATCTCTAACCCCAATCCGCAAATAATTTGTGATTGGTTACAAAATATTTGGCAACCATCTCAAGGAAAAAAAATTAATACCCCTGACGGCATTCGTTTAGAATTGGCAGACAATCATGAGTTATCAATTTTTACATGGACATTGCAACGTACCACTTATTTAAAAATGTTTCGTTGGGGAGAAAAACAAGTCATTGCAGAAAATAAAATAAAACAAGAATTAGAAACGGCTATTAAACAAAAATTTCCTCCTCATTATCCTGCTTTACCCATCATAGATTTGAATAATCGATCAATTTTTTCTGCTTTAGAATCTTATTATCCTAATACAGTTAAATTTTTCCAAAAAATGCCTCAAGGAGAATATGATTTAACTAGAGTTTATTGGTGGGAAAAAACCTGGAGAGAAAGTGTTAAAAATAAAGTCAAAAGCAATAATCCTAAACAAGTTTTATTCCATGATGAAACGAAAGGAAAAGCTGATTATGATTTAGTTTATATTGGTGGTGCTTTAGGTGCAATTCATGCGGCTTTAATGGCAAAATTAGGTTATAGTGTTTTATTAGTTGAACGACTAAAATTCGGAAGAATGAACCGTGAATGGAATATTTCTCGTCAAGAATTTCAAGTTTTAATTGATTTAGAATTATTTACTAAAAAAGAATTTGAATCGATTATTTCCGCAGAATATCAAGATGGTTTTAGTAAGTTTTTTGATGCTAATAATCCCTCACATTTAAAAGCAGAAGTTTTACATACTCCAAATGTTTTAAATATTGCGATCGATACTAGCAAATTATTAACTTTATGCGGTGAAAAATTAAGAAAATATGGTGCAGAAATTTGGGAAGAAACAGAATTTAATCGAGCAACTATCGGCAAAGATTTAGTAACGATTAATACCACCCATTTAATCACAGGAGAAAATAAAGAAATCACTGCTAGACTGTTAATTGATGCCATGGGCACAGCTTCCCCTATCGCTTGGCAATTATCAGGAAATCAAGCCTTTGATAGTGTTTGCCCTACTGTTGGTGCGGTGGTAGAAGGTTTGAAACCGGAAGTATGGGATATGCGTTATGGAGATGTATTATTTTCTCACGGGGATATATCCAGAGGAAGGCAGTTGATTTGGGAATTATTTCCCGCAGAGGGTGATGACGTTACTATTTATCTATTTCACTATCATCAAGTTCATGCAGACAATCCCGGATCTTTATTAGAGATGTATGAAGACTTTTTTAGTATTCTACCAGAATATCGCCGTTGTGATATGGATAAATTGGTATGGAAAAAACCGACTTTTGGTTATATACCCGGTAAGTTTACCATCACAAAAGGCGATCGAAAAATAGCAACAGATAGAGTATTAGCTATTGGAGATGCCGCTTCCTTACAATCACCCTTGATATTTACTGGATTTGGTTCATTAGTGCGAAATTTGGGTAAATTAACCAGTTTATTAGACTCTGCTTTAAAGTATAATCTACTAGATGGAGAATCTCTTAATCAAATTCAAGCCTATCAAAGCAACATTGCAGTAACATGGCTATTTTCTAAAGGAATGATGGTGCCGACTCATAAGACTTTACCACCTCAAAGAATTAACTCCATGCTCAATACTTTTTTTGGTTTACTTGCGGATGAACCTAAAACAGCAGATACTTTTATTAAAGATCGCACAGACTGGCTTACTTTTAACCGTTTAGCCTTGAAAGCCGCACGAAAAAATCCACCTCTTTTACTCTGGATTTGGCAAATGGCAGGTACTCAAGATATATTACGATGGTTAGGGGCATATAATGCTTTTACCTTTGATGCTTTGACAAATTTATTATTTAGTAAATGGTTTAATAATTGGTTAGAAAAACAAAATTCATGGTTATCTAAATCTAATCCCAAATTATGGTTTAAACTGTTAGTTTTTAACTCAAATTTACATAAAAAATAGGCTTATTTCAAAAGTCAATTTAAGGTGTGTTAGTAAATCTTAATGCACCCAATCAATTATTTATAGCGATAAAAATTATTAATTTTCAACTATTAATTTCCATGCGTATTTATGGCAACAGAGAAATCAAAACTTTATCAGGAAAAGATACTCGCCCAACAACATCGAAAGTAAGAGAGGCTTTATTTAATATCTGGAGAGACGAAATAGAGTCTGCTTCTTGGTTAGATTTATGTGCAGGAAATGGTACGATGGGGGCTGAAGCTCTTTGTCGAGGTGTATTAGAGGCTGTTGCGATCGAAAAATCCTCCATAGCTTGTCAAATTATCAGGGAAAATTGGCAAAAAGTAGCAACAAAAGACCAAAAATTTAAAGTATTAAGAGGGGATATTTTAGAGAGATTAAAAAGTTTAAAAGGAGAGAAATTTGATCTCATTTATTTTGATCCTCCTTACCATTGTGACTTTTATGATCGAGTCTTAGATATTATTACTGATTATCAACTTTTACAAGGACAAATAGCCGTTGAATATGATCCTAGAAAATCAAAAATTAAGGATCAACAAAAATTACAATTAATTCAAACAAAATTTTACGGTAATATTGCAATTAATTTTTATCAAAATTGAGTATTAAAAATCTTTCAAATAACAACTTTTATTTATAATAAAATAATACGATTACAAAAAAAATTATCGATAAAATCAGTAAAAAAATGGAATTAGAACAGATATTAAAAGCATATACCGAAGGAAAAAGAAACTTTAGTCAAATTAAATTAGTTGAATCAGAAATTATCAAACAAAATTTATCTAATGCTGATTTTTCTGGAGGAGATTTACGTCAATCAAGATTGGGACTTAGCAATTTTACGAATTGTAATTTTATGGAAACAGACTTGAGTGAGACAATACTTTGGGGAACAGATTTAAGTTTTGCTAATTTATCTAACGTTTTGTTAAGAGATGCTGATTTGAGTAGTGCAAAATTAATTTCAGCAAATCTGCAAAAAGCAAATTTAATTAAAGCTATTTTATGTGGTGCAAACTTAACCCATGCTCAATTATCTGACGCCATTATTATAGACGCTGATTTTCGCCCCAATTCAGATCATCGAACAAATCTTTCTCATGCTGTTTTAAATAACGCCAATTTAAGTTATGCTAATCTTTCTCAAGCACTACTATATCAAGCTAATTTAGAAGAAGCAAAGTTATGTCGATCTCATTTGAACACTACAAACAGATATGATAACCTTGCCACTGATTTAACACAAGCTAACTTAAGAGGCGCGGATTTAAGTTATGCCGATTTAACTGGTGCAATATTATTTAAAGCTGATTTACAGGGAGCAGATTTAACAGGTACGATTTTAAAAGATGTAGATTTGCGAGGTGCTATTATGCCTGATGGTACAATTATGGACGATCGAGTATCCAAGTCGTAATTAAGTTATTCACTTCATCATGAGGACAATCACCCACTTTAAGACAAAATTCCGTAGATTACAAAAATATTTCTATGCTGATTTATTCGATCGATCAAATCCTAACAAATCGATCGTCATTCAGTGGTTATTGGGGTTAAATTAATTTTTTTTAACCTGAGTTTTGGTTAAGCAGATTGAGGTAAAAGCCATTCTAAATGGAGACTCGGCTTTTTTGCTTGGTGACAATATGCGATTAATCCACATAATAAGTTGACACAAAAATTTATTGGTGAACGATGACGTGAATGTTCTATTTGTGAGATATTCTTTAATTGGTCGCCGAAGGCGCAGCTTCGCTGACCATTAATTGTTTCTACAATCGAGGGTTTGCGAGATAATAATTTGTCGTGGAGTTTCATTAGTTTGTTTTTCATGTTACGTTTCCCTTTGCCAAAAAACTCGATTCCTTAATTTTTCAACAGTTTGGTCGCTAATTTTTGAGATACATAACCTCGATCAGCAAACACTTTACCCCAAAGTTTTTGGAGAAGATCAATTACTGGTTTTCGGTCATCAACATTTCCCCCAGTGAGACTCATATTGAGAATTTCTCCCAGTTCATTGACAATTAGATGAAGTTTAAAACCAAAAAACCAATCCACAGAGGTTTTTTCTCTAGCCGCTAAATCCTGAAATACCTTATGTCGTGAAATACGTCGATTATGACACACTTGAATCTTCGTAGAATCGATAAAACTAATGCCAGTGCAATCACCAAAACAGTGTTTGAGGTAAACACATAAAGGAATTATGGTTGACGAAACCCACTGAATAAATCTCGAATAGCTAGGAAGGGTTGGAAAAGCACAATGCCAATGTAGTTAGTTTGATATTTTGCTATATTCAGCTTACTATTTGCCTGTTTTCTTATCCAAAACTGAGGTTACAGTTAGGATTACGAAAAATACAAAGTATGTTTTATGAGAGAAATAAATGTTTATATTTTTAATCTTTACCTCCAATAAATCCTCCTCCCGCTTGTGCATCAAAGAAAAAAGCTGAGTTTCTTCGTTATCGAATTGAATTTTAAAAATTATCGTATTTCAGTAATTATGTTCTATTTTTTTTTCTGCACCACTAAGGTTTTTAGGTTTAAATTTTGGCATTAACTTTATTTTGTCCTGAAAATTAATCCCAATCAAAAAGAGGATCTTTTTCTTCTTCCCAATCTCTTTTAAACTCATTTTTTTTACTTTTTTTTACTTTACTTTGAATTTTATTTCTAGGATAGGAATTATTATTATTAAATAAAATGGGAATTATTGAACCTAAAAAAAATCCTCCTGCTAATGCAAAGGTTAATAATACACCGATCGAGATTTTAATTGATTCAAAAAAGAAAAATTTTAAACTAATTAACTCTATATTTTGAATAGAAAATACAGCTATTAAAATAAGCCAAAATCCGACTATCAAACTAATTATAATTTGTTTTGTTCTATCCATTTTCTGATCTGTTTTAATCCCCCTTAATAAGGAGGAAATTTTTTACTTTCAATTATTAATTATTTAGAATATGTCACTTTTAAAGTATTTGGTAATTTTCGATCGCCTGTTAGTACCACACCTCGATCGTTAGCTTCCAAATGACGTAAAATCTTATAAATGGATTCTATATCTTCAGATTTCCCAGTATTTGTAGCAATTTCTGCAATAGATAATGATTTATCAGTATTTTTGAGTAAATTTAATACTTCTGTTTGTAAACTTAAAATTGAAGCGGCAGCTTTTTTTCCTGCTTCTACACCCGGTTGATGATAAGCATTAATATTAACAAGATAAGCATAAATACTTACTGCTCGTTCATAAAGGGCAATTAAAGCACCAACAATACGAGGAGTCACTTCAGAAACAGTTACGGTAATAGAATCTCGGCCGTTATCATATAATGCTTTACGAGTGCCTTGTAATAAACCAGAAAGATAGTCACCGCTAGTAATATCCATTTCCAATTCGAGAGATTTTCCCTCTCTATCCTTTAATACTTCAATAAAAGTAACAAAAAAGTTTGCTATCCCTTCTCGTAATTGTTGCACATAAGCGTGTTGATCTGTAGATCCTTTGTTACCATAAACCGCAATACCCTGATAAACTGTCTTGCCGTCTAAGTCTTTTTCCTTGCCTAAAGATTCCATTACCAACTGTTGTAAATAACGACTAAACAGGAGGAGACTGTCTTTATAAGGCAAAACTACCATGTCTTTTTCACCCTTCCCTTTTCCAGCATAATACCAAGACAAGGCGAGTAAAGCTGAAGGATTTTTTTTCACATTCCTTTCTCTCGTTACTATATCCATTTCTTTGGCACCTTCTAACATCTCATCAATATTGATGCCTTCTAACAAAGCAGGTAATAAACCAACGGCAGATAATTCAGAAGTGCGCCCCCCTACCCAATCAAACATCGGAAAACAAGCTAACCAGTTTTCTTCTTTGACAACGTGATAAAGTTTGCTACTGTCATCCATCATGGTGATAGCGGCGGCATAGCGAGAAAAATCTAATCCTTGTTGTTGATATGCATTTTTTACCTCTAACATACCATTACGGGTTTCTGGTGTGCCGCCAGATTTACTAATTACTAACACAAGGGTGGTTTTTAATTTATTTCCCAATTTGGTTAGAGTTCGATCGATTCCCGTAGGATCGGTGTTGTCAATAAAGTGTATAGTTAAATTAGGGTTAATAGGTGCTAAAGCCTGAGAAACGAATTGAGGGCCTAAAGCTGAACCTCCGATACCTACAGAGAGTAAATCGGTGAATTTTTCTCCTTGAGGAGTTGTTATCGTGCCTGAATGGATTTTTTGAGCAAATTCTTTGATTTCTAATAAACTGTTATTGATTTCTTCCTTAATTTCTTGGGTGGGTGCGATGTCAGGATTTCTTAACCAATAATGCCCTACCATACGGTTTTCATCGGGATTTGCAATGTCACCTTGTTCCAACTTAGCTACAGAATCAAAGGCAAAGGCGAATTTTGGTTGCATAGTAGTATAAAAATCATCGTTAAAACCCATGCGACTTACATCGACATAAATATCTAAGCCTTGATGATAGTAAAGCCAATCTTGATAACGTTGCCAAAGTTGTAAATTATCCATAAAATTAACAGTCATGATATATTCTCATTTTCTCATTATGATCTACATTAGGCAATTTATTGCAACCTTAAATCGATTGTGTAAATCACTTTACTCTTAACAGAAAAAATAAGAATTAATTAATGATCTAATTTTTTAGAGATTCTTCAGTTATTATCAATTTTTGATTCCCGTTAAAATAATAGTTGATTTAAAATTATTATTTAGCCAACAACCTACTTCTATTTGAACATACTTTTCTTGATCAATTTTTTCTACTTTTTCACTAATCCGATACCAATAAGTTTCTTGTTTTATCTTGTTATTTTCTTCTCCCACTGAACCAAAACAGCTATATTCAAAGTCTAACATTCCTCCTAAATCCATATTAGAAATTCCTACTTGAATTTTATCGAAGGGAAAATAAATCCAAGGATGCCAAATGCTCCAACCTTCTTCTTTATTGAGAGTAGGAGATAATTTTTCTATCTTTTCATCCATTGCGAAAACTGGTATATTTAATCCTAAATTAAAACTTAGTAAGCCCATTAAAAGTATATTTTTAATCATAATAATTTTGATTTTTTTGTGAATATATTTATTGAAATAAGTATTAAATTAAATTTATTAACTTTTTGTTGTTACTATTTTAAAACTCTACTTCATTTCTTGTTTTTATGGAAAATAAGTAAATTGTTTCATGAAATTATAATCAAGATATTTTTTCCAGTACCATATTATAGGAGATTCGATCGAGATCTTACCCCAACTTGCCACTGCATTTTTATTTCCCGTACCAATAATGTTTAAATAGTGTTGTTGAGGATAATATAATTTTAGTGGTTGATTTGTCAAAAAGTTACATAGATTTTTATATAAAGGTATTCCTTGTTTTACTGCAAAAACTCCAGCTTTAGGACAAGAATAATTAACTATATTAGCAATATCTCCACTGGCAAAAATATAAGGATAATTAACACTTTGAAGACTATTATTTACTAAAATAAAACCATCTTTATCAGTTTCGATCGAAGTATTTTGTAACCATAATGGAGCAGAGGGTTGGGTTACTAAAAATATATAGTCTGAGAAAATTTTGATATTAGAATCTAAAATTATGTCTTGATTTTCTACTGATGTAACTACAGTATTAAGATAAAGGTTAATATTTCTATTGTCAAGATTTTTTGTTAATTTATTACTAACAGATATAGGATGATTTTCTACAATTCGATCGCCTTTGTGAAGTAAATTAATATTAATTTTTTGTAAAGATAAAATAGAATTTAATTTTTGATGAATATTTAAAGCTAATTCTACTCCACCAGCTCCTCCTCCAATGATACTTATACTTATTTTATTATCAGGATTACTCTGTGCTAAATTAACAATTTCTGCCCATTTTGTTAGAAATAAAGGTACAGGTTTAATTGGAATAGTATATAAATTAGCCCCTTCAATTTGACTATTTTTAGGAATGCTACCAATATCTAAAGATATAATATCAAAACTAAATTTTTGACCAGATTTACAACTAACTATCTTTTTATCAGCATCGATATTAATTACCTCATCTATAACTAATTCTATCCCCGCTATTTCTGCTAATTTTACTAAATTAATATGACTTTCTTCATAATTATAACATCCTGCAATATATCCGGGTAACATTCCCGAATAAGGAGTATTTTGAGCATTACTAATTAACGTTAATTTTACTCCTGATACTTTCTTTTTACTCCATAATTTAAGCACGATCGCATTACTATGACCACCACCTACTAACACTAAATTAACCATAAAATAAACTAAAAATCATATTTTTTTGTTATGATATAAAATGTTATAAAACCTGATAAAATAGTCTATTTATTTTTGAAAATACCTTTATTTTGGCAAATTAAAATCATAGTCTCGATCGGTATAGTAGCCGTGTCTTCTGCTGCCATTTTTGTAAGATTATGTCAACAAGAAATCGAATTTGTTACCATCGATTTTAGCTTATTTATCGCCGCTAGTCGATTAATTATTAGTACTATAATTTTAATCCCCACTTATAAAAATTTTACAAAAATCGAAAATAACAATAAAGGAATTTATTATAGTATTGGTGCTGGAATATGTCTTGCTTTTCACTTTGCAACATGGATAACATCCTTATCTTTAACATCTGTTGCGGCTTCCGTCAGTCTTGTTACCACAAATCCTCTATGGGTAGCATTACTATCTTGGTGGTGTTGGGGCAAAAAAATTCAACAAAAAACTATCATTGGCATAAGTATTGCGATTACTGGTAGTGTTTTAATTGCCTTTACCAGTGGTAATGATAATATAGGCGAAAATCCTTTCTGGGGTGCAATTTTAGCCTTAATGGGAAGTTGGTTTGCCAGTGGTTATTTATTGTTAGGTACATCAGCACAACAAAAAGGTTTAACCATCACTCAATATGTCGGAATTGCCTATTTAACCGCCGCATTATGTTTATTTCCTTTACCGTTGATTTTTGGGGGGAGTTATACAGGTTATCCCCTGTCTATTTATGGCTATCTAATTTTAATGGCAATTATTGCCCAAATAATAGGGCATACTAGCTTAAACTGGTCTTTAAAACATCTTTCTCCTACTACTGTCTCATTAATTATTTTGCTTGAACCACTTATTTCTAGTATTTTAGCTTGGTGGCTTTTTCGAGAAATACCTCCTCCAATCGTTATTTGTGGTGCATTTTTATTATTAATTGGTGTTGGTATCTCTGAATTATCATCAAAGCAATAATCGAAATTCTGAAAAACTTTAAGGGTTGTCACTCCATTTATTATATTAATTAATTATTTTATTACTACATAAATTAGTCTATTTAGTATTGCGATCGTACATGATTTGTAATTTTTAAAATAATAATTAATAATTATGAAAGTGTATTTATTTCTAATTTATATATTTTTACTTAACAAAATTTTAAAATAGAGATAAGATTGCTATATCTATTATATAGTCTTAGAATGTATATTTTTATTAATAAAGATAAAGTTTAAATAATTTTATTATTAATTAGTTTATATTTGGGAAAAATTAAGTCTAATTAGTATATAATTTCCATCAAAGACTTTTAATTTTTTATATTTAGTTAATAACCAATATATTTAATATTTTGAGAGTTTAAACGGTTATTATTAGGAGAAAAACTCATGCTGATCAATGATGTATTGAGAAGATATAAAGACGGCGATCGAGATTTTCGAGAGATAAATCTTAGTAAAAGTAACTTAAGTGGAATGAAATTAAGTTACTCAAATTTGTCCCGTTCTAAATTAGTTGAAGCACATTTAGCATGGTCAGATTTAGAGCGTTGTTTTCTCCTAGAATCGGATTTAAGAGGAGCATTTTTATATGGAGCAAATTTAAGTTTTGTAAAGTTAAAAGAAGCATTATTAATAGAAGCAGATTTGACGAAAGCAGATTTACATGGAGCCCAGTTACATAAAGTAGATTTGCAAGGTGCAACTTTGAGTGGTGCAGTATTAACTTGGGTTAATCTCTACATGGCTAATTTACCCGGAGTAAATCTTTGTGGAGCTAATTTAGATGGTATCAACTTAAGAGGTGCAAATTTACAGGGTGCGAATTTAAACTGGACAAACTTAAACCATGCCAGATTGAGTGGTGCAAATTTACGAGGTGCAACTTTATACGGTATAAAACTAAAAGGTGCATTTTTAAATGGTTTAGATTTACATGGTTTGAACTTTAGTGGCATGGATTTAACAGAAACAAAGATGAGTGGTGCGAAATTATATGATACGAATTTTGCGGGAAGTAATTTAGATCATGCAATGTTACGTCGTAGTGTCTTAGATAAAGCTAATTTAAACAATGTCAATTTATACCAAGGGCAGATGAGAGGCGCTCATATTGTTAAGGCTAACTTGATGAAAAGTAACTTAAGTGAGACGGATTTAAGAGCCGCAGATTTAAGTTTTGCTAATCTCAATATGGCTAATCTAACAGGAGCAGATTTGACAGATGCTAACTTACAAGGGGCTTACTTATGGGGAGCTTGTCTTAATGGTGCAATTTTAAAAAACACGAATTTAACAGGTGCGAGTCTCAGAGAGGCAGATTTATCGGGGGTAGATTTGTCTGAGGTTATTTTAGATGGGGTAACAATGCCCGATGGCAAAATTTGTCTTTAGGTTTTAAATTACTAATTGATAATTGATCCATTCACGGTTTAAAACCTTCCTTTTTTAAGGGGAAAAAAATAAGAGTTTGACCTTTGACAATTCAATTATCTTCCTTCAATTGTACATTGTTCATTGCCCATTGTTGAAACCTTGCCAGAGTTTGGAGATAGGAGTTGTCAAATCATTAACACCAGGATTCTTCTCTTGATGGATTTTTGAGCAACTCACGAATATTAGCTTCCATAATTCTATAACCTACATTGCCGTTTAATCGTTGTCGTCCTTCATTAAAAATGAGAGTAGGGCTAACTGTAACTATATGCTCTTTTACTAAATCAAAATTCTTCGATAATTGAGCATATGCTTCACCACTGTCAATTTGAGCTTGAATAGATGCGATCGAAAGTCCTAGTTCTTCTGCTATTTGGAATTGTACTTGACGATCGGAAATATTTGCTAATTTGGTAAAAAATGCATCTCGAAATGCCCAGATTGCTTTTTCAAATACTTGTTGTGATGGATTTACTAAACCTTTTGTTTCTAGTAATTGAATTGCCCTAAGAAATAAATGACAAGATGTAGAAGAAACAGGAGTAAATTTAGTCCAAATATCAGGATGTACAGAAATATGATTGAATTTTTTAGCTACTTCTTGAACATGATTACTGTATCCTTCCAATCCTCCTTTATCTCGCCATCGATTTTCTAAATTTTCCTTAGCAAAACCAAAGATAGGAACAAAATGGGATTCAATCACAATCTGATCTTCAAAGGTTGTTTTTAACTCATTAAGACGAATCTGGGCAATATAAGCCCAAATACAGAGAACATCAGAAAAATAAAAAATACGGATAGGTGTCATTTTATTTCAATAATTTATTGACAATGAATAATTAAAGTAAAATCAATTTCAGTTACATTAATTAATGTAAATAAGAAAAACTTATAACTTTATTACTTATTATCTTCTTTTTTCTACACCTAATACCTAAATCAGATAATTTTTTAAGGTGACATTTTTCCCAATCTAGGTTTCTGAGGGAGTTTGTGAATTTATTAAAGGAGAAAAATAAGCAACTAAAGCCCCTAAAACAAAACCCATAACATTGCGGAATAAAGGCAACCATTCAGAAGTACGAGTTACCACAGGTCCCATTCCAAAGGCAAAAAACAGAATCCCCCACAAAGGAGAAATAATTAATACCCACTGCCACGCAAAAACTTGTCCGGGTTTACGAGGTAATGCCGCTAAACCAAAAATAATCCCACCTACTACGGATGTAATTAAAGTTAATATCCATTGTTCTTGAGGTAATCCGGGTACAACTAAACAACCACCATCGGCTAAACAACCCTTAACGGTGGTTAGTGCTTCTACGATCGAGTTATTTTCACCATTGTCTCTTACATAATACATATTACCAAATCTAGTTTGTAGCTCAATCCAAAAAGTTCGGGGTAATAAATCATAAACATCATCACCAACACTAAAAGCAAGTAAGTTGCCTCCTCTTCCATCAGCTACTAAGAGAATACTTTGATCATCTAAATCCCAAAACTTAATCACAGCCCTTCCGGGAGATCGATCGTACTGAGTTAAAACCCGTAATTTCCAGCCGGTTTGTTGTTCAAAATTTTCGATTTGCTCAATTAAAGATTGTTCTTGTAAATCTGGTAAATAGTTGGCTAAATCAACCACTGGAGTCACTTCTGCCGGTAATAGTTCAGGATTATTAACCGCATGGGCTGGAGTCGAAGGAGTAAATAACCATGTGGAAATAGAGATTAAACCGACAATGAAGACGGTGACAACTTTACTTACTAAAGGGTTTTTTTTCATAATTTGGTGATAATACTTTTTAAAATAACGTTTTTTTAATGTTTGTTACAAATGTTAACCATTATTTTAACTAAAATGATCCCAATCCGATCGTAGCGGTGACTGAAAATTAGACATGATTAAGATAAACGGTGATATTAATTTATCTTTTAAATTTTGCCTTTTGCTTTGTGCGATAAAATATGGAGAGTAAGTTTATTTTCGGGGATATTTTCTAGTACATTAAGGGCAGAAAAATAAAATTTAGTAATTTAACTGTCTAAAATGAGTATTATTACGGTAACAACGAAACCTTTTAATGATCAAAAACCGGGTACATCTGGATTACGCAAAGCAGTAACAGTTTTTCAACAACCTCATTATTTAGAAAACTTTATTCAATCTATTTTTAACAGTCTGGAAGATTTAACAGGACAAACTCTTGCGCTTGGGGGAGATGGTCGTTATTATAATCGTCAGGCAATTCAAACTATCCTGAAAATGGCCGCCGCCAATGGTGTTGGTAGGGTATTAGTTGGTTTAAATGGGATTTTATCCACTCCTGCCGCTTCTTGTCTCATTCGTAAAAACCAAGCCTATGGAGGAATTATTCTCTCCGCTTCTCATAATCCGGGGGGTATCAATGGAGATTTTGGGATTAAATATAATATTAGCAATGGTGGCCCCGCTCCAGAAAAGGTAACAGAAGCGATTTTTGCACAAACAAAAACTATTACCCAGTATCAAATATTAGAGTCTGCGGACATCAATTTAGATCATGTGGGATCTTTTAAATTGGGTACGATGGATATAGAAGTTATCGATTCTGTACAACCTTATATCGAGTTAATGGAGTCTTTATTTGACTTTGATTTATTGCATAATCTGCTCTCTAAGGGCGATTTTTCCATGTGTATGGACTCTTTACACGCTGTTACCGGCCCTTATGCAAAAGCTATATTTGAGGATAAGTTGGGGGCAAAAAATGGCACGGTGATTAATGGTGTACCTTTAGAAGATTTTGGGGGAGGTCATCCTGATCCTAATCTAGTATATGCTAAGAGTTTAGTTGATGTTTTGTTTGGAGATAATGCACCAGATTTTGGAGCGGCTTCGGATGGAGATGGCGATCGTAATATGATTTTAGGACGTAATTTCTTCGTCAATCCTAGCGATAGTTTAGCCGTTATCACTGCCAATGCTCATTTAGTGAAGGGATACAAAGAGGGTTTAACAGGTGTAGCTCGATCGATGCCTACCAGTGGTGCAGTCGATCGAGTGGCAGAGAAATTAGGCATTAACTGTTATGAAACTCCCACCGGATGGAAATTTTTTGGCAACCTTTTAGATGCCGATAAAGCAACTATTTGTGGTGAGGAAAGTTTCGGTACCAGTTCTAATCATATCAGAGAAAAAGATGGACTTTGGGCAGTACTTTTTTGGTTAAATATCGTAGCAGTAAGAGGAGAGTCTGTCGAAGATATAGTTCGATCGCACTGGAAAGAATACGGACGTAATTTTTACTCTCGTCATGATTACGAAGAAGTAGCTACCGAAGGCGCTAACGAGTTAGTTAACCATGTGAAAAATCAATTTGAGACATTAAAAGGCAAACAATTTGGTAACTATACCGTTGACTATGTAGATGACTTTAGCTACACTGATCCTGTGGATGATAGTATTACTACAAACCAAGGTACTCGCATCGTTTTCACCGACGGCTCAAGAATTATCTTTCGTCTTTCAGGAACAGGAACAAAAGGTGCTACTTTAAGAGTATATCTCGAAAGCTATGAGCCTGACGTAACAAAACAAGACTTAGATACTCAAGAGGCATTAGGAGAGTTAATCAAAATTGCCCAAGAAATCGCCCAAATTAAGAAATTCACAAATCGAGACATACCAACGGTTATTACCTAGTAACCAAGTAATAAGTACATTTATTTCAATTAACTTTGAGACACTTTTAAAAACTTAAATTAATAGTTATAGTTGTTTAACTTAAGAATGAGACAGTTTACAATTATTTATAGGCTGCTCAAAGTGCTTAATGATAGGTATTGCCCACTTTACAAATTTTATATATTTGTTTCAAAGTAAAGTTAAATAACTATAAGGGAAGATAACAAATAGATTCTATGGAAATCTTCCCATTTTCCCAGATAATTTAGGATTCTCAGATGACGATAAAATCTTGATGTGTCAAAGCCAATCGAGGATTTAAAGTTCCTATCTGCACTTGTGCATTACCACCATTCCCGTCATCATCAAAGAACAAATTGCCAGTATTTCGATCGTAAATTAAACGATTATTGATAGTACTCGCAGTTGCACCTATGAAAAATTGAGTTGAATTTAATGCACCCATGGATAAACCAAAACCACTACTACTGAGTTCGATCGAATCATAAACTACATTAAAATCTGTTATTCTGTCTATTTCTTCTGTGGGAGAGTTAAAACGGAAGAAATCTTGACCACTACCCCCTGTTAAGGTATCATTTCCCATACCACCAACAAGAATATCATTACCACTACCGGCTAAAATGATGTCATTACCATTACCACCGATAAGAGTATCATTGCCACTACCACCATCTAGGGTATCTTGAATACTGTTACCCATAAGAAAATCATTTCCACCGCCACCAATGATAATATTTTGGGCGGACTCTCCTATGAGGGTATCATTTCTACCAGTACCTTTAAGATTATTCAAAGGCACACCCCCAAGGGTAATAATTTCACGGCGGAATTTTTGCAGATTATCTTGTGCTAAATCTTTAGAAATCACCCCGTTGTTATACCAAATAGTGTCGCCATTATCGACTAATAATTCTATCTGGGATGTACTATTAAGATTATTAGGAACAGTGACGATCGACTCAAAACTACCATCAGTCATTAAACCTGTTAAATTGCTCGATCGAATTACGGGGGCATCACTGGGGTTTCCTGTCCATGTGTAAAGACGAAAATCTTTAGGCGCAGTACCCGTTGCACCATCCGCAGGACCTGCTACAATAAGATATTCATTGTTACTATTGCGTTCGATACTACGAATACCACGCCCTCCCAGATCAAGAAAAATGGGTGTGCCAAAGGTTGTCGAGCCAGTACTAGCACCTAAAAGACTGGTAAAGTTAGTAACCGGTACAATTAAGGCTTGATTGCGATTAGTGGTAGGAAGATTGGGCGCACGGAAACTGACGTAAGCGGTAGTATTATCAGGGGCAAAGGTTAAACCCTCGATGTTAAAACCATCTAAAGCTGAAGACTCTGGAATGACACCAGCCGAGGCACTGTTAGCTAAACCTAAGAATCCAGCACCTAAACCATGACCGTTATTATTATCCCATGCAATCATGTCATCTTCAAGGAATTGATAATAACCCTGAAAAGTTAAGGTTGTATTCGCTCCTGTGCCGTTAATTTGAGTAGCAAAAATTCTTTCTCGGTTCGGTCGATCGAGTCCTTCACTATTATTACTATGAGAACCCATCCAGTATATGATATTACCCAATTGAGTAGAGGCTTCAATATCCACCTCACTGTTACCACTTAACCCCAAAGAGGAGGTAAAATCGAAGGCATTAACGGGTAAACCTGAGTTATTTCGATCGAACAAGCGAATAGTTTGATCCTCATCATTGGCAACGAACATATAATCATTATCAATGGCAATGGCACTAGATGCGTCAGAAATGCCCGTTAAAAAGCGAGTAGTGGTAGGATTTAGTGAACTAACAGAAGCACCATAGTTGATGATATAAGTACCGTTATTTGTGCCGTCACTGACGGTTAAGGTAATAGTCGTTAAACCGACACCATTGGGAGTTATTTTTAAATTACGATTAGCACCACTACCTGTTAAGTTTAAATTACTATTCGAGACAACGCTTTGATTACTACTACTTACCGTCACAGTTAAACCCCCAACCGCAGTATCTGGATCATCGATCGTAAAATCGATACCGTAAACAAGGGCTGGATCGGTAGGATCGTTGATTACACCGCTAATTGCTCCCGAACCGCTAATGGGTAGTAAATTCAAGACACCACCATCTAAAAAGTTATTGGTAGTTGCTGTATCTACTTCGATGGTAGGGGCTGGAGGAAGCACGGGAAGATAACCACCGGGGTTGCCTATATCTCCTCCTGTTGAGGCATAGGAACTTTGAGCGTCATTAACAGCAGAAAGCACCCAATTATTTGTTATTGTTTGAGAATCTAAAAATTCCTCAAAAGCCCACGCACTAGCATTTTGAGTGCGCACTGTACCAGTAAAAGTTTGATCTCCGTAGGTAAGTCGATCAATTAAAGTACCGTTATTATCATAGAGATTAATCTCATCATTGCGTCCTAAATTTTGAGTTAAATTACCAATAACTTTAACACTTGCATCTAATCCCCAAGCCGTACGAAAGGTATTAGCATCACTTTCTGTGAGAATTATCGATTCTCCAGCTTGTACAGTACCAAAGCTAGTGAGAGAGAATGAGCCAGAGGTGCGACTATCATCATCAAAACTCCATCCCGTCATGTCAACGGCAATTGTACCCAAGTTAGTAAATTCGATAAATTCACCATTAGCACCACTATAAATAAATTCGGTAATCTGAATATTAGGAGGGGGAGCAAGATTTAAGCCGATGATAACAGGATCATGATCGGAGGTACGAAAAGCATTAGCCTCATAAAGATTATTGCCATTAGGTTTCGCTTCAAAAGATGCCTCTCCTGCACCATCATCAACGGTGTTGTTATAGTCAAATAGCGATATTTCATCAGCGTTAATGTGCCATTCGGCTACCCCTGTTACTTGGGATGTCATTGAACCATTACTTAAGGCATAATCTAAATAGCCTAGTTGCCCGTCAAAGACGTAGCCATAAGTATCATTACCGTTGTAGGATTCAACTAAATCGGTATAACCTGCATTCTTGATCGTTGTAATGGGGGTTTCTCCTTTATAGGCGTTTAAGTCACCAATAATTAAAAAATCATCATCCCCTTGCCCTGTGGGATCAGATGGTATCCATGTATTAACTAAGTAATTAGAGGCTTTGGTACGAGTGTCGTTGAATGCACCTTGTCCATTTCCCTGATCTAAATCTGCACCAGTAGCACCATCCGCACCTTTTGATTTAAGATGATTTACCACTACATTAAAGGCTTCACCAAAGTCATCATTATTGTTGTCAATGACTTCAAAGGTTTGGGCGATCGCAGGGCGGTTTCTTTGTTGTCCAGTGTTGTTGGGATCGGTAAAAGCTGTATTATCAAGAATGGCTACATTGCCTTTAGCTGTCACCACAGATATTTTATAAATAAAAGCAACGGTAATTTGATCCGTGCCAACTAATCCTGTATTGATATAACGATAGACACTTGATCCCAATTGGGCATTAAGTCGATCTACTAATTCCTTAACGGCTGGAGTGGTGGCATCACCGTTATTTTCGATTTCCATTAAACCGATGACATCCGCATCTAAACCAATTAAAGCGGAGATGAGTTTTTCGTTTTGTCTATTAAATTCATCCACACTATCAGCACCCCGGGGCGAACCGTTTCCGCCTACGGTATCAATCGTATTAAAATAATTGAGGACGTTAAAACTAGCAACTTTGATGTTACCCCCCACACTAGGAGGATTAGCAGGGCGAGGATTTTCTGGGGTAAAGGTAATAGGATTGGCTTGAGTAGGGCGCATTCTCCAAGCATCTGTACCTGATTGACCGGCAAAAGACCAATGCAATACACCCGTTAAGTTACTAACGGTGTCACCACCACGAAAATAATTAGTTCCTTGAGTGCCAGTGCTTAAACCGTTGGGTTGAGGATAAAATATTTTACCGACACCATCGCTGAGGGGTGAATTTTGGGTGTTATCATCATCGTCGAGGATAATCCGTTTACGGGCTAAATCATCTAAGAAAGCGTTATATTCCGCACTGGTGGGGGTGTTATCGGTATGGGTGTATTGATAAGGACGACCATCCGCCGTGAGGACGATTTGACCATACCTAGCCATTTCAAAGTATTCTGATACATACATTTTATTGGCATAGGTGATCAGCATTCCTTCATACTGTTCATAAAAGCTATTAACATCACCCACAACGGGGAGATCAATTATCTCAGGGGTTACTAAACTGAGGTTATTACCAGCATTAACCAGAGTGATACCTCCTGCCGTAGTGGCAGTTATTTGAGTCATGTTAAAAAACTCACTGACAGTACCTGTTAACCTAATAATTTGTCCTTCTTGCACGTCTAAAGGTGGAGTGTTTCCCGTAAAGACAAAAATCCCCTCAGAAGTGGCTGAATTGAGATCTCGATCGGCATTTTCTTCTTGAATAAAAAACCCTCGTAATTGATTATTTAACTGAAAGTCAGCAATAACCACCCCTTCGATCGTGACAGTTTGTCCTACTAAAGGGCTATCGCTACCACTACCTTGAACTTCATGAATTTTGGCGATAGCAGAATCATTGTCTGTGATACTGACGTTAATTGGATTAATGGACAGTCCGTTATAACGAGAATCACTACTGGTAACAGAATGTTGAATCGTGCCACTATGATTGCCTTCTACCACTGCATCATCTACTGCCGTCACCGTTACTAATTGTGCAATATTCCAATTTTGAGGAGTAAAAGTTAGTACATTTGAAATTGTAGTTAACTGACTACCACTATTGATATTTATACTTACATTGGAGGTGGGTTGATCAGAAAGAACAATAGTATAACTATCTGTAGCCCCTACCTCTGTGACGTTAGTGCTTCCTCCCGTTTCGTTAATAATTACCTCAGCACTGGGTGCAGGATTACGCAAACCATCAATAAATGTTGTATTTGTACCACCATTAGGCGATCCAGGAGTAGTTGATGCGGAAGCTATACCCGTTGTCCAGTTGGCGATATTTGTTATGTCTGATGAGTTTGAGTTTAAAGCGTAACCTGTATTGTTTGTGCTACTTCCAAAATCCACATTAACTGCATTAAAAAACGTTCCTGTAGCAGTGCCAATATCTACAGCAAAGCCATCAACGGAAATAGTGCTACCCGTATTAGAAGTATCAACCCAAACAATATCATCTCCGGCAATATCTCCACTATTTCCAGAGTTGGCATTAGGAAGAAATGAACCTCCTGCATTAAGGGCAATATTCCAATCGTTATTGGTAGGATCATAGGATGTATCTTGAGTAATTCTTCCCGTGCCACCTACCACAATAATTGTTCCAGCCTTGAAGGTAGTGGCGATCGAACTCATGTTGGTAAATTCATAAGCGGAGAACTTACTAGCTTTAGTACCTGTGGAGTCTCCCACAAAAAAAGTTTCTAATTGAGTGGCGGTTAAGTCTTCGAGCAATAACAACTCGATAAATTCATCGGTGGTTGTGAGATTACCACCACGATAAAATTCATTAATGATGATTTTAGCCATAAAAATTTCTGTAATTATTTATATTCTGTGAACTTTATTGATCAATTTTCTCTAAAAACTACTCTTACCATAAAACTAAAAGTAATTTTAATCATGACAAAAATCTTGAAAGGGTTATTGTTTATTGAGTAAATCCTACCTACCTAAAAATTTTATATAATATTATCTTCTTCTATGACAATGACTCAAGGTTCAGATGTGATTTATGATACGAAAATATTGATTTTTTTTATAAGTAAGTGAGCAAAATTAATTGTATATTTAGGTGATGAGGGAGAATAGGCAATGGACAATAGGGCATTGAGACAATTTTTATTAATATTAAAATCCATAATCTATTTTGCACCAGTACTTAATGTCAGTTCGATCATTGATCGATGATAGAGATTGCTTTGTTTTCTCGTCATGACAAGTTCGATGGAGATTTTAGAGATTGCTTTGTTTTATCGCAATGACAGAATATTTTTTCGTCTTACCAAACTTGAGGTTTAAATTACGATAAAATCGTTATGAGCTAAAGATAATCGAGCATTGAGTTGGGCAATTTGCATCGCAGAATTAACACCATTACCATCATCATCGAAGAATAATGCCCCCGTAGTGGAATTATACATAAATCGTTGTGAAGCATTATTAGCTGTTGTTACTCCCGCACCGCTACGGAATTGAGAGGCTGTTAAAGCCAAACCTCCTGTTAATCCTCCGCCAAAACCACTGGCACTAATCTCGATCGAATCATAAACTACATTAAAATCTGTTATTCTGTCTATTCCTTCTGTGGGAGAGTTAAAACGGAAGAAATCTTGACCACTACCTCCTGTTAAGGTATCATTACCCATGCCACCGATAAGGGTATCATTACCACCACCACCTAAAATTGTGTCGTAACCATTACCCCCTAAGAGACTATCGTTATCACTTCCCCCATCAAGTCGATCATTTCCATTACCACTTCTTAGGGTATCATTACCACTTCCTCCCGTCAGAGTATCAGCAAAAATACTTCCCACGATGGAATCATTACCACCCCCACTATCGATAATATTTTCACCTAAACCACCTACAATGGTGTCAGGTAATCCTGTACCTCGAATCGATAAAGGTGCATTAGAAGTAATATATAGTTGTATATCATTCCCATTGCCGATATTTTCAGAGAGGGGATTATCAGCATTTCCCTGATAAGTAATCATAATATCTGCTGAACCAATAGTTGCAACTATATCTCCTTCTGATAATCCATCAAAGTTTCCTGTGATCAGATCAACATCATCATTGTCAATCAGAGTATAAATACTACCAATAATAGGAGTATAATTACTCAAGTTTAAATCTAAGGTGGAACCGTTTAAATTTACTGCACCTGTTAAATTAATCGTGTCAAAACGACTTTCGGTGGTATTGTAACTAAATTGAATAGTATCGTTAAGATGTAGGGTGTTCGTTGTAATCTCGACTGTTGTGCCAACACCAGTGATATTATCATCTATATCTTGATCTGAGTTAATGTAAACATTGTCCTCAGTACTAATACTGCTATTGTTATCTAGGTGGATGGTATTACCTAACAGACTAATTTCTCCTGTTGTACTGTTGATAGATGTATTTTCTAAGAGATTAATACCGACTCCTGATGCAGTTAAAGTAATATTACCACTGGTACTAGAGACAGATGTATTGCTTGAAAGATTAATCTGTTTTCCTCTTAAACTAACATCTCCAGTTGTAGTAGTTACACTGGCATTGGTGATAAAACTGATGCTTTCCCCAACTATCCAATTAATATCACCGTTACTGGTAATAGCAGATTTAAGGTTAATATTTTTAACCAGATCGATCGAAAAGTGATTAGAATTAGGGTTAGTCTCGATCGTGATGGTGTTATCGTTGCTGTAACCATCTCCTTTAATGTTCAAATCCCCACCAAAAGAGGAAGTAAAATCATCTAGGGTGACAATATTATTGCCTCCAACGGTATTGGTAATAATGCCACTGGGCAAATTACCCGTAAAACTGGTTAAGGGAATCCTGATTTCACTGGTATAATTCCCTGTTGCCCCTGCAATATTAGTGGTGATTAAATTGCCGTTAGTATCGGTAACAATAATATCCGAGCCGTCAAAGGAGATTGTCCATCGATCGTTTGTATTGGTTAATAATATATCGGTGATGACTAAGTTATTATTTGCGTCAATGGTAATGTTCGATTCGGCTAAGTTCAAACTCACATCATTACCGTCTCCTCCTTGATAATTGAGAAGATAGGTTAAATCATTAATGGTGACTAAGCTACCATCCGTATAATTACTAAACGCGCCGACAATGGGATCACTCCCATCATTATTGATAATAATAATTTCATTACTGGTAATAGTACTACTATTAATACCGCTATTGTCAAAGTTTAAAGTAACGCCATTAATATTGACTGTACCATTTACCTGAACTCGATCGAAATCTGTAATATCATCATCAATTTCTAAACTGAGAATGTCGGCAATACTATCGTTGATAAAACTCAGATTACCATTAATGTTGAGGATCCCAAAAGTATTGGTTACGCCACCGGGTTTGACTGTCCCGCTTAAGATAACGTTATTAGCGCTAATGTGTGCATCAGTTGTACCAGTGCCTTCGGAAATAACACCTTCACTGAGAATAGTTGCATCTGCATTTGTTACGGTTAAGCCATTGGCAATGATATTACTACCACTAATGAGAGTTAGGTTATCTGTAAAAGTAGCGTTTTGAATATCGATCGATCCACTCTTATTATTACCGATGGTAATTTTACTAAATCCGTCTTTAAAACTAGCTATTTCTGATGCGGTGAGATTTAATGTGCCGTTACTACTATCTCCAAGTCCGATCGATGTATTATCGGTTTCTTGAATGATTAATAATTCACCACTACTAGAAATGCTATTTGCACCACCTGCAAGGTTAAAGGTATCTGCTTTGAGGATAATATCGCCAGTGGTACTGACAATAGAACTTCCTGATATTACGTTAATTCCCGTACTAGAATTGTTGGCTATGGCGTTTAAGATAATATTACCGCTGTTACTTTCTATTTTTGAGTTGTCAAGGCGAATACCATCACTAGAAGTGCCATCTCCTCCTTCACCCGTGAGGCTTATATTACTAATGCTACTGGCAGATATTTGACTTGAATTAGATATACGAATACCATAATTAGACTGTGTACCACTCCCCCCAGTTCCCGTTATACTTATGTCACCATCAATAGATGCTATTTGGCTATTATCAACAACAACTCCGTTATTAGTATTACCACTAGCTGTGGTTGATCCGTTTCCTATGATTGTAATACTAGAGGCATACTTTCCGATTCCTGTAGAAGAGATTGTACCATTGGTTAATAATAAAACACCATGGTTTGTATTTTGTCCAGAACCACCGACACCAGTTATCTTAATCGCCCCATCGATAGAGGTAATTTTGCCTCCTTGTTCAACATCCACCCCTGCATTTTGACTCGCCTTGTTAGAAATAGAACCACCATCTCCCTCGATCGTGATGGTGGCGGCATCATTTCCCATTCCCGTTGAAGAAATTACTCCCGAAAAAATAACTTGAACACCATAATTGAAAGTCGCGCCAGTAGATTCTCCTGTAGCACCTGCTTTTCCACTGATGAAGATTGCTCCCTTCTCTGAAGTAATTCGCCCCCCATTGTCCACACGAACTCCACGATTTCCCCCCGTAGAAAGGGGATTGATTGAGCCTTGCCCGATAACGGTAATAGTTGCTTCTCCAGTGGAAGAAATTACTCCACCATTTTCGACAGAAACCCCACGATTATTACCGCCTGTACCCATTCCCGTTCCATTAATAGTTATATTCCCATCCTTAGAGGTAATCGCACTACTAGCACTATTAACTTGTACTCCATAATTAGTACCAACTCCATTTTTACTACCGAATCCTGTTACATTAATAGTGGCATTGCCAGTAGATTCAATTTTTGCACCACTAATGATTCTTACCCCTAGTTGGGTTGTTCCAGTACCTCCTCCCGTACCAGTAAGGAGAATATTGCCATCATTGGATTGAACTGTACTATTATTGAGGCGAATCCCATCATTGTTATTACCCGTGGCAGAGTTAGAGCCTTGACCTGTAATGCTAATTGTGCCAGTTCCCGTCGATGAAACCTTTCCTGCCCCCAGGAGATAAACGCCGTAGTTTTCATTGGTAGTTCCACTCGCTATGCCTGTGATAGAAACGTTCCCATTAACCGTATTGACTCCGCTATTGTTAAAAATTAAAACGCCATAATTGTCATTAGTACTACCTCCTCCTGTGCCCATAAGGTTAATCGCTCCAGCAATGGAGGAAATTTGGCTATTGGTTCCTTCTAAACGAATACCTTGATTACCACTTCCCGTAGAATTTAAAGAACCTTGACCAGTAATATTAATCTTGGCGGCATTGGCTCCTGTCCCTGTGGAAGAAATTATGCCGCCATTCGTGCCACTACCAATGACATAGACACCATAGTTTTCATTTCCTGTGCCACTTCCCGTGCCATTGACAGTGATATTTCCCGTTTCCGAAGTAACTACTCCATTATTAAATACTACTACCCCACGATTACCATTTGTACCATTTCCTGCTGTACCTTTAATGTCGATCGACCCTGCTACAGAAGAAATTTTGCTATTTGTTCCATCAATGCGTACTCCATCATTATCAATGTTACCTGTGGCGGTAGTTGATCCGTTGCCTGTGATATTGATTTGGGAAGCATCCCCTCCTGTTCCTGTGGAGGTAATACTTCCTCCCGATGTTAACCATACACCATAGTTACTAATACCTGTATTGCCACCTGTACCATTAACTGAGATATTGCCTGTTTTTGAAGTAATTAAA
The DNA here is from genome assembly GCF_001548115.1 of Geminocystis sp. NIES-3709. Classification (GTDB taxonomy): domain Bacteria; phylum Cyanobacteriota; class Cyanobacteriia; order Cyanobacteriales; family Cyanobacteriaceae; genus Geminocystis. The sequence goes on along the minus strand of NZ_AP014821.1, from coordinate 2,444,450 downwards.
CCGTTACTATTAATTAATACGCCTCGATTTTGTTGAGAACCCTTACCCGCAGTACCTGTAATATTGATCGCTCCTGCTACAGAAGAAATTTGACTATTTGTTCCGTCAATGCGTACCCCATCATTAGAATTACCGTTTGCATCTGCTGAACCTTTACCTGTAATGGTTATCGTTGCGGCACTCACATCAGTTCCTGTGGAAGAAATTACCCCAGCACCTTCGATCGAAACTCCTCGATTATTACCACCACTACCTTTTCCAGTACCTTCTACAGTTATGTCACCATCTTTAGAGGTAATAGCACTACTTCCACCATTAACTTGCACTCCATAGTTAGTACCAACTCCATCTTCACTGCCGAATCCTCTTACATTAATAGTGGCTTTTCCCGTAGAAATTACTTGCCCACCGTTCGTGATCCGAATTCCTAAATTTGCATTACCAGAGCCTCCCCCCCTACCTGTAAGCTCGATCGAACCATCTTTAGCACTCACTTGAGTATTTGTATTCTCAATGCGAATACCATCATTATTATCAGTACTCGTGTTATTAATTGCTTGTCCGATTAAGGTAATTTTTGCTGTTTCTGTGGCGGTGATTTTGCTTCCTGAAACGATGGCAATACCATAATTATTGTCTCCCTGACTATCGCTTATACCCGTGACGTTAATTGTGCCTGTTTTAGTCGTAATCTCTCCTTTTCCTGTTAACAAGATACCACGATTAGAGCCACTACCTTTTCCTCCCTTACCTAAAATTTCAATGTCGCTACTAAGAGAGGAAATTAAGGTATTTTCTCCTTCCACACGAGTTCCATCATTGCCACTACTGGTAGTACTTGATAAAGAACCTTGTCCCATTATCTTAATGGTAGCGGTATCGCTGGAAATTATTTTCCCACCATTATTTACATAAACTCCATAGTTTTCACCACCTGTACCGTTACCTGTACCTGTCACCTCGATCGAACCTGTAGCAGAAGTAACTTGGCTATTATTAACATTGACACCGTAATTGGAACTTGTACCATTCCCTGCTATACCTTCTAGGGTAATATTTGCCTTTCCTGTGGAAGAAATTAACCCACTGCTTTGAATGGAAATCCCTCGATTACTACCCCCACCACCATTACTTTTGCCAGTACCTTTGACAGTTATATTTCCATCAACAGAAGTAATGGAACTATTTGAGCCAATAACTTGCACACCATAGTTACTATCTACACCATCTTTACTACCAACACCAGTAATCTTAATGGTTGCTTCTCCCGTCGAAATTACTTGCCCACCGTTCGTGATCCGAATTCCTAAATTGGCATTACCAGAGCCTCCACCAGTACCTATAAGCTCGATCGAACCATCTTTAGCATTCACTTGAGTATTCGTTCCATCAATGCGAATACCATCATTATCATTTGTGCCATTCCCCGCTATACCTTCGAGGGTAATATTTGCTTTTCCTGTAGAAGAAATTAATCCACTGCTTTCAATGGAAACCCCTCGATTACTGCCACCACTAGCACTTTCTCCACCTGTACCTTTAACAGTTATATCTCCATCTTTAGAGCTAATGGCACTTTTATCACCAGTAACTTGTACTCCATAGTTTGCGCCAACACCATCTTTACTACCAACACCAGTAATCTTAATGGTTGCTTCTCCCGTCGAAATTACTTGCGCACCGTTCAATATCCTAAAGCCTAAATTGGCATTACCAGTGCCTCCTCCTGTACCTGTAATCTCGATCGAACCATCTTTTGCACTCACTTGAGTATTCGTTCCGTCAATGCGAATACCATCATTATCATTTATACCATTGGTTGTTTGTCCGATTAAGCTAATTTTTCCTGTTTCTGTGGCGGTGATTTTTGACTGAGAATATATGTGAATCCCGATATTAGCACTTCCAGTCAGATTGTTACTGGTTGTTCCTTTGACGGTAATTGTGCCTGTTTTGGTTGTTACCTGTGCACCATCAGCTATGCGAACAGCATCATTAAAACTACTACCCGTTCCTCCTTTACCCGTAACCTCGATGTCACCACTAACTGAAGAAATTAAGCTATTTGCACCCACCATGCGAATACCATCATTTCCTCCAGCCAATCCTGATAAAGAACCTTGACCTGTTATTTTAATAGTGGCGGTATTGGTAGAGATAATTTTACCACCGTTGAGCAAATACACTCCATATTGATCGCCACCGTTACCTCCTCCCGTACCATTGAGATCGATCGCACCCTCATCAGAGGTGATTGTACTGCCATCAAGAATAATTGCTTGATAATTACCCGTTGCTGTACCTTTTGCTGTGAGGTTAATATTCCCTTTTGCCGTTGTTATACTCGAACCAGAAGCTAAATTAATTCTTTGTCCTACTATCCAAGTTACATCCCCATTATCATCAGGAAGATCGATCGTTGTAACTTCCTTATTTGATGTAAGGTTAATGTTTTGGACAAGATCGATCGAAAAGTCATTAGATGTAACATCGCCATTGATATTAACTACATCCCCATTGGTGTAACCACTACCATTGATATTCAAATCTGCGTCAAATTCACTGCTGATACTGTTGAGATTGAAAGTATTTTTACCAGTAGCACCGCCATTGATAGTTAAGGATTTAGAAGGGTTGTTAAAAGTGGTGGTTTCCCCTAAAGTAGAGTCCACATTAGTTTGAGTGTCACTTACATTCGTTATAGTTATCGTTTCGGCGGAGGTACTGTAATCTAAAACTATGTTTGCACTGCTGATAGTGGATGTAATGGGTTCTAAACCAGTGTAGTTGATGAGTTTACCATCTAGGTTAATTTTACCGTCATTTTCGTTGAAATAACTATAGGTGGTAGTAGTAAAATTTCCTCCTGTCAAAGCTAGTCGATCGCCAGGGGTGCCAGTTTGACTACCGCCATTGAAGATCAGTCCTCCAGTGGGAAGGGGGTTTTCATCAGAAAAATCAATAGTTATAATGTCATTTCCGCCAAGAGTATTAACGAAGATTCCCCCAGTAAAAACATTTAAAGGAATAGTTAGGGTACTGGTTTCATCCCCTGTGGCGCTGGGGATAACCGTTGTAATTGCTCTGCTAGTAGTGTCCGTCAGAATTAAAGATGTGCCATTAGATGACAAGGTAAAGCGATCGTTATTGGTACTGGGAACATCGGTAATAACAAGATTACCAGAGCCGTCCACCCCCACCATTGCCGTAATTCGAGAAAACTCGGAAGTATTGCCACTAGGATCAGTTGCCGTTGCAGTCACATTGATAGCAGAACCCTGATTAAAGGTAAAAGTTGCATTACCATCATCATCGGTAGTGACATTCTGAAAACCGAGGAAAGTTTGTCCTTCGCCGTAACCAGTGGTATCAGCAGTAGTATTACCAAAAAACTCAACACGGAAAGTTGTATTTGGTGTACTGTTAAGAGAGCCGATTATCTGCCCCGTACTATTAAAAGTCAATAATGGGTAGTTTTGCAGATTATTAACACCCGTATCGGGGTCTAATAAATCATTAGGTGTTACACCCACCTGATCACCATTTTGAACAGTGGCAAGATCAATTCCTAAGCCCGTATTGTTGAAAATGCTATTACCATATATTTTATTACCTGCATTGTTAAGATTTGAGTCAGCATTAAATGCGTCCGTCACAAACACACCATTCCCCGAATTATAGGCAATTATGTTACCTTCACCAGCACCAGTCCCACCAATGGTATTATTTGCTCCAGTGATACGAACTCCACCACCACTACCATTACCTAAAGGCAAAGTTCCTGTTACATTCGTACCGATATAGTTACCTTGTACAATATTGTTACTAGCATCAGATGCAACATTTGCAAATATAGCAATTCCACTGAAGTTATTGCCAGAGATGATATTACGAGCTGTGGCTGTCGATCCACCAATGGTATGGTTAGAAGAACCAATATAAACACCATGAATTCCATTCCCTATAGCCGATGTACCATTAACATTAGTACCAATATAATTTCCTCTCACAAAAGTACTACTAACGAATGAAAGAACACCTACCTGTCCATTACCAGAAATTAAATTCCCCTCACTGGCATCATTTGTATTGTCTTCATCACTACCAATAATGTTGTTATTACCTGAATTAATCCAAATACCAAATGAGTTACCTGCCCCTGAAGTTCCACTGGCATTAGTGCCAATATAATTTCTTTGTATTTTATTTCCTGTACTGTTAATTAAGATGCCACTATTGGTAAAACGATTAATAATTAAGCCTTTAATAACACTATTACTAGAACCGCCACCCAAATTTAAACCATTATCAACGGTATTATTACCATTGATTTCGATAATCGGACTATTAATAAAACCTAGTTGAGTTGTTCCATCAATAGTAACTTGCTCAGTAATTTCAGGGAGAGCAGAATTAAGAGTAATCGTGCGTACACCACTACCCGCAATATTAAAAGTAATAATGTTACTTCCTGCGATCGCATTGGCGTTGAGAATAGCTTGACGCAGACTGCCTTCACCACTGTCGCTGGTATTTGTCACCACAAAATCATTTTGCAAAATGGTGACAGTATCACTGGTATTCGTTCCTTGATTATAATTAACGCTACTATTGAGAGTTAAAATTACAGTTTCATCGGCTTCAGCTTGAATATCATCCACTGCCGTCACCCTCACATCGACATCATTTGAACCTGAGTTAAAAGTTACCGTGAGGGTATTACCATTAACACTAACTGTGCCTCCCTGAGCTGAGAAATTATAATCACTAGCACTAGCACTCCCTGAAATGGTTAATTGAACTGGTAATGCCGTGTCAGTGCCTCCTGTGGGAATAGTACGGGTTAATTGAAAAATGCCCACCAAATTACCTGCTTCTGTGGCTTCTGTGGCTAAGAAAAAAGTTTCAAGATTGACAGTGGGGGGTACATACTCAAAAGCTCCAATATCATCATTCATATTGATATTCGTGCCTTGAGGGCGAGTAATAGCTCGTTGATCGGTGGTAAGGGTTGTGTTTCCTGCACCAATGGCGGGGGAGTTAGGTAATAGGGCATGGGTGGGAGTTGTGCCACCATTATTCTGTAACGCACCTACTAGGGGATTTGTGTTTGGTCGATCGCCTGTAGCGGTTAAGTTACCAGTGCCATCACTACTTATGTTGTAGCCGAGGGATTGAATCGAAGCTCCCTCACCACTATTAGATATATTATTATTAGTAGCATTACCTGCGAAAATACTGTTGCTATATTGAGTAACTGCTTCAGTAGCCCCATTTAGAGAAAAGTTGAGTAAGCCAATACCAAGAGGACTGCTTCCAGCATTATTTACAATGGTTGTATTGGTTAGGCTTAAAAAACTGCTACTGCCAGAACCATCTGCATGGTGAGCAATCCCCCCTATCTGACCTGCAGTATTTCCACTAACTGTAACATTAGAAAAATTGGCATTGACATTGTAAAGAGCTCCTCCACCAAAAAAGTCAGAGTTATTATTACTTATAGTGCTATTCGTCCAGTTTATTGTAACTCCACCTTGAGTGTCAAACCCTCGAATGTAAAACCCCCCCCCAGTGGAGGCATTATTGCCAGTCACATGGACTTGATTGAGATTGAAGATGTCATCATTGTCATCATCACCCATGTAAATTCCCCCACCAATACCTGCTGAGCCACCAGTAATGGTTAACCCCGACAGATTATAGGTATTAGCCCCCGCCGGACCTTGAAACACGAAAACACGGTCATTATTATTTCCACTGATGGTTAATAAATTCGCTCCTAGCCCTTGAATTGTCAAAGATTTATTAACTACTAATGCCCCAGAAGTTAAAGTGATAGTTCCAGTAAGTCCATTTTGAAATACAATAGTATCTCCAGCATTAGCAGAGGCGATCGCATTCCGTAAAGAACCTGCACCACTATCAGCAAGACTCGTAACTGTTATGATTGCCGCTTCCACTTGTAAAGGTTGCCCATCCACAACGATCGAAAAGTGATCATTTTGGACTTTGAGAGTTTGTAATTGTAACTCGTTTAACTTAACCCCTGAGACTAAAGCGGAAAATATTTCTCCTTCATCTCCTTCACTGTCTTCGTTGTTAATGAGACTGTCCACATAATGACCGATTTCTTCGAGGAGGACAGCTTGAATTTGTTGAGCAGTAGCCGTGTCGAGGAAGTGTTGAGATAAATAAATGGTGTTGGTAGAATGGGCATAAGCACCCACAATCAAACCCATATCACTATCTAATACTCTGATAGCAGGTAAGTCACCAAATTCACCGTTTATCCATTGATTCTTGATGTTTTCGGCGATCGATCGATCAAACTGTGTCCCGAAAATTAACTCAAAATCCTTCCAAAAACTTTCTGAATTAGCAAAATTACTTAGTTGTGTCTGTATAGTGTTAAGGTTTGCTAGGCTAGTATTCATTGGTTTTTTTAATGGATTGGAATGGTATAGAGATAATGATTATTAATAATTATAAGATTATTAACAGTAAATGATGAGATCGATCGAGCTTAGTTTGTGATGTGATGGAATCAAATGAGACTCTGATATTTCGATACTCGATGAGATTGTTTTCTTGGCAAAGATGCCATAGAGTCTAGTTTCTTCAAAGAAAACCCCAAAAATTATAAGAATCAGAGAGCTTTTCACGATCGAACTGAGGTAATATTTGATTAAATTACCATAAAGTTTGATGCTGTCAATGTTAATCGAGTATTTAAAGAGGCAATCTGTACGGCGGAATTAGCACCATTACCATCGTCATCGAAGAATAATGCCCCCGTCGAAGAATTGTAGATGAAACGTTGATCAGCTGTAGTTGCAGAAGAACCGATCGAAAATTGATTATTCCCTAAAATTCCTGTAGTTAAACCACCACCAAAACCACTGGCACTAATACCGATCTTATCTTCCGTCACCTTAAAGTCTGTAACTCTGTCTATGCCGTCATTAGGGAAATTAAAGAGGAAGAAGTCAACACCACTACCACCGATGAGACTATCGTTCCCATTACCGCCGATAAGGGTATCATTGCCACTACCTGCATTGATAGTATCGTTACCATCATCACCCAGAAGACGATCGTTGCCACCACCACCAAAAAGGCTATCATTACCATTACCACCGATGAGGGTATCATTACCACTACCACCGTCCAGGGTATCAGAAAAAATTCCCCCCAGTAGAGAATCATTTGCTCCACCACCATTGATGATATTAATGCCCACTCCTCCAGATATAGTATCAGGTAAACCAGTACCGTTAGTAGTAATAGGAATATTAGAAATAGTGAATAATTGTACGTCATTACCCGTACCGACATTTGCGAGGGTAGGATTATTTGCATCTCCTTTGTAGGTAATATAGATGTCAAAAGAGTTACTTGTACCCACTTTTGATCCTTCTGATAATCCGTTGAAAGTTCCCGTAACGGCATCAGCACCATTATTATTAATAATAGTAAAGATATTATTGGTAGTGGCAGTATAACCTGTTGAATCTAAGTCTAAGGTTGAACCAACTAAATCTAATTTACCCGTCACATTAAGGGTATCAAAATTACTTCCATTATAATTAATTTTAATGGTGTCATTGAGAAATACGTTATCTGCTGTGACATTCACCGTTGTGCCTAAAGTTGTAACACCAGATTTACCATCGCTATCGGAATTGATGTAAACTTGATTAGTGGTGTTAATTTGGCTATTGTTTCCTAAACTGATGGTGTTGCCTAACAGGCTAATTTCTCCCGTATTACTGATAACTGAGGTATTATCTGACAGATTAATCCCGAATCCTGATGCTCCTTTCCCTGTCATTCCTGTCACGACGATGTTTCCACTGTCAGATTCGATCGAACCACTATCAATGAAAATACCACTGCTCGAATTAGCGATGCCCGATAATTTAATCTCACCCAGTGCCTTCATGGTACTACCACCAGCATAAATGCCACGGTTTTCTCCTGTACCATTAATGTCGATTGAACCATTGTAAGACTCTACTAGACTTGCCCCTAAATCAACACCGTCATCATTTGTACCAGTGCCGAGCAGTTGAATATTACCTTGGGCAGTAATCTCACTAATCTCACTATCGATACCATCTTCTTCCCCCGTACCATTGATAGTTACAGTACCAGAGTTGGATGTTACTAGACTTTCCCCTAAATATACTCCATCGTCATTTGTACCAGTGCCTAACAGTTCAATGTTGCCGTTTGTTGTGATTTCACTATAAATAGTATAGATGCCATAATTTTTGCCCGTACCTTGAATTTTAATCGTACCAGAATCAGAGGTGACGAAACTTCCTCCTAAAAATACTCCATCACTTTCTCCTGTACCATCAATCTTGATCGAACCCGAATTAGAGGAGATGATACTTCCTTCGAATCCTCCCCCTATATAGACTCCATGGCATGAGGTACTTGTGCCATTTAAAGTAATTGAACCTGTATCGGTACTGGTTATGTAACTATCAAAATCCAGAAGAATCCCGTCACTATCTATACCTTGCCCTCCCGTACCTGTCAGAGTAATGTTTGCCTCGCCCGTGGATAAAATTTCACCACCGAAAAGTAATAAAATACCTTGATTATACTCAGTACCACTACCACCAGTACCCGTGAGGATGATGTCTCCATCAACAGATGTAATTAGACTATCTGTATCAATGGTTATCCCTTGATTATTTGTCCCTGTAGCATTAATTCCACCTTGTCCTGTGAGTGTAATGGTTGCCTTACCCGTAGAGGAAATTTGCCCTTCATTTAATAACAAAATACCTTCATTAAAGTCTGTACCATTGCCTCCTGTACCAGTAAGCTCGATCGCACCATCAACGGATGTGATTAGACTATCTACGTCATTGATACTAATGCCTTGATTATCAACGTCGGTGGCATTAATTCCACCTTGTCCGATGAGTGTAATGGTTGCCGTACCCGTAGAGGAAATTTGTCCTCCATCTAATAACAAGATACCTTCAGTCAGATCACTACCACTGCCCCCTGTACCGGTGAGTTTGATCGCACCATCTTTTGAGGTGATGAGACTACCAACACCCTCAATACGAATCCCTTCATTTTCAATACCATCCGCAGTAGTTGAACCTTGACCTATTAATGTAATAGTTGCTGTACCCGTAGAAGAAATTTGTCCTCCATCTAATAAGAAAATACCTATACTATTATCAGTTCCACTGCCCCCTATACCTGTTAGGTCGATCGCACCATCAACGGAAGTGATCAGAGTACCAGCACCCTCAATACGAATACCACTACTTTGTTTACCATTACCCCCTGTACCACTAATGATTATATCACCAGTGCCTTGGGTGATAATACTACTTGCACTAGCTATGTAGAAACCATGATTGCCAAAAACACTATCTCCCCCCACTCCAGTAATATTGATATTACCGTTCCCTGTGACTTCGATTTTGCCACCATTAATGAGATTTACCCCAAAATGACGGTTAGCAGTCGCACTACCATTTCCATAACCCTTAATATCTATATCGCCATTATTGGAATTGATCGTGCTATTTTGTACTAATATACCGTAGTTTCTTTCCGCACTACCATTTCCTCCCTTGCCTTCGATGCTAATATCGCCAATGCCAGTAGATTCGATCGAACCGCCATTGAGTAGGTAAACTCCATAATTACGAAATGTTCCATCTCCCCCCGTACCTTTGACGGTGATTTGACTATCTATCGATGTAATTTTACTACCACCTTCTAGTAAAATACCGTAGTTTCTTTCAGCACCACCATTACCACCGACACCAGTTACATTTACTGTACCACTACCCTTAGATTCAATGAGGGAGTTAGTGTTCAAGTAAATACCGTGATTGATGGCACCGCTACCATCACCACCAGTGCCTGTGACATTTAAAGTTGCATTATTTGTAATGATCGAACTTTCTAGGAGATAAACACCGATGTTATTCTTTGTACCATTACCTCCCGTACCATTAACGGTAATAATACCATTGCCTGTAGATTCGATTTTGGAGTTTTGTAGTAAATGAACTCCGTAATTATCGCTACCACTACCATTCCCTCCTCTACCTGTTACACTCAGATTACTATTAGCGGAAGAAATAACGCTGTTTAGTTGTACCACAACTCCGTAGTTAAATTGGGTACTATCTCCACCAGTACCGATTAAGGTGACATCTCCGTTTCCAGTAGATTCGATCGAAGTATTGTCATAGAGACTGATACCTTGATCATAGTCACTTGTACCATTTCCTGTACCAGTAATTTTAATATCTCCATCGAGGGAAGAAATAGAAGCGGATGTTTCTAATACCACTCCTGTATTAACGATCGTACCATTACCTGCTGTGCCTTGTAGAGTGATATTGCCCAGATTAGTGGTTTTAATCGTGCCACTGTTAGCGATTTTGATACCTTGATTATAACCTGCTGTACCGTCTCCCCCTATTCCTGTTAAACTAATATCCCCATCGGCAGATTCGATCGAACCACTTTCAGTAATCAATATACCAGAATTATCGCTTGTACCACTACCGCCTGTACCTGTCAAATCGATCGCACCTTCATCAGAGATAATTGTACCGCCATTAACGACTATTCCTTTGTAATTGCCTGTGGCTTCACCCTTCCCAGTGAAGTTTATATTCCCCTTTGTGGTGGTTATACTCGAACCAGAAGCTAAATTAATGGTTTCTCCTACTGTCCAATTTATATCCCCGTTATCATTAGTATCATTAGTAGTAATTGCTTTACCTGATGCAAGGTTAATCTTTTGGACTAGATCGATCGAAATATCATTAGTACTAATATCTTCCTCAATATTTACCGTATCTCCATTGCTATAACCACTACCGTTGATGTTTAAATCAGCATTAAATCCACTACTGATGCTATCAATATTAAAAGTGTTTGTGCCCGTGTTACCACCATTGATAGTTAAGGATTTAGAAGGGTTATTAAAAGTGGTGGTTTCCCCTAAAGTAGAGTCCACATTAGTTTGAGTAGCATCTACCCCCGTGATAGTAATGGTTTCGGTGGAGGTGCTATAATATAAGACTACATTGTCACTGGCAACAGTAGCGGTAATGGGTTCTAAACCAGTGTAGTTAATTACTTTTCCATCTAAGCTAACACCACCGTCATTTTCGTTGATATAAGTATAAGTGGTAGTGGTAAAAGTTCCTCCCTTCAAAACTAGGCTATCACTATTATTTCCCCCATTAAAGGTGATAGATCGATCGGGTATAGGGTTTGTAGAAAAGTCAATGGTTAAAATATCATCTCCCCCTAGCGTATTGGCAATGATACCCCCTGTAAAACTGGTTAGAGGAATTGTGGCTTTCGATGTACCGTCACCTGATGCCCCGACTACTCCAGAATCTATTGTGATCGATCGATTTTCCGTATCGGTAATGATAACATTTGTACCGTCAGCAGAAAAAGATAAAGTTAGTCGATCATTTATATTTCCTAAAACATCTGTAAAGACTAAATTATTATTACCGTCAATACTAATATTGGGGGGTTGAATCACTATAGTGCCAGTGCTACTGGCTTCTCTAACCCCATTGACGGGAACACCTGTCACCTCCCCACCCGGAGTACCATCTGGATTATCAACAGTATAAACGTCTCCCCCATCAGGACTTCGTAAAACGTTTTGAGCATCAGCTGGTGTATTGCCTAGCCTCACCCCAATATTGTCGTTTATTTGTACTCCGGGTTGTATGGTAACTGGTACTCTGACTAATACCTGACCATTTACGGGGATATTCGGTACAGTTATTCCACCTACTGTAATGTTTGCCCAAGTTGCACCATCTGTACTGTATTGAAGGTTATTGACTATGCCACCATCGGGTAATGTTCCTGAAACTGTTGCCGGACCCGATGTACTAGCCAAATTGGGGATATAAAAACCAGTGGGATCGTTACCTATATTAGTAATAATAAATGTGAAAATAAAAAAATCGTTAGCGGTTATTAAACCACCGTTTGTGTCCAAGGCATCATCAAAGGCTACGGTAATACCAGCTACTTCTGCGACAGTAACATCAACGGTGTTAGAAGTATTATAAATAGGAACATTGGGATTATTACTTTCTTCGTAAGTTACTGTTGCTTTATTCGTGATGAGTGTACCAGCAGTAGTAAAGTTAACTTGTCGCTGAAATATAAATGTTTCTGCAACACCAGGAAGAACCGAACTACCATTGAAACTGACATATCTAGTAACATCAGTGTTAATGGTAGTACCGCTAGTTGAGTTAGCCGCAGGAGTAGTCGCAGGATTTCCACTATAGAATGCTATTGTTCCTCCAGAATATTGTGCCGAGTTAGGAACATGACTGGTATTAATGACACCGTTGTTATCATTATCGATCGCCCAATTATTGATAATGCCATCTTCTGTTATCACCACATTGGTTGCATTCAAAGTGACGTTATTTGTCCCTACTGATGGTTCAGAAATATTTTCATACTGTATAACATACTCAATAATATTACCTGGTGCTGGTTGTTTGGGAGTTGTGGAAAGAGTACCATCGCTTCCCTGAACCGCAGAACCATTTCCTTGAAGGATTCTTGACTGTTTCACCATTTGTAAGAAACCAGTATAGACACGATTGATCGTGGTGTTGCTGACTGCATCATCCGCTAAACCATTACCATTACTGTCAATAAAACCGATTATGGGAACTGGGAAACCCCGTTCAATATTTGTATCTGTTGACAAAGGAGTTCCCGCGGGGAGATCAATCTCAACCCCGTAATTGGCTGTAGCATTAGAAGCCACTCCATCAATGCGGATGGGATTGTTAGTACCAACAGGATTACCTCCAACAACACCATTGCTACTTGTAAATGTAAAATTTGTGCCATTGTATGTGTAAGTAGCATTCGCACTACCGTAGCTAATAGTTACAACTGTACCAGCAGGCAATAGGGGGGATGCAGTCGGTAATAAAGAGATATTAACATTAGCAGTATCGTTATTTTTGACGGTATTTGTAAAACTAACGACACTGGGATCGAAGGGGGAACCGGGTATAGGATTTAGAGGAACGTTAGACGATTTATTGGTAAAATCATCATTGTTATTGGTTTGTCCAACTGCATCTGGAGAACTGAATGGCCCATTGAGGAGAGGGAACACATCATCGTTCTGAATCGTGCCTTGCCCTTGTCCATCTACGACGGTAGCGCCAGTCACATTAGTGACATTGACAAAGAAAGTTTCGATCGGTTCAACTATTGTATCACCATTCACAGTAACATTAAACGAATAAGTGCTTGAGCCTTCTGGAATGGTTTGTCCTGTTAGAGACTGGGCTATATAGTCAGTGGCACTGGTGGCTGTATTGTTTGATGTAGCGATGTCGAAGGTAACACCACCTACCCCTGCTGGAGCGCTTAAGGATATGGTAAAAGTAAAGATTGTTGTACCTGCATTTCCTTCGCTAAGGGATACATCATTAATGCTTAAGTTGATTGAGGATTGCTCGATGTAAACCTGTTGCTCATTAAGGGTAATAATTGCCTGATCATTCTCGCCTTGTATCCGACTTAATTCTCCCCCACTGGGATAAATACCTCGCACTAAATTCGAAAATAACTCCCCTTCATCTCCTAGGGTATCGATAGGATTGATTTGAGCATCGATGTAATGACCAATTTCTTCTAATAATACAGAGATAATTTCTTGTTCGGAAGCGTTGGCAAGGAAACTATCTGATAAATAAATTGTGTTGTTACTACTAGCATAACCCCCAAGAGCATTACCTAAGATATCACTGCGGATGATTTCTATGGTGGGTAAATTGCTGAAATCACCTGTTAACCATTGATTCCTGATATCTTGGCGGATCGATCGATTAAAATCATTACCAAAAATTATCTCAAAATCTGTCCAAAAACTTTTAGAATTAGCAAAATTTGTTAGTTGTTCATATATATAGGCAATATTAATTAAGTTAGTGTTCATAAGTTTTTTTAAGTAATGAAATAACAAAAATAATTATTAAGATCGATCGTTAAGAAAATTTTGGACGATGATTTTTAAAAGCAAGTATCTATATCATTATATTCAGTATTGTTGCCAAGGAGAATTAAAGGAGGAGAATTTTCTCTACCGTAGGCTTTGATCGATTTTAGAGAACTCCATAAAAAGGATGATCCCATCAGTATGGTGATTGAGAGAAAATTTCAACGAACCTTTTTTTGAGATTAGGAAGACGATTAATACAAGATTCAATCTCATCCATAGCTAATCTTGTTAATTTAACTCCTTTGGAATAAACTTTTTCAATTAATCTTACTACTGGATTTTTTCCTTTAAACGATAAGTTTTGGGCAAATTTTAACACCGTTTCAACCATGTCCAATAAATTACCATTCCAATGTTGTTCCAACCAACTAAAACAACGCTCGATGGAGTTCTAAGTAAGTGGGCAGAATTAATTGTATAATTATAACATTAAAATAAATTTAATAAAATCAAAAAGTAATATACAAAAGTTTTATTTATATTTAAAAATAATTAATGTAGCTTAAAATCTGCTAAAAATATGAAAAATAAGTAAATCAAGGATAAAAAATGCGATTTGTCACCAAATTAGCTCCAGAAACACAACAGTTATTAAAGACTATTGAACAAAAAAGTAAATACTATCAAGTTAGACATCGAGCAAAATCGATTTTGTTAAGTTATCAAGGTTATAAAATTACTCAAATAATGTTAATATTAAATATTAGTAGAAATACAATTTATAATTGGCTTAATAATTGGGAAAAAAATGGTTTAAATGGATTATATAGCTTGAAGGGAAGAGGAAGAAAATCAACTTTAAATGAGCAACAAGAATTAAAAGTAAAAGAATGGATAAAATCTCATCCAAAAACCTTAAAGATAGTTCAAGAAAAAATAGAAAATGAGTGGGAGATAAAAATAAGCAAAGATACGATAAAAAGATTAGCAAAAAAAAAGGGCATGGGGTGGTATCGGTTCAAGAAAAAGGTAAAAGGGGAAGTATGCCCTGAATTATACCAACAAAAAAAGAGACAATTAGAGCAACTAAAAAGAGCAGAAAATGAAGGAAAAATAGATATATATTATGGTGATGAAAGTGGATTTAGTTTAGTACCTTGTTTACCTTATAGATGGCAAGAAAAAGGGAGAAAAATAGAAAGAGAAAGTAGCCTAAGTAAAAGATTAAATGTGTTAGGATTTATGAAAAAAAATAATGAGTTAGAAAGCTATGTATTTGAGTCATCAATCAATAGTGATGTCGTGATAGCTTGTATAGATAACTTGAGTAAAAAAATAAAGAAGGAAACAGTATTAGTAATGGATAATGCCTCGATTCACCAAAATAAAAAATTCTGGAATAAAGAAGAAGAATGGGAAAAAAAAGGATTAAAAATATTCTTTCTACCACCCTATTCACCACAATTAAACAAAATAGAAATACTGTGGAGATTTATGAAATATAAATGGTTAGAGAACTCCTGTTATAAAAGTTATTTAGATTTAGTAAAAGGAGTAGAAAATATTCTTATAAACTTTGGTTCAAA
Organism: Geminocystis sp. NIES-3709; assembly: GCF_001548115.1. GTDB lineage: Bacteria > Cyanobacteriota > Cyanobacteriia > Cyanobacteriales > Cyanobacteriaceae > Geminocystis. The sequence goes on along the minus strand of NZ_AP014821.1, from coordinate 2,428,853 downwards.
ATATACAATTAATTTTGCCTAGGTACTTATTTGCTATGATAAGGGGGATAATAAGCCTTTAAATACTTTTGGTAAGCTGAGATGTTTCGTTAATACATTAATACGAAGGAGATAAAAGCAAAAAAGTGTTATTTTTTCTTTGCTGCGATCGCTAAACCTGCCCCTTTTACCTGTCTCAATTCGTCCATCACCGAAACTACTATGCCATGAGATACTTTTTCATCGGCATTAATAATTACCATACCCTGCTGATTGGTGGGAATTAATTTTGTTACAGCACTCTCTAAACTATTAATTTGAATGGGTTGTTTATTTAAGAAAACCTTGCCATCGGGTTGAATAGTGACATTAATTTGGGCAACTTGTTGAGATTCGCTGGTTTTTGCCGAAGGTAGATTAACGGGTAATCCTTCTGATCGAATTAAAGAAATACTAGATATAATAAAAAATGCCAAAATCGAGAAAATAGCGTCAATCATTGGCACTATATTAATCTCTCCTTGCACATCTGGCTCTTCAGGTATTCGCATAGGATTTTTCTCCTTTTTCTTCATAAAAACGACGATATAACAACTCTAATTGCCCTCCATATTCTTGAATTAAGGCAATTTGACGCAGATAAAATGAGCGAAAAACATTGGCAAACATTAAAGTCACGATCGCCACGACTAAACCCATCACGGTAGAAATTAATGCTTCACTAATCCCCCCTGTTACTCCTGCGGCATTTGTACCGCCTGTATTACCCAAATCGAGAGAAGAAAAAGATTGAATTAAACCTAAGATTGTGCCAAGTAATCCCAATAAGGGTGCAATGGTGATGACGGTTTGAAAAAAAGTGTTAAATCTTTTCAATAAGGGTAACTCTGCTTGAGTAGCAGTTTCCAATGCTAAACGAAATTCTATTGCATTAGGGTTTTCTAACTCTAAAGATTCCAAAAAAATTCTCGCCATAGGTAAATCAGCATTTTTTCTCAACATAGAAATAGCTGTTACACAATCAGAACGATAAATTTTTAAAACTTCTTTTACTAAAACTTTTTCTCTTGACTTAATCCTTTTCCAAAACCAGAAACGCTCAATTATCAAAGCCACCGTAATCAAGGAAAAGACTAACAGAGGAATTGAGACAATACCTCCTGCTCGTAAAAGTTCAATTATTGACATTGACCTGTTGTAAATTTAGTTGCAAATATTTATTAATTAGAATAACAACCTAATATAACAAAAGAATGTATTTAATGTAAATTGTTTTCTTTAATTTTCACAATTTTATTTAAAAGTGACATACAGACACTAGAAAAAGCCCGAAATTTCAGTGAAACTTTCCATTTTCAGAGAATCCAACTATGACAATTTGTCTTTTGACATTAAGTTTTAAGAAGTCTTAAATGTCTTTAGTTTAATTTATTCAACTAATGTGTGAGGAATTTCAGTGAAACGAGAGATATTATTTTCTTTAATTTATCTAAATGCAATATTATTCGTCAGTTTATTTCCTTTATCTGCTAAGACTGAAACCATTAACAGTGAAGTCATCACTGAAAAAAAATTTTTGACACAATCATCTTCGATCGTTCTAATTACAGGAGTGGAGGTTCGTTCTACGGAAAATGGTGTTGAGTTAATTTTAAAGACTTCTCAAGGGGAAACTTTAGAAACTCGTACTAACCGTGAAATGAATAATTTAATTATTGACATTCCGAACGCACAATTAGAATTACCCGATAATAGCGAATTTCGTCAAGATAATCTGAGTCCAGATATTGTCAGTGTTAGTATCGCAAATATTGAGCCTAATACGGTTCAGATAATGGTTACAGGTAGCAAAGAAATCTCGATCGAGCAAATATCTAACACCGAATCTAATTTAGTTATTAGTCTTACCCCTGAAGAAAACATTAATGACATTGAAATCATTGCCACAGGTGAGCCATCTCCTTTTGTACCTAGTTCTGCTCCTACTTATACAATAGATAAATCAGAAATTGAACAACTAAATCCTCGCACCACCTCAGAATTATTGCGCAATTTACCCGGCTTTGCTGTTAATGATTACGGCTTTGGTGCAGATATTCATACAGGGACTTTTTTAAGGGGTTTTTCTATCAATCAGTCTATTTTTCAAATTAATGGACGCTCTTTTGGTAGCAATGTTAATACTTATCACGGTGCTACGGATCTTAATAGTATTCCTGTGGATGCGATCGAGCAAGTAGTAATCACCAGTGGTACAAGTGCTACTCTTTATGGTTCGGAAGCCTTTGGGGGGATAGTTAATATTATCACCAAAAAAGATCCTCAACCCCTTCAGCTAGGATTAGGTGCGGAAATAGGTTCTTATGGCTATCAGAGTTATCAAGTAGGCTATGGTGGTACAGTAAATGAGGTTAACTTTCGTGTAGGTTATGAGTATCTTACAACAAATAATGATTATCTTGTACCCGTAGGAGCGGCTAATCGTGATCCTGAAACGGGTAAACTATTTAATGGTGACAGTACTCTTAATAACTTCTATGGTAGTGTGGAATTTCCCATTGATACTCGCAACTATCTTAGTGTTGATGCTTATAAAACTGCTAGTAGGCGAGGGTTACTCTATTTTGGTTTTCCTTTACAGTTCGATCGTCTCGATCATGATTTGTTCAATATTGGTGCAACCTTAACCACCAAATTAGGTAATGGAGATGATTCCATTTTAAAAACAACTATTGCCTATAATCAAGACTATTTTAGTACCTATGGGCCAAATGCAGGGATATTTTATCGTTCAGGGGTTTTGGACTCTCAAATGTTAAGTGGGCGTGTGGAAAATCAATGGCAAATATCTCCTACTTATAAACTGACATCAGGATTTGATATTAGTAACAATTCTATCTATGGAGATGTTGAGAGTAATCGTCCCGATTTAGCTATATTGAACGAGGTAGAAGATCGTGATCGTTTTCTTTTCGCTTTATTTGCGCTCAATACATTTCAACTCAGCGATAATTTTCAACTGGAATTGGGCTTACGCCAAAATGTTACCAGTGATTTTGGTAGCTATCTTAACCCTACCTTCGGCACAAGATGGGATATAACACCGAATATTGCCTTTCGTAATAGCTTTGCGGTTCTCCAACGCAATCCGGGGCTTGATCAGCTATATATATTTGATACAGTACATAACTGGCTACCGAATCCCAATCTTATTCCCGAAAAAGGGGTAGCCTATACCGCCGGATTTGACATTAATTTATCTGATTCCTTCCTCGCACAATTAACATATTTTGGCAGTAACTTAAATGATCGTCTTGGGGTTGTTGCCGGGCGTTGGGAAAACGTGGGAAAGGTTGAGACAAATGGACTTGAAGTAGTTCTTCAATGGCAAATTAGCCCCGAATTTTCATCCTTCCTCAATTACACCTACACTTCTGCTGAAATTGTTAGCAGTCCAATCCCTTCTGAAGTTGGTTTACAACTATCAACGCTACCCTACTCTGTCGGAACATTTGGTGTCGGTTATAGCTCCAATGGTTATCAAGCCAATCTATTCTTGAATTATTATAGTGGCTCTCGTCGTGCTTTATTTGCTCTGCCGGGAGTTAGTAATACTGAGTTTTCACCCTCTTATCTGAGTATAGATTTTAATGGTCAAATTCCACTAGCTAAAAATGTCTTCTTAACCCTCAACTTGGAAAATCTGAGCGATCGAAGTTATGAAAAAAGCAACCGTATTTATCAACCCGGATTAACTTATAGAATTGGTTTACAAGCCTATTTTTAAAAAATAGTTGCAAAAGTTTATTAATTAGAGTAATATCTTAACATCGCAAAATTTATTGATTAATACTAAAGATTATTAATAAAAACTTTTGCTTTTTTCCAAAAATATCTCCTTTACCTTCACTGAACTACTTTTTCATTAATTCCTGATAGATTATGACTTATTCTCTTACCAGTGTTGAACAACGGCAATTAGAAACGGAAAAAACACGCAAATTAGTCACAATTGGAATTGTTGGCTCGATCGCCCTTCATGGTATTCTGTTTACAGTACTAAATTCGATCGAAAAACCCTTAACTGAAGAAAATAAACCTATCGAATTTATAGTAGTACAAGAGCCTGAAATCAAACCAGAAGTAAAACTCGTCACCAAACCAGAAGAAAAACCTCAACCTCAACCTCAACCTCAACCAAAATTAAAAACGGTTAAACCTCTTTTACCCCAACCAAAAGAAGTAAAATCACAACCTACAGTTACCAAAACTGAGGTAAGTTCTTCTTCACCCGTGCAACAAGTGGCAAAAATAAATCCCTCTCCCCAACCTCAAAAAATGCCAGAAGTAATAGATAATAAGCCTCAACCTCAACAAATCAGAGAAACTACTCCCCAACCTTCCATCACTCCTCAACAAATTACAGAAACCCTATCTCAAACACCTATCACCCCATCATCCAAACCCTCTATCACTGCTTCTCCTCAACCAACGATTTCTCAACCTCAAGAAGTGTTAACCAGTAACACCCTAGGGAGAAATAACGCACCCCGTGCCGTAAAACCCATTGAGAATAACAGTAACAATCTTTTGAGCAATAGTTTTAACTCATCTACAAGGGTAGAAAATAGCCATAGTAATCAACCTTCTACCGTTGCACGGGTGAGTGAAGATATGCCTGTTTCCAGTGGCAGACTATCTCGTAATAATAATAAAACTCCTAGTGCTATCAATGGTGGTAATGGCAATCAGGGTGAGGGAATAGGTAATTTAAGAAATAGTCTTAGTCGTGGCAGTGGTAATGGTAACGGCAGAAGTAACGGTAATGGCAATACAGTATCTGGCATCCCAAGTAATATTGCCGCTACCAGTCAATCTGTACCACAACGCCCCCAAGCTAAACCGACTCCCCCACCCCCTGATAGTATCAAATGTATTAGTAATTGTGATCCTTCTTATCCTTCTGAGTTACAAGGAGTAGAGGGGAAAGCCACTGTTAAAGTTAATCTTGATAGTAGTGGTAATGTTTTAGCGGTGAGTGTGGTTAATCCCCATAGTAACGGAGAAGTGAATCGACAAGCGTTATTAGCCACTCGAAAAATGCGTTTTTCTTCTCCTAGTGTCAATAATGCTTCGGTGCAGGTTAGTATTCATTTTACTGTAGCCGGTTCCGAGTTCGATCGACTTGCTCGTCAGAAAAAAGAAGAAACTCAAAGACAGGCAAGATTAACCCAAGAAAAAGAGCGTCAAGAAAGACAAGCACAATTGGAAAAAGAAAGATTACAACGTCAACAGCAGTTAGAAAAAGAACGTCAAGAAAGGGAAACCCAAGCTAGAATCGAAAGGGAAAAAAGGGAAGCTGAATTGAAAAAACAACCGGAATTAGAGAAAAAACAAACAGAAACATTACCTTCTGGGATACCTACAACGAATATTGATGCTCCTTCAGAGATGCCTTCAACTGGTATTGATGTTGAGGAGAATCAATGAGAATAGTTTTTAGTTTTCATAGTTATCAATTTTCTTATAATTCCTATGGATAATTCTGTAATATTCGATCCCAATACTATTATCCTTTTACCAAATCGTCGCCGTAAGAGTGAAAGAATTGTCGATTGGAGTGAGTTAACCTTTGAAACTAATAATGAAGAGACAATTATTCATTTTTCCCCAAGACTAGGGAAAGGATACAATCGTCAGATTAGTTTAAGAGGGGGATTAACTATCGAAATTATCCATGTACAATTGAGAGAAACTATGTACTTAGAGAGGAAACATGAAAATATTTTCCCCTTGACAGCACATTTTTATCTTTCGGGAATGTCAACCGTAGAAACTCTCAACACATCGGAAATTAAACCAAATTATACTGAATCACGAGGACAAAACTATCTTTACCATTTGCCTGATTTAGCTGAAGTGGAAAAATGGTCTTGTAGTACAGAAATTAAAGTAATCAGTATTTATGCACCATTAGATTATTTTCATGGTTTTTGCTTGGAGAAAAAAACTCCCTCTAATCCCGTGCTAGAGTTAATTAATAAAAATCGTACCTCGCTGTTTCACGATCAATCTTCCAGATTTCATTTACCGTTAGGGAAAAATACTCCAGAAATGGAAAAAGCCTTACATCAAATTTATCAATGTCCGTATCATGGTTTAATGAAGCAATTATATTTAGAAAGTAAAGCCTTAGAATTATTTGCTTTGCAATTTAATTGTTGTAATTCATGTCCATTTATTCCTCAAAAATCGAGTCTCAAAAAAGATGATCTCGATCGAGTAGAATATGCCAAAGATATTTTAATCAAGTCTTCCCTAAATCCTCCTTCCTTAAATGAATTAGCGAGAAAAGTAGGATTGAACGATCGTAAATTAAAACAAGGATTTAAGGAATTATTCAGCACAACCGTATTCGGTTATTTATATAATTGTCGAATGCAACAAGCACAAGAATTATTGAGAGACTCTAACTTAACCATCGCTCAAATTGCCACTAGGGTAGGTTATTCTAATCCCGAAGCCTTTAGCACCGCCTTTAAACGCAAATTTGCCCAAAGTCCTAAAAATTATCAATTAAAAAAGGAGTTGCTGATTTAAAACATGAATTAAAATATAGCAGAAAACGAGTTGATTAGGACAAAACTATAAATGCCTCATTCACTGCATCAATCAAATTTTTACCTTCTGTGATAATTTTACTTACATAATTTTTGAGTCTTGCCCAGAATTTTTCTATCTTGTTTAAATCTGGTGAGTAGCTCGGCAAAAATATCACTTCACATCCAGTTTGTTTGATCAATTTTTTGATTTTTGCTTAATCAGGTGCAAGATCTGAGTCTGAGAAAAAGAGATTAAATTTTAATCACGAGAAAATTCAGACTCTTGAACACGATATAGTGTCTCTGCAAAAATGGGATGCTCCCAAGACTTTTTCAGTGCACTCTAATTATAGCTTTCTGCTAATTTTTGTACAATACGAGGTTTTAATCGCTCAAATTCATCCCTCAACCGTTTGCGACTGAGATTGGCGTCTCCCTTGTCACTAAAGTTAGTGCTGTTTTTTACCCAGTCTCGCATGATAGCACATTGATTGGAGGCGATCGTGGAAATCATACTATGATGACATTTTTCCGGTTCTTCTAAAGCAAAAAAGAGGATTTTATAACTACCCAATTCCGCTAAAGAAGACACCACTTGTCGAGAACTTTCACTCTTTAAATCTAAATAACACGGCAACCAGCGAGGACCATAAGTAGGATTATAAATAACTGTAATCCAAAGAATCATCGGATGGGGTGAACTAAGAAACAAAAATTGATTATAGCGGATACTAACGATACGATTCAAAATATCTTGCTTATCTAGCATTACCCACAAACTAGGATAGGTTTCCGTTTGAGTATTAACTATACGAGGGAAAACTATTTTTTGTATCGGCTTATTTTTAGGCCAAGTAAGTTTTGTGTCTTTTGATACTTGGGATTGAGATTTCTGAGAAGGTGCGACTACAGTTTCTGAAAATTCTGTTTTATCTTGACTTTGATTTTGACTTTGATTTTTTCCTTGTCCTTGATCGGCTATAATTGTTTGCTGACCAGAATAATTGGTAACTTTTCCTTCATTATTGCGATTATTTTGTTTCTCTATTCTTTCAATTATCCTTAAAATTTCTGCAACGGTTTGAGGACGATCGTCTCTGGATTTTGCCATACACTTCAGGATAATATTTTTTAAATCTGAAGGTATCTTTAAATGGGGATCAAAAGGGCGAGGTTGGAAATCATGATGTGCTTTATACCACGCTCCAAAAGAAGAAGTTTCTGGTAAAATAGGCATTTCTAGGGTTAACATTTCATACATCATCACCCCTAAACTGTAAATGTCCGATCGATTATCTAACTCTTTGCCCTCCATTTGTTCGGGAGAACAATAAGCCAAAGTTCCCATAAATGAATGAGTTTGAGTCGCATTCGCCTGTACTAATTTTGCAATTCCAAAATCGAGAATTTTTACTAACTCTCCCAGCGTAGGATCTTGCATTACAGAGACATTGCTAGGTTTGATATCCCTATGTACTACTTGGCAAAGTTCTTTGTGTAGCATTATTCCACTATGAGCGGTATCCATTCCCACACAAATTTGACGGGTGATGTAAAGGAATCGTTTTAACTCGAGAGGTTGAAATTTAATAATATCGCTCAAACTCTGTCCTTCTAAAAATTCCATAACGTAGTAAGGGACTTCATTCTCGTCAATACCATAATCTCTGACTCGGATGATATGAATACTTTTTTCTCCCAAAAGAGCACTAATAGTAGCTTCTCTTTCAAAGCGATGACGCATTTTTTCGTTAAGTAGAGTTTGGGATAGGAATTTGACGGCTACGGTTACGCCACCTAATACTTGATCTTCGGCTCTATAAACTTGTCCCATAGCACCTGAACCAATTAGTTCTACTAATTGATAACGATCGCCTAATATACGATTATCTTTTTTCCCTAAACTCATGATTTAAGTTATATATCAAATCTTAATCTATTCTTATTTTGACTTATGTTTTAACATTTTAGCCGTGACGTTCTAAAATTCCTTCTAAAGTATTGTAAAGATGATTTCCTGCCATCATACCACTGGTAAGATGATAAGTGTCTTCATCCAAACGAAAAAAGGTCTCAAAACCATTTAAACGGCGGTTATCTCCTAATACCCAGTATCTTTGAATAATAGAATCTGTACTTAACCATCCTTCTCCTTCTATTTTCTCAAAATCACTCCTTTTTAAAACATAAGTGTATTGAGTTTTCTTAGCCGGTAAAAATCCTTTATATTCATAACTAATACCATCTCGATCGCTTTTAGGAAAAACAATTTTAGTTTTGATAGAAAACCAATTTGCTTGATCCCAAGTAATAATAGTAGCACCTTGAAAAGGGTAAGAAGTTTGATTTTTATCAAGCCATGTACCTTTAATAATCCAACTGCTAGGTTCTAAAAGGAAAGTGTGAGTCATGAAGATGATATTGTAATAAAAATATGAAATATAGTGTCAGGACTTGATGGGTAAAAAAAACCACTAAGTATAATATACAGAAAAAAGGCACAAATAAACAGAATATCCGAAAATATACTTAGAAAATACTTAGGAACATTTAAACTTATCAAGCTAAACTTGTTCTCAACTCGTAAAAGTTAAACATTTTAATAAACAAAAAATTGATAAAACTTTTATCTTTTGACTATTATCTATTTTAACGTAAAAATTAGGTCATTTTGGTTCAAAGTATAACATTATTGAGATTATCATTTTCTGCATAAGTCAAATATTATAATTATTTTTTACATCTTATTTTTAAGCGAATATTGATGTTCCAGAAAAAAAAATGCTTGGTTTGTGTCAAGCTGTATCTGTGTTTTTAGCTCATCTAAAGAAGAAAATTTTTGTTCAGAACGCAGAAACTTAATTAATTTCAACGTTAAATTTTTATGGTATAAATTACCATTAAAATCTAGTAAATGAACCTCGATCGAGATATTTTTACCATCAATAGTAGGACGTTTTCCTATGTTCATTACTCCCCAATAATTCTTATTATCAAATCCCACTTTAACGATATAAACTCCAATTTTTGGTAAAAATTTTTCTGGCACAACTTCTAAATTTGCTGTAGGGAAACCTATTTGTCGGCCTAATTTTTTTCCTTCAATAACTTTCCCACAAATTTGATATTCTCGTCCTAACATTTCTTTCGCTAATTCAGTTTTCCCTGACTCAAGACTCTCCCGAATATAAGAACTACTAATTCTTATTGACTCTTGATTGATAGTTAAATTTTGTTCTTTAGTAATGCTTACTTTTACATCATATTTATTCGCTAATATTTGTAAATATTCAGCATTGCCTTGTCTTTGATAACCGAATCGAAAATCTTCTCCAACACTAATAAATTGAGCTTTAATATATTTAATTAAAATCTTATTAATAAATTCTTCTGGACTTAAATGGGCTAATTCTTGATCGAAAGGTAATAATATTAATTGTTCAACTCCCAATTGTTCTAATATTCTACATTTTTCAGGAATAGGGGTAAGAAGTAGTTTTTTTGTCCCAGTAAAAAATTCTTCAGGATGAGGTATGAAAGTTACTAAAGAAGGAGTTGAATCGGGATAGTCAAAAATGGGCTGAATTACCTGCTGATGTCCTTTATGAATGCCATCAAAATTACCAAGGGCGATCGAGCAAGAACCAGTGATCGTGATGTTATCTTGTAGAATATTATTGAGCGATGTTGTGATAATTTTCAGCACCATTAAAAGTACGGGATATTTTATGATTCCGAGACATTTCTTAAAATAACTTAATATTCTACTATATCCTTAGGCTAGATTTGATACTTGAAAATCATTTCTTCTACAACTTCTACTCCAATACCGATATTTTTTGGTACATCAATAGTTGAATCTGCACAGTTTAATTGGGCAGGAGTATTAGTTATATCTTCCTCAAAATAGCGGTTAGTAGCAGAAATATCCGCCGGTAAAACAAAATTCGGTAAACTAGCGATATGTAGATTTGTCGCTCTACCTATTCCTGATTCTAGCATTCCTCCACACCATAATTTGATTCCCGCTTGTTGGCATAAATCATGAATTTCTAAAGCATTTGTTATACCTCCAACCCTCGAAATTTTTAAGTTAATTACCTGTGCTGATTTAAGCTCGATCGCTAATCGAGTATCATGAACAGAGTTAATGCTTTCATCAAGACATATAGGAGTTTTAATGGAAGATTGTAGATAACTATGATCTAATAAATCATCATAAGCCAAAGGTTGCTCGATCATCACCAAGTTTAACTTATCCATCTCTTGAAATAAAGGTAAATCATCAAGGGTAAAAGCAGAGTTAGCATCAGCCATCAACATCAAATCGGGATATTTTTCTCTGACTGCTTGTAAGGGTTTTATTCCCCATTGGGGAGAAATTTTTAACTTAATCCTTTGATAACCTTCATAAACATAATGCCCCACTCTTGCTAATAACAACTCTATATCTTTCTCTAAAGAAACACTAACACCCACCTTTACTTTATCCCTAACACCTCCTAATAATTGAGATAAGGGAATATTCTTTTGTTTAGCAAAGACATCCCAAACAGCACAGTCTAAAGCTGATTTTGCCATATTATGTCCTCGCACAAAACCGAGCAACTCCCTGATTTCTGTAGGAGAATTAATATTTTTACCCAAAAGTTTTGGGATTAAAAAATCTTTGAGAATATGAATAGCAGTAGTAATTGTTTCATAAGTATAATAAGGTTGCTCAAAAGTTGGACATTCTCCCCATCCCGTTATACCTTCACTTTTTACAGCGACAATTAAGCAAGTATGACTTAATAATTCACCGTTGCTAAATCTAAATGGATGAATGAAAGGTATCGATAAATTGTATAAGTTTATTTGCTCTATTTTCATCATATATATTTACTGAGGTTACGCAAACCAAAATATCGGCAATTAGTAATTAGCAATCAACTGTCAACTGTCAACTGTCAACTGTCAACTGTCAACTGTCAACTATCAGCTAATAATTACTTTGCCTGAAACATCCCATCAACTTTAAAATAGAAAGGTTATCTCGATCGAATTTTTATAATAAAGAATATGAGTCAGTTTGATTATGATTTAATCATTATAGGTGCTGGTGTTGGTGGTCATGGCGCGGCACTTCATGCTGTTAAAATGGGTTTGAAAACTGCTATTGTCGAAGCGGGAGATATGGGAGGCACTTGTGTTAATCGTGGTTGTATCCCTTCTAAAGCCTTGTTAGCCGCATCAGGCAAAGTGAGAGAATTATCCCATAACGAACATTTACAGAGTATGGGAGTTAATGTTGGTGGTGTTAGTTTCGATCGAAAACTCATAGCTGATCATGCTAACGATTTAGTAAGCAAAATTCAATCAGATTTAACTAATAGTTTAACCCGTCTTAAGGTGGATATTATTAGAGGTTGGGGAAAAGTTTTAGCATCTCAAAAAGTAGGAGTTATCACCGACAACGGCGAAAAAGTTTTTACTGCTAAAGAAATTATGCTCTGCCCCGGCTCAACTCCCTTCGTGCCTAGAGGTGTGGAAGTTGATGGCAAAACCGTTTATACTAGCGATCAAGCTGTCAAATTGGAATCTTTACCCCAGTGGATAGCCATTATTGGAAGTGGTTATATTGGTTTAGAATTTGCTGATGTTTATACAGCGTTGGGTAGTGAAATTACTATGATTGAAGCGTTAGATCAATTAATGCCTACCTTTGATCCAGATATTGCTAAAATTGCAGAAAAAGTTTTAATTAATAGTCGTGACATCGAAACCTATACAGGAGTTTTCGCTACCAAAATTACCCCCGGTAATCCAGTTACGATCGAACTTACTGATGCTAAAACAAAAGAAGTAGTAGAAGTATTAGAAGTGGATGCTTGTTTGGTGGCAACAGGAAGAATCCCCGCTACCAAAAACTTAGGCTTAGAAAATCTCGGTATTGAAACAGAAAGAGGTTTTATCCCTGTTAACGACAAAATGCAGGTATTGAAAAATGGTGAAGTTGTACCTCATCTTTGGGCAGTGGGTGATGCTAACGGTAAAATGATGTTAGCCCATGCGGCTTCAGGACAGGGTATTATAGCCGTAGAGAATATGTGTGGCAACGAAAAATCGATCGATTATCGTAGTATCCCGGCGGCGGCTTTCACCCATCCCGAAATCAGCTATGTGGGTTTAAATGAACCTCAGGCAAAAGAATTGGGGAAAAATGAAAATTTTGAAGTAGCAACAGCTAAAACCTTCTTTAAAGGTAATTCTAAAGCCCTTGCAGAGAAAGAAACTGATGGTATCGCAAAGATAATTTATCGTAAAGATACAGGAGAGTTACTCGGTGTTCATATTATCGGGATTCATGCTTCAGATTTAATTCAAGAGGCGGCTAATGCGATCGCCAATCGGGAATCAGTGCATAATTTAGCTTTTAATATCCACGCACATCCAACTCTTTCAGAAGTGCTAGACGAGGCTTATAAACGAGCCAGTTAACCACTTCAGTTCAATGCCAGATTTATAGGTAAGAGCAAGGTATTAGGTATTAGGTTAAATAGTTGATAAAAAACCCTTAACAATTTCAATGTTTAAGTCAATTCTTATCGTCTCCTATCTCCTCTGTCCTAACTCCTCTCTCCTACCCTCACCAAAAAACTTTTTCAGCAACCCCTAATTAATTGCTTGATGTTGTATTAGAGGCATTAGAAGAAGTTTGTAAAGAGGGACGTGGTTGATACCATTTAAAATGTTGATAGGCAGTGCGGGAAATTTCTTGTATCAATGTTCTAGCGGAATAATCATTATAAGGACGTTTAACTAAAACTCCCCCGATATATCGTTTTCCTGTCGGTATATCCACAATTCCTGCATCTCCTAATATTGTGCCTATATCCCCTGTTTTATGGGCGATCGTTGCATCTTTTTCGATGCCTTGGGGTAATAAGGTTCTGGTGCGAGTTTGTCTCATTATATCTAACAATCGATCGCGCGATCGTAAAGAGATCAATTCTCCTTGATTAACTTTAGCTAAGGTAATGGCTAAATCCTTTGGACTGGTGGTATTTGTACCTTCTAAATCAGGTAAAGAATTATTAATTAATGTGACATCTAATCCCCACTCTTTAAATCGTTTATTTAATTCATCTTTACCTCCTAAACGCTCAATAATCATATTAGTAGCAGTATTATCACTATTAATAATCATTTCTGTAGCGGTGTGAATCGCAGTATATTTTGTACCTATTGGTTGATATTGCATTCCACCTGAACCACTACCGATATTTTTAGCACTAGTGGCAAGTTGTTCATCCAAATAAATTTTTCCTGCATCTACATCTTGAAAAAATGCCACCAATATAGGGATTTTGATGGTACTAGCGGCTGAGAAAGTGGTTGTGCCGTTAAAATTTACAAAAGAGCCGTTATCTAAGTCCACAAAAAACGCACCCGGTTCTAAGTTCGGATACTTAGTTTTTAATTGAATAAATTTGTTTTTCAGATCTCCTAATTCTTGAGTAAATGTCAGAGATTCATTATTATTAGTTTTTTCCTCTGATTCATTTTTACGTTGAGACTCAATAGTATTTGTTGGTACTTCTAATTTATTTTGAGTAATTTTTGTTAACAAACTATCAATAAAAGGTAAATTTACATCAGGAAATAAAGGCTTAGTTAAATCAATATTTGCCAAAATACTTCCAAAAATAGTTCCCATGCCTACCCCGATAATTGCTAATCGGAAAACGTTACTGAGTATGACATTTCCTAAACTATCGTTCGACTTATTCTCCGATGTAATGGATTGATTGGGAGAAACCACATTACTTGTTTTAATGACTCTGCCATTAAGAGAACTTGTGCCGACTCCAGAGGGTTTTCTGGAAGGAGGTTGTTTTCTTTTAGTTTTTGTAGGAGATGATTTGCGATTATAATGGTTTTCGCCGTGGGTTCGAGATAAGAATAAAGACAAGGTTGTCCCCCTCAATTGTTAATTCTTGAATATTTGTAAAGATATTAACTTATTTATAAGTCATATTAACTATATTTGTTCAAATTTTTTTCTATTTTCACTGTTGTTAATATTTTTTTTCGCAACTTCCGTAAAATTACTTACTCGATCAATATAAGCCTTAAACGAATCAATATTTACTGATAAAGATTAAGACTAGAGGACTTTAGATCTTCATCAATAACAAAAACTTAATTAATCAATAACAAAAACTTAGTTAAAAATAGTCTTTATATTTAGGGTTATTTTTTATAACATATTTTCTTAATATTCTCTCAAAAGTATATAGATAACGCTGTTTAATTTAAAAATATTATTTTATGTACTATATCGTACACAGTCTTTATAGAATTAGAATTAATATAAAAGAGTAATAAGTTAATTTTTAACCTTAATTTTTATTGCTATATACTTAATAAAAGTTTGTTTAAATTTTATAAAATATTTTTAAATATAACTTTGAACTTAAGGTGCGTAAATTTTTAATAATAGTAAAAATTAGCTTGTTATTTAACCAAATTTTTAAAATAAATTAAAAATAGATTATGGGCTTAAAAGATAAAGCTAAAGCAACGGCTAAAAATGTTGAAGGAAAAATTCAAGAAACCTATGGAAATATGACGGATGATCCTAAAAATCAAGTAGCTGGAAAGGCAAAACAAGCAGAAGCTAAAGTTAAACACACTGTTGAAGATGTTAAAGATGAAGCAAAAAAAGCGACCGACTAACACTCTGATCTCTAACTTTTGTTTCGAGGGTTAATCCCATCAAGATAATTTTGCTATAAGACACTTTTAGAGTGGATTAGCTAGATAATTATAAGTTAATAATAAACCGTATAATCTATAAATTAATTTAGCGAATTCCACTGTTTAATAAATAATTGACGAAACATAAATACAAATCTTAAAATATTAAATTTTTTGGAGAAGAAAATGATTTTATTTCAACAAGCACGAAAGTTATTATTTATAACTATTAGTGTAGTTTTATTGTTCTTAACAGCTACAGCTTTTGGTTTTATTGGAAACGATCGTTCTACTTTAACATTGTCAATGTCATCGGTTAATCTTCCTGTTAATCAAATAGCTATGGGAGAAGAAAAAACAGAGGCAAGTGACAAAAATCTTGAAGGTAAAACAGAGTCACAAATGGAAGAATCTCAAAAATTCGATACTGAGACTCAAGACGGTATCAGTAATGCGATTCAAAACCCAGACTATAAACCTAGTGGAAAAACTAAAGGTGCAGAAAAAGAAGATCGTCAGGCGACAAAAGATATAAAAGCTGAAGCTAGTGATGCGATGCTTTCAACTAAATAAGTAAGATTTTTGAACAAAAATAATTCAATAAACAACATTTTAAATTTTTGGAGAATAACATGATTTTATTTGAACAAGCTCGTAAGTTATTGTTTATAACAATTACCTTATTTTTCGTAATTTCAACAGCTACCGCTTTTGGTGCTATCGATGAAACTAGCTACGCTTCAAAATTGGGAGTGTCATCAATGAACCCTCCAAGTAATCAAATAGCGTGGTGGGGAGAAGGTAAAGCAAAGGCAGTTAGTAAAAATATTGAAGGTAAGACCCAAGAAACGATCGGTAATATGAAAGGTGATCCAAAAGATCAATTCATGGGTAAAGCCAAACAAGTGGAAAGTAAGGTTCGTAATAAAACCGAAGATATAAAAGACAGTATGAGTCTAAAAGGAAGAGCTCAGGCTGTAGCAAAAAATATTGAAGGTAAAACTCAAGAAGCGATCGGAAATATGACAGGTAATACCAAAGATCAATCAATGGGTAAAGCCAAACAATTAGAAAGTCAAGCCCGTAATACAGTAGAGGATGTTAAAGGCAATTAGCAATAAGGGATTAAGAATTAGGAATTATTAATTATTTAAGAGGTAAAAAAAATGTTGAATATGATTTGGACTGGTGTTGGCATTCTAATAATCCTTTGGTTATTAGGGTTCTCTATTAACGTTGGTGGTAGCTTAATCCACTTACTTTTAGTTTTAGCCCTTATTGGAATAGTTTACAACTTGATGATCGGTCGTCGAATTTAATTTTCAAAAATACTTTGATACTAATAATCGAAAAGTTACGCACCTATTATTAATTTGGAGATTTGTGTAATGAGTCAAGATCCTTATGATAAAAGCAATGTCGATCGACGACAAGAACTTAAACAAGAAGAAGAAGCCTTCTTACTACAAAAAGAAGAGAGAAGATTAAAAACTGGTCAACAAAATTCCTCATTTGTCTGGATTCTTAATAGCATTTACATTCTAATTGGATTTTTAGAAGTATTGCTTACCTTACGCTTCTTTCTCCGTTTTACAGGGGCAAATACAGAGAATCAGTTTACCCAATTTATTTATAACCTCTCTGATCCTTTCATTGCACCCTTTTCTACCTTATTTATCAGTCCTGTTACAGAAGGTGGATCAAATCCCGTCGGTGGTGCTAACGTTTTCGATCTCAATGTGTTAGTCGCAATTGTTGTCTATGCTCTTTTAGGTTGGATTGGTGTGAGTTTCATTAAATATATCTATGCTCGATGATAATTTCATTTGTAAAGGTTAAAGGGAAACTTTGGATATTTCTAAGTTTTTACATTTCCCTAGGCAAAATGAATATTACTATATTACAAATAACGAATAACAACTCTTGGAGTGTTAATTATGAAAACTTCTACTATTCTTTTAACTGGAACTCTATTATCTATCAGTTTAATAAGTGCTACTCCCGTATTAGCTCAATCTCAAAAAATAACTTGTGTACGTAATCAGAATATTATTAATTGTCCGGGATATGGTAGTTTCAGGTATCGAGATAACGATAATAAGGGCAACAATAATAATAATAACAACAATAATTATTCACGTTTTGATGGAGAAATTAATAATACCTATGTTCAGGTTTTAGGACGTAATGCTAATTCTGATGAATTGAGAAATTATAGCCAAAAAATGAATAATCAAAATTGGTCTTTAAATCAAGTGCGCCGTGATATTGCCTCCAATGACCAAGAATTTAATAAAATTATCAACAGAATGTATCAAGAGTACTTAGGACGCAATATTGATTCTGCTCGATTTCAGTATTTTCAAAACTTAGTTGTTAATGGTGAAAACATTGATTTTGTCAGAAATGCGATCGCTAATAGTCCTGAAGCCAGAAGCAGAAATAATTACGATAACATCAATAATTCTCGTGTTGAAGAAAAAATCAACAGTATTTATCTTCAGGTTTTAGGGCGTAACGCTAATTCTAGTGAATTGAAAAATTATACTCAAAAAGTTGATAATCAAAATTGGTCTTTTGAACAAGTACGAAATGATATTGCTCGCAATTCAGAAACCAATCAAGCAATTACAAGCATATATCAAGAAATACTGGGAAGAAATATTGATCCTGCTGGATTACAGTATTTTCAAAATTTAATTGTTAATGGTAGAAATATTGATTATGTCAGAAATGCGGTTGCCAATAGTCCTGAGGCTGTAAACAGAAGGAACAATAATAGTAGTAATAATACTCGTGTTGAAGACAAAATCAACAATATCTATATTCAAGTTTTAGGACGTAACGCTGATTCTAATGACCTAAAAAATTATACTCAAAAAATAAATGATCAAAATTGGTCTTTAGTGCAAGTGCGTCGTGAAGTTGCCAGTAAACCAGAACTTAATCAAGCTATTAATAAAATCTACCAAGAGTTTTTAGGTCGTAATGCTGATGAAAGGGGATCAGAGTATTTTCAAAACTTAGTTATGAATGGACAATCGATCGAATTTGTCCGAAATTCTATTTATAACAGTCCTGAAGCCAGAAACAGAAGATAATCAGTAATAAGTGATAAAGAATGAGAAGATGTTTAAGACTAGAGATAATTTTTTAATTCTTAATTCCTAGTTTGTAAATTATTTATGAATAATTCTATTGAATTTAAGTTGTTTGCTCCCTATAATGAGGGTGCAACCTTAATGGGTTCTTTTTCTGAATGGAAAGAAATTCCCATGAAAAAAGGTGATGATGGATATTTTCGTACTTCTGTTCTATTAGATGATGGAGGTTATCAGTATAAATTTCGTGTTCAATCTCTTAGTTGGTTTGTTGAACCTAATGAATGGGTAGATGTAATTGATCCTTGTGCTACTGATATTGATAATTCTTCTCAAAATGCTATCATTATCATTAAAGACGGCGATCGTATTGTAGATGACTATATTTGGAAACATGATGATAAAAATTTACCCTCCGATCGAGAATTAGTAATTTATGAACTTCATGTAGGTGATTTTTCAGGAGGAGAAAAAGATAATAAAATTCGTGGTAAATATCAAGACATTATCGAAAAAATAGATTATCTTTGCGAGTTAGGTATCAATGCCATTGAATTAATGCCCGTCAATGAGTATCCGGGAGATCATAGTTGGGGCTATAACCCTCGACATTTTTTTGCCACTGAATCCAGTTATGGCTCAACTTCTGACTTAAAACAACTTATTGACTCATGCCATGAAAAAGGAATTCGTGTAATCCTAGATGTAATCTATAATCATTCAGAATCAGAAGCACCTCTCACTAAAATTAACTATGATTATTGGTATCATCACTCACCCCGAGATCCTGATAATAATTGGGGGCCTGAATTTAATTATGATTTATATGATGAGAATTTACAAATACATCCAGCTTGGGAATTTGTTGGAGATAATTTAATCTTTTGGATCAAAGAGTATCATATTGACGGTATTCGTCTTGATGCCGCTAGACAAATCGATAATTATGATTTTATGCACTGGATTGTTGGGCAAGGCAAACAAACCGCAGGAATAAAGCCTTTTTTCACGATCGCAGAACATATCCCTGAAACTACAACTATTACTAATGCAGAAGGGCCGATGGATAGTTGTTGGCATGAAAGTTTTTATAACACGATAATGACTCACATTTGTGGAGATGGATTTGATTTAGAAAGTCTCAAGGATGTTATCGACTGCAAACGACAAGGTTTTATGGGTGAGAGTAATGTGGTAAATTATCTCACTAATCATGATCATAATCATTTGATGGCAGAATTGAGCGATCGAAATATCTTTTATGAAGAAGCCTTTAAACGCATTAAATTAGGCGTTGCAATATTAATGACGGCGATCGGAATACCGATGATTTGGATGGGAGAAGAATTAGGAGAGTATAAGTATAAAAAAATGGAATCCTCAAAAATCGATTGGCAACTTTTAGAGAATGACTTAAATAAAAATTTACTCGAATATTATAAAGGTTTAATTTCATTGCGTAAAAATAATCGCGCATTGTGGACAGAAAACATTGATTTTTTCCATGAAAATAACGAGGCGGGTATCTTAGCTTATACCCGATGGAATGAGGAAGGATCTCGTATTGTAATCATAGTGAATTTTTCTGATACTTTTCGGGCAGGTTATCATATTCCTAATTTTCCAGCTAATGGTAAATGGCATGAATGGACAGGCAATTATGAAATGGAATCAGGAGATAATGGAATGACGATCGACTTAGGTACTTATGAAGCTAAAGTTTTAGTCTGGCAATAAACAAAAAAATACCTTAGATTTACCATTAAAGCTAAACTATGAAGAATTATTATCTATAAATATTGATTTATGAATAAAATTTTGGTCACGGGTGCCGCTGGTTTTATTGGTTTTCATCTTTCTCAATCCCTTGTAAAACAAAATAATCAAGTAATAGGCATTGATAACCTTAATGACTATTATGATGTTTCTCTAAAAAAAGCCCGTCTTCAGGAATTAGAAAAATTAGATAACTTTCAATTTCATTTCATGGATTTGCACGATCGAAATAGCATTGATAAACTGTTTAAACAGGAAAAATTTGATATAGTCGTTAACCTCGCCGCCCAAGCAGGAGTTAGGTATTCTCTCGAAAATCCTCATGTTTATGCAGAAAGTAACGTCGTTGGGTTTTTAAATATTCTCGAAGGTTGTCGCCACAATCCTGTTAAACATCTCGTTTTTGCTTCCTCTAGCTCCGTTTATGGCATGAATAGTAAAATTCCTTTCAGTACCAACGATCCTGTTGATTGCCCTGTCAGTTTATATGCCGCTACAAAAAGAGCCAACGAATTAATGGCTTATACCTATAGTCATCTCTACAAAATTCCTAGTACTGGATTACGTTTCTTTACAGTATATGGCCCTTGGGGTCGTCCAGATATGGCATTATTTTTATTTACAAAAGCCATTTTAGGAGAAAAACCAATCCGTGTTTTCAACTACGGAAAAATGCAGAGAGATTTTACTTATATTGATGATATTGTTGTGGGGATAGAAAAAGTTATGGAAAAAATACCTTCAGGAGTCCCACCCTATAAACTTTATAATATTGGTAATAATCAACCTGTAGAATTATTGCATTTAATCGAAGTAATCGAGAAATCCCTGAGAAAAACTGCTATCAAAGAGTTTTTACCGATGCAACCGGGTGATGTTTTAACAACTTACGCTGACGTAGATGATTTAATTACAGATGTGGGGTTTAGTCCTAAAACTCCTATTGAAAAAGGAGTAGAAAAATTTGTTAATTGGTATCGTAATTATTATCAAGTTTAGTTTTTTTGTGATATGAAGTTATTTATTCACTATCAATATATTCTTCTATGAAATTTTCTTAAAATTAAAAAAACAAAGTTGTAAACCTATAAATATGTTATGGAATGAGAAGTGTTGGGTATAATTTAATTAAGTATCAATTTTGTAAGTTACACAAAAAAAGATTAGAAATATTAGGCTCTAAGGATTTTGTTTAATAATATTCAGGTTTAATCATAATAAAAAGGTAAAAAATTATAAAGATTTAATCCTTTGACACAAAGCAATGAATTTCAAGATTACTTGTAATCAAGTTACTTTAACACTTCTCTATTAATTAGAGTCTGTTTTAAAAGTTTTTGTTCACCGAAGATGCTACTTAATGATTATCCTAAATGCTTCTTAGAAAAAGAGATTTCAAATTTATTTTCGCCTTTTTAAAGGGAGGCTAATGGCTATTTTATAAAAAACAGAAACTCTTTCAAACAACTCCTGAAATTGATGGATTAACTCCCAAAATTCAAAAAACTGCCGTGTCAATTTCTGTTAATATTGCGAAAGGAAAATACTTAGGTATTTATATGGATCATCTTCCTATTGTTAACCATTATCTTAAGTAATTAGAAACTTATTTGGTAATTATGTCTTGATGATCTTATTTGAAAAATTAAAGCTATTACTAAAATGAAGTAACGAAATTAGAAGAATGTTAAATAACTTAATAGAAAAAACTAGATGAGACAACAAATTAAAAAATTAGATAGCGACAACTTTCTAGTTTACATTTGACCCATAACTCCTAATAACTCATTTTAAATTTGCGTAACTGTAGTTAATATTTTTAGTTACAACGCTCAATGTTTGTTTAATAATATAGGGTTCCAGAGAATCAAAATTACACTTTGAATGATGATAAATTATTATAATTCTGATGATCAATATCACATCTTAATTTTAAATCAGTTTTTTCCCCCAGACTATGCCCCGACAGGACAGTTAATCGAAGAACTAGCCATTGCATTGAGTGAAAAAGGAATGAAAGTTCGGGTTTTTAGTGGTCAACCTGCTTACGCCTTCGATACTAAAGAAGCACCGAGAGATGAAATTATTAAGGGAGTTAATATAAAAAGAACAAGGAGTTCAAGAGTTTGGCCCGATCGTATTAGAGGGAAAGCAGTTAACAGTATTTTGTTTTTTATCAGAGCTTTTTTTCATCTTATTCGTTATCAAAAAACAGATGATCTACTAATCATTACCACTGCTCCTGCATTTATGACTTGGCTAGGTTTTTTTGCTCATTTAATCTGGAGAAAAAAATATATTTGCATTATTTATGACTTATATCCTAATATTCTTTATCAATTGAAGGTTTTGCCAAAAAATCATGCGATCGTCAAATTATGGGGTATATTAAATCATCACACATGGATTAATGCTCAAGAAATTATTGTTTTGTCAGACTCTATGAAAAAGCGAATTATTGAAAGCTGTCCATCTATTAAACATAAAATCACGGTAGTTCATAATTGGGCTGATGGTAACATGATCAAACCCTTGAATAAAGAAGATAATTGGTTTGCACAACAATACGGACTACACACAAAATTTACCATAATTTATTCAGGAAATATGGGACGTTGTCATGATATGGATACAATAATTTCGGCTGCATATCTCCTGACAGAATATCAGGATAATTTTCAATTTTTATTTATTGGTAGTGGTGCTCAACAAAAGCCTCTCAAGGATAAAATGGACAAATTAGGGTTAAAAAATGTCTTATTCCTTCCCTATCAAAAAAAAGAAATCTTACCTTATTCTCTGACTGCTTGTGATATATCTTTAATTTCTATTGCGGAAGATATGGATGGAGTTGTTGCACCTAGTAAACTTTACTCCACTTTAGCCGCAGGAAATGTGGTAGGAGTTATTTGCCCGGAAACATCATTCTTGACACAATTAGTTGTCAAGGCTCAATGTGGAGAGAGTTTTAGAAACGGAGATGCTGAGGGATTAGCAAATTTCTTTTTGAACTTATATCATAATAAAAAACTTTGTGAAAAAATGGGATACAATGCTAGACAATATTTTTGTAACAATTTTAGTAAGAATATTGCAGTAGATAAATATATGGAGATTATTGAAGGGATTCGTTATGAATCAAAAAAATATCCGCACAGATAAATCTCTCTCAATGGCACTATATTTTTTTACACGACTCATTGAAAACTTTAAATATACTTTGGGAGTTAATAACTTGATTTTCAGTGAAGATCGGCAGGAGATAATAATTTTGGAGTAACATCAAATTATAACTTTTGTCTGTTAACTTTAGATAGGTTTTGAGGTTAAACAAGATTAATTGAATATTCTGCGACAGTAGAATTTATGATAATAAAGCAAAAGATTTAAGCTCCTTGTTTTTCTTACCTTGATAAAATTAATGTTCCCTTAATACTTATAGTTTCAATAAAACATTATTATAATTAGTTTATGATTAAGACCAATTTCTACGATCGATTACTGTTAACTTCTATTTTTGTTTTAGGTTATTCTCCATTACTTTTAGCTCAAAATATCAGTCCTAGACAACCATTAAAACCTTTATCTCCCAACTCCCCCACCAATAGCAATACAAACAATTTTAAATACGATACTTCACGACAATCTAATCCGAGTCAACAATTTCCTTATACTCTTGATTCTGGTGATGTTATTTCCTTAGATATTTTTAATGTACCCGAATATAGTAAGGAATACCAAGTTTTAGTAGATGGAACTATTAATTTACCTTTAATTAATCGTCTCTCTGTGGTGGGATTAACTCTAGCAGAAACGGAAGCTCTTATTTATGATGAATATGTTCGTTCAGAACTACTAAAAGATCCGATCGTAAGTATTAATTTAGTTTCACCTCGTCCTATTACTGTTGCTATTGTCGGAGAAATTAGAACTCCTGGATCTTATTCTATTCCCTTTGAAGGTTCAACAGGAACAAGTCAAGGACGAAAATTTCCTAATTTGATTAGTGCATTACAATTAGCCAATGGTATTAATGCTTCCGCCGATAGTCGTCGAGTCCAAGTTGTTCGTAATTATAAAGGTCAAGAGTACATTATTCCTGTGAATTTTTGGGATTTTTTGGAAAAAGGTGATTTAAGTCAAAATATTATCCTCAGAGATGGTGATCGAATAATTATTCCCAGTGCCGAAGAAATTAACCCAGTAGAAGTATTGAGAGTAGCCACAGCTAATTTCTCAGCTAATTTAAGTATTCCTATTACCGTTAGTATTGTGGGAGAAGTCAATCGACCTGGCCCTTATACTTTAAGTGGTGATGATGTAAGAGCCAATAGTTTAACCGATAGTTTAAATTTTCAAAACACGACAACCATTCGTAATCAAGAAGGTTTAGCTGGAATACCCACAGCTACAAGGGCAATTAAAACCGCAGGGGGTTTAACGGCAAAAGCAGATATTCGTAATATTGAAGTTAGGCGTACATTACCATCAGGGCAAGAACAAATAGTTAAAGTTAATTTATGGGAATTA
The DNA here is from genome assembly GCF_001548115.1 of Geminocystis sp. NIES-3709. Lineage (GTDB taxonomy): Bacteria > Cyanobacteriota > Cyanobacteriia > Cyanobacteriales > Cyanobacteriaceae > Geminocystis. Next base: position 2,404,123 of record NZ_AP014821.1, on the reverse strand, counting down.
TTACAAACAGGAAAGTTTAGAGAAGATGCTTTATTGCAAAACGGCGATCGAGTTTTTATTCCTACCATAGAAACCATTAAAGATAGTGAAGTTCGTCAAGTTGCGATCGCTAGTTTTTCTCCCAATACGATTAATGTTAGTGTGGTAGGAGAAGTCAAAACTCCTGGAGTAAAACAATTACCCCCTAACGTAAGTTTACAACAAGCACTCTTACAAGCCGGAGGATTTGACAATCGTCGTGCTAATGAAAGCGTTGCTGAATTAATACGGCTCAACCCTGATGGTACAGTAACTAGACGATCGATCAAAGTCGATTTTAGCTCCCCCTTAAGTGATGAAAATAATCCTCCATTATTAAATAATGATGTGATATTTGTCGAACGATCCAATTTAGCTGTAGCTTCGGACGCTACTTTTGCTATCATTAATCCTTTTGCCCAAATACTAGGAATTATTGCTAATACTGCATTGGTAGTCGATCGATTTAGTGGAAATTAACGGACGTTGCGCAGAATAAATTGAATAGATGACAGTTAACAGTTGACAGTTGATAGCTAATATTTTGCTTTCTATGACCTATTTCCTACCTTCCAACATTGAACTTAGATGATTCCTAAGCTAAGAGGCATTTAACTTACGTTTTTTATTAATTCTTAAACATGATTGAAACCCTTAACTTTTACCTTTTCCCTACCTTAACCAGTAAACTTAGATGAGTCCTAGAAACGTTATATTATTATTTATTAAGCATATATTATCCGCCATTCTCTAAATAATTAATCTCATGGAAGAATTGTTAATTTATTTCAAAATTATTCGTAAAAGATGGCTTCCTGTATCCCTAGTTTTTGCCATTATATTCTTCTTTTTAGGTTATGAGCGATCGAAAAAAGTAATTCCTCTTTATAAAGCTAGTGGTACTATTATTTTTGAGACAAAAAGTCCTAATATTGCCGATCCTTTTGCTTTATCTTCCCAAACAAAATTAAGCAATGATTTAGTATTAATTAAGTCTAATTCTTTGGCAGAAAAAGTTATCAAAGATTTACAATTACCTCTAAAATTAGATCCGAAAAAGTTAGTAGGAAATTTAGTTGCTGTCAATCCACAAAACACTGATGTAATTGTATTGTCATTTACAGATAAAGATCCAGAAAAAGCTGTTGAAATAGTCAATGCTTGGATCAGAAATTATGTACAATTAGACAGAGAACAAAAAGTCACTCAAACTAGAGAATTAGCCAATTTTTTAGAAAAGCAAATTCCTGAAAGTCAAAAAGAATTAGAGATAACTGCCGAAAAATTAAAAGAATTTAAACAAAATAATCGCATTTTAGACATAACTGCCGAAGCAACTTCTACCATTGATATTATTGGTCAATTAGATGGTCAAATCGCCGAAATAGAATCTCAATTGGCGGCTCAAAAATCTCGTAGAGATTCTTTAAGAAAAATATTTCCTATAGATTCTGAAACTGGTATTACTTCTAGTTTTGTCAATGAATCTCCTATGGTTGCTTCTCTAGTTAAACAAATCCAAGAAATTAATCTTAAAATTGAACAGCAAAAAGTTAGTTTGGGTGATAAACACCCTCAATTAATTACTTTAGAACAAGAAAAAAAAATTTTAGAAGAACAATTAAAAAAATATGCTCAAAATATTAATATTCAAGGAGAATTACCCAAAGAAGATTTAGATAAAATTTATCAACCCGGTTCAACTCAAAGCAATTTATTAGCGGAATATGGCACGGTCGAAAGAGATATTCAAAGTTTAGAAGCACAATTAAAATCTTTAAATCAATTAATTAATAATTATCGAGAAAGAGTTGATACTTTACCTAATTTAGAGTTTGAACAAGAACAATTACAACGAGAATTAGATGCTAGAAGTGACTTATTACAAAATTTAATTAAAAATTATCAAGATGCACAAATAGCCCTTAATAATACTCAAGGAAATATTCGATCGGCTGAATTTGCCTCTATACCGACAGAACCTACTACAAATAGTAGTTTTACTTATTTAATTCAAGGTTTTTTAGCCGGTATTTTAGCAAGTTCATTATTAGCTTATTTATTAGAACAATTAGATAACGGAGTTAATAATATTGAGCAAATTAGAGAGTATTTTCAACAACCAGTATTAGGAAAAATTCCCTATTTTTACCATTTTTATCGTCATAAAACTGATAATATTACAAGTAGTCTTCCTGTGAAGAATAATCCATCTTCTTCCATTTGTGAGAATTTTCGTGCTATTGGTGCGAGTCTCAAATTTATGGATACAGAAGAAAAACCTCTAAAAGTCATTACTATTTCCAGTAGTGTTGCTAAAGAAGGTAAATCAACCATTGCGGCGAACATTGCGATCGCAGTTTCCGAATTAGGGAAAAAAGTCTTATTGATTGAGGCCGATTTAAGAAAACCTGGACAAAAGAAAATTTGGGGAAGTACAGAGAAAGAATTTGGATTAAGTGAGTTATTGCACTCAGAAAAGAATATTTTACTCTCAGAATCGACAATTCCCGTTATGCCTAATTTAGATTTATTACTTGCCGGTAACAGTAAGTCTAACCCTGTCGCTTTAATTGGTTCTTCTCAAATGATAGATATACTTGAGGAAATGAAAACCCACTATGATTTAATTATTATTGACTCACCCCCTATTAGTGTAGCGGCAGATGCTCAAATTTTGGGCAGAATGAGTGATGGAATGTTAATGGTTGTACGTCAGAGTAAAGTAAAAATTTCTATGTTAGCTGGTATAAAAGAATCTTTAACCCAAGCAGAAGTTAATGTTATCGGCTTAATTCTTAATTGCTTCACTTCTGACAGTGAGAATAATTATTATTACTATAACTACTCTTACTATCGTGACAAAAAAGATCAGAAAAAAAACACCTTATTTTCCTAAACCAGAAGAAACTTTAATATTTCATAAAATGCTACTGCATAAAATTATCTTTTCCTCCTGATAAGTAAATATATAGACATTTTTTCATCCGATTTGGGGAAAAGTTAAAGTACATAAGTACGAATTATGACTCAAACACGATCGCATATGATTGGACATTAGGTAATATTAAGTCATGAGACTTATTCTGCTAAATCGGATTTTTTAATATGTAATTATATTAATCTCATATTAAACAATAATACAACATTACTGAAATAATTATCTTTTTTTTATTTAAAAAATGTTACATATATCAGAAAAATAATAGTTAAAATCTTTTCTCATGACTCAAATAGTTATTTCTTGTTTCTTCTAAAATCGATCGAGAAAGTTATTTACACCAATTATTTAGGGTTACTATATAATAAAAAAGTCAGTTTCATGGTGTGTGACGAAAATGGTAGATGAATTAAGGACAGTGTTAGAATTAGCAACAGAAGATGAGTTACAACAAGTCACGAAGATTCTTTTTTCTCGTCGCTTGAATCCTATTGATTACTTAAAAAGTCCAGATCCTTTGGATGTTCAAAGTAACGACTTACAAACTTGGCTAGATATGTTAGAAAATCGTTTTCGTTTCTTGGCGGCTGATGGCATCACAGTATTACGAGGTCAAACTAAAGAAGTATGTTATCGAGATGTTTTAATTCAAGTTTGTCGTTATCTCAAAATTCCTTACTCTCAAAAAATGACAACGATCGAGATTGAAAGCGAAATTTTCTTAAACTTACTACAACAAGCATGGCGTAAATTGCCTTCTGCTGAACAAAAATCATTGAAAAATCAAGTAATTAATTCCCTTGCCCAAAGTCCTCAGCCTGAACCCTTACCTCTAAGTTTACAACACGATCCTGTCAAAATTTTACTACAAGGAGGTAGCTTAATGGCAGTAAGTTCGATTCTAAAGCCTTGGTTACTGCAAAAAATTGCTCAACAATTTGCCATACATTTTGCAACTTATCAAGTGACTAAAACAACTATTATTAAAGGTGGTATTGCTACAGCTAGTCAATTACAAAATCATTTTGCTTTACAAATGGCTAAAAGAGGCATGGTGATGAGTACTGCACGTTATACCGCCGTAAGGGGAGTTTTTGCTTTTCTAGGCCCTGTTTTATGGGGATGTTTTCTAGCAGATTTAGGTTGGAGAGCGATCGCTACTAA